>CAZRPA010000212.1:232-6314 GCA_964601855.1 uncultured Flavipsychrobacter sp. | reverse complement strand
GTTGTATGAGTTAATCAACGGAATCCCTGTCGATAGATTGACCAACAACCTCGAGTAGGGCAAAATAACACGGAGTAATCATTCAGCAACTTTATTTTATGTTAAACACCACGGCAAACTCACAATATCTACCAAAACAATATGTTTATTAACCTATATTCCTATCATTAAAATGAGTATTTTGCGCTTACCTCACTAACGTCACATTATAATGTCATTTAACGAAAACTCTCGGGTAAAAATACCTGCCATTTTGCACTTATGCCGCTTGGGTTATCAATATCTGCCATTATCTGGCGCGTCATGGGATACAACTACCAATATTTGCAAAAACACCTTCATAGCTAATATTCATAGGCTCAATCCTGAATTATCACTCACCGAAGTACATACTATTTATGATAGCATTAGCCTGAAATTAGATAATGAAGACCTTGGCAAGGCATTCTACGAAATGCTTACTTCCAGTTCAGGTCCTACCATTATCGATTTCCAAAATTTCAAAAACAATCAGTTACAAGTAGTTACAGAGTTACCCTATGTCAATGGAGACGAAGAATTTCGCCCCGACATCACACTACTTATCAACGGTTTACCGCTTGTATTTATAGAGGTCAAAAAACCAAACAATCTTGACGGTATTCAGGCAGAATACAAACGAATTCAAACAAGATTCAAAAACAAGAAGTTCAGAAAATTCATCAATATTACTCAGTTGATGGTATTTTCCAACAATATGCCCTACGACGATAGCAGCTCACAGCCATTTCAAGGCGCATTTTATGCTACTACGTCTTACAAAAGCGCAAAATTCAATTATTTCAGAGAAGAAGAAAACCTCGACCTTAACACCCTTTTATTACCCATACCCGACCAACTCGAATCAGAAATACTTGCAGATAACAACCTAGTAAGCATCAAGAATTCACCTGAATTTCTTACCAACAAAGACCCAAATTTACCCACCAATAAAATATGCACCTCATTATTTCATCCTGATAGGCTGTCTTTCATCCTGCAATATGCCATTGCTTATGTCAAGGAAACAAAGGGCTTGCAAAAACACATCATGCGTTACCCCCAGCTATTTGCTACCAAAGCTATAGAGCGCAAACTAAATGAAGGTGTAAGAAAAGGGATTATTTGGCACACACAAGGCAGCGGAAAAACTGCCCTCACTTACTACAATGTAAAGTTCCTGACCCATTACTTCAATGCAAAAAGAATTGTACCTAAATTCTACTTTATTGTCGACCGATTAGATCTGCTCACACAGGCAGCATATGAATTTAAGAGCAGAGGACTAATAGTGCACATTGTTAATTCTAAAGATGAATTTGTACGGGATTTGAAAAAAACCATTGCCATTCACAACAATTCTGGCAAGCATGAAATAACGGTAGTCAACATCCAAAAATTCAAAGAAGATACAGACGTAGTTAGCAGAAAAGATTATCAGATCAATATTCAGCGAGTTTATTTCCTCGACGAGGTTCACCGCAGCTACAACCCTAAGGGTAGTTTTTTGGCAAACCTCAATGAATCTGATACACAAGCAATAAAAATAGGCTTGACTGGCACTCCCTTACTAGGTACCGACTATAACTCCAAAGCCCTTTTTGGCGACTATATACACAAGTACTATTACAATGCCTCTATAGCCGATGGCTACACCCTACGGCTGATACGCGAGGATATAGAAACCAGTTATCACCTGAAGCTGAAAGCAGCACTCGAAGAAATAGACGTGCTAAAAGGTAAGTCAGACAGAAAATTGGTCTATTCACATGCTCGGTTTGTAGAGCCCCTGCTCGATTACATTGTAACCGACTTTGAAAAGGCAAGAATCACCATGAACGACAACACCATTGGTGGCATGGTGATATGCGACTCTTCCGAGCAAGCTGAAAAAATGCAAGAGATATTCGATTACAAATATCTCAAAACAGAAAACCAAAATTTGGCAATGGCTGCCGAGCCCATTGTTCCATATACCACCAAACAAAAGGAGGAAAGCAGTGTAAAATCCTCCGCATTGATACTGCATGATGCCGGCACTAAAAAGGAAAGAGAAACGCTAATAGATGAATTTAAGGCGGGCAATGTCGATTTACTCTTTGTGTACAATATGCTTCTTACTGGTTTTGATGCCCCACGGCTCAAGAAACTATATGTAACCAGAGTAATAAAAGCACACAACCTACTACAAGCATTAACCAGAGTAAACAGAACTTACGGCAACTTCAAATATGGATATGTAGTAGATTTTGCTGATATACAGCGCGAGTTTGACAAAACCAACCAAGACTACTTTGCAGAATTGCAAAGCGAGCTGGGCGACGAAATGCAGCACTACACCAACCTGTTTAAAACCAAAGAAGAAATTGCAACAGACATACAGCAGATAAAAGATGTGCTGTGGAGATATGACACTTCCAATAAGGAGGTATTCTCGCAGCAGATAACCGCAATAAGCGACCGCAAATCAATGCTCGAAATCACCAAGGCATTGAATAATGCTCGTGACCTCTACAACCTCATTCGCCTGTCTGGTCATTATGACATGCTGGATAAAATGGATTTTCAGCAGCTAACAGTATTGGCACGAGTAGCTAACGACCGGCTAGCTAGTATAAACCTAAAAGAAGCGCTGGAAAACAATGTAGACACTGGCAACCTGCTCAATGTAGCACTAGAAGATGTGATTTTTGCCTTCACCAAGCTACGGGAGGAGGAAATGATCATTGCCGATAAACTAAAAAACACCCTGCAAAAAACAAGAGAAACACTGGGCGGCAATTTCGACCAGCACGACCTTGTGTTTGTGACGCTAAAAGAAGAACTGGAACGGCTATTCAAAAAGAAAAACCTAAGCGCAGTATCTAAGGAAGAAATGGAAGCCAACATCAGGGAGCTGGAAAAAATATACAGCGAAGCTAAAGAACTAGAGCGCAAAAATCAGCTACTGCGTGCCAAGTACGACAACGATGCTAAATATGCACGTCTTCATAAACGGCTGATGGATAAAGACCCACTCACCGATAGTGAAAGTAAACTGTTTGAAGCCCTGCAAAGCCTGAAAAAAGAAGTAGATGCCCACATATTGCAGAACGCCAATATTATGGACAACGAAAGCTATGTGGAAACAATGATAAAGCGACTGGTAATAACCCAGTTGAAGAACAAATACGAACTACCTTTAGACGCTGACCGATCCAAAACCATTAATAACCTCATAGTAAAAGAATACATGAACGAGTATTACGGGCGTGTAGCATAATAGATAAATAGATGAACCAGATAGTAAATTTTGAAAAAAACACAAAAGACCTAATCGACGACCTTAAAAGCGTTTGCGCCAATTATGGTTTGGGAAACGACGGAAATGAGTTTAAGATCATAACACAGGTATTCTTATACAAGTTTCTCAATGACAAATTCGCATTCGAGGCAAAGCAGATAGACCCCCTATTAGCTAAATCTGACAACTGGGAAGCTGCCATAAAGCAGTACAAACAAGACGACTACGAAATGCTGCTGATGCAAATGACAGAAAGCACAGCACGACTGAAACCAGAACATTATATTTCTTACCTGTTCGAAAACCAAAACCAACCCAAATTTTCCGAACTGTTCGACAATACCCTGCTCGATATAGCCAAGGAGAACACCGACATATTTTCTGTTATTACAGATGGTGGCGAGAAGATAATGCTGTTCGAAAACATCAGTAAATATGTAACCGATAAACGCGATGACTTTTGCAAAGCAATAGTAAACAAACTGGTCAACTTCAGCTTTGAGCATATCTTCCACGAAAAGTTCGATTTCTACGCCACCATATTCGAATACCTCATTAAAGACTACAATACCAACAGTGGCGGTAAGTATGCCGAGTATTTTACCCCTCATGCCGTAGCCAAGATAATGGCATCTTGCCTAGTTACAGAACCACAACAAAACGTTACCTGCTACGATCCCTCTGCTGGCTCTGGCACACTACTTATGAATCTGGCACATGCTATAGGCGAAGATAAGTGTACCATCTACTCACAAGATATTTCGCAGAAATCATCTAACCTTCTGCGGCTGAACCTCATACTCAACAATCTGGTACACTCTATACCCAATGTGGTAAAGGGCAATACACTTACTGACCCCTACCACAAAGACAAAGACGGCAAACTGAAAAAGTTTGACTTTATAGTGTCTAATCCACCGTTCAAACTCGACTTTAGCGACTATGTAGAAGACCTAAACACTAAAGAAAACCACCAGCGTTTTTTTGCAGGTACACCCAATGTACCCAAGGCAAAACCCGAAGGCATGGCTATATACCCCATGTTCATTCAGCACATCATGTTTTTGTTATCTGCCAAAGGCAGAGCCGCCGTAGTAGTACCTACAGGATTTATAACCGCACAAAGCGGCATAGAACGAAAAATACGCGAGAAACTAGTAGATGAAAAAATGCTGCGGGGGGTCATAAGTATGCCCAGCAACATTTTTGCTACTACGGGCACCAATGTGAGCATACTGTTTATAGACAACGCCAACAAAAAGGGCGACATAGTACTGATGGATGCCTCTAAACTGGGCACTACCGTAAAGGATGGCAAGAACCAGAAAACGTTATTGTCTCCCGAAGAAGAGCAAACTATTATCAATACTTTTAATAAGCACGAAGCAGTAGAAGATTTCACGGTAGTTGTTTCTTATGAGCAAATTGCAGAGAAGAACTACTCCTTTAGTGCCGGGCAGTATTTTGACGTAAAAATCGAATACACCGACATCAGCCCGGCAGCATTTGCTGAAAAAATGGAAGGGTTCAAAACCAACTTGGATAGCCTTTTTGCTGAATCGAAAACCCTAGAGAAGGAAATTCAGAAACAAATTTCAAAAATTACTCTATACTGATGCGGCAAAATCTAAAAATTGAAGATGTCTGTACCTTTATTGGGGGAAGCCAGCCGCCCAAGTCTGAGTTTCTCGATACTCCCAGGGACGGTTATGTAAGATTGGTACAAACGAGGGATTTTAAGACTGATAAATTTCCAACATATATTCCCTATAATTCAACAACAAAATTTTTCAAAAGAGATGATATTATCATAGGCAGATACGGCCCTCCGATATTCCAAATATTTCGTGGGATGGAGGGGGCTTACAACGTAGCCTTAATGAAAGCCGTCCCTAAAAAAAACATCTTAAACGACTACTTATATTACTTTCTAACTCAACAACATGTGTTTGAGTATGTTGATATGTTATCTGCTCGTACTGGAGGCCAAACGGGTGTTGATCTAGATTCGCTTTACAAACATCCTATTAAATTACCTTCAATTTCAGAGCAAAAACTTATAGCAGATGTTCTATTATCCCTTGATGCTAAAATAGAACTCAACAACCGCATCAATACAGAGTTGGAAGCAATGGCAAAAACACTATATGACTATTGGTTTGTACAGTTCGATTTTCCTGATGCTAACGGCAAGCCCTACAAAACCAGTGGCGGCAAAATGGTATGGAGTGAAGAGTTGAAAAGGGATGTGCCGGAGGGGTGGGAAGTTGGTAATCTCATGAGTTTTTCAACTTTGCAAGGCGGTGGTACTCCCAAAACAGATGAATCTAAATACTGGAACGGTGAATATCCATTTTTTACTCCAAGAGATACTGAAGAGCATATATTTGTAATCGATACTGCTTTGCATGTCACCAAATTAGGAATTGACAATAGTAGTACTAAACTTTACAAAAAAGGTACCATTTTCATTACAGCAAGAGGCACAGTTGGCAAGGTCAACGTTGCGGCTTGCGACATGGGTATGAACCAATCATGTTATGCTATTGTCTCCAACGAAAATACTCCCTATTGCTTCATGCATTTATTTGTTTTAGATCAGGTAAAGACTTTAAAGGCTAAGGCAGCAGGGTCTGTTTTTGATGCAATTGTTTCTAATGATTTTATTCAGCTAAAATCAGTAATACCACCATTAGTGTTTGTTGAAAAATTTGGCTCAGCTATTTCATCGGCTTATGAGCAAATTCTTACCTTAAAAATGCAAAGTAAGCAACTCGCCGA
>CAZRPA010000212.1:0-222 GCA_964601855.1 uncultured Flavipsychrobacter sp. | reverse complement strand
CTCCGTGATTGGCTATTACCAATGCTGATGAATGGACAGGTGAAGGTGGGTGAATATAAAGAAAAAGGTTATAAAATATCTGAAGATCAGAACTATATGATTGCGGCAGAGCCAGAGGTAAAATATAGAAAGGGTAAGAAATAAACACCAGTACTAATTTAAATCAACAATATGAGCGTTCACGAGCTAAGTTTGAAATTAAGAGAAATGTACAATAATGCA
>CAZRPA010000211.1:0-6321 GCA_964601855.1 uncultured Flavipsychrobacter sp. | reverse complement strand
TGTGATGCCTTTAGTGAGCCTAGCTCCCATCATCACGTGTTTGTTGAAAAAGTATTCTACACCCGCGATGATGGCTATTTCAGATTTTTTAAGGAACTTATCTTCCCCGTAGATTTTGGTATATGCATTGTTGTTATCGTTCATTGATAAGTTGTATGCATATTGTCCACCCGCTACTACCTGTAATTTGTTGGTAAGGAAGTATTCCACCATTACAGGTGCGTACAATGATATAGCCTGAAAATCACCCTTTGAAACAGTGTCGAGCCCTGGGCTAGGTAGTGAATAATAAGATGCTGGGAATTTTGTAGCATATTTATTAAAACCACCTAGTACCTCTATCCTCATTCCAAACCGCTCGACGCTTTTTCTTACATACAAACCAGCTAGCACGCCTGGGCCTGTTTTGATGGGTGCTTTAGATAAGCTTTGGAAATTACCACCGAGTTTGAACCCTACCTGTACAAAGGGTACTGTGCCCCCCATAACCTGCGCAGATACTTTAGTGAATGCACAGCAGGAGAGTAAAAAAATGATAGATAATGTATGTTTCATGATAACTAACTATGTAATTTGATAAACTAAATTGCGAACAAATTTCTGTAATTTATTACACTTTTCTTAGCATCTATGCGCTACTCGTTACAGGGTTTAATAGTCTTTCGGAGGTCAAATAAAAAACCGTGAACAGGATTTTGCTCACGGGTAAATGATTAACTATAAATTCATTAATTCATGAAGCGATAACCTATTGAAAACTGCAATGAACGACTTTTCAGTTCACCACCATAAGTTGCTCCATTAAGGTTGTTAAAACCATAAATATATCTTGCACCTACAGTCAATTTTAGTGGCAATGCAGCTTCTATTCCTATCACAGCCGATACATCACTGGTGTTAAATACACTTTTAGCATCTACACCATCAGTGCTTTTAGCAGATAACATACTACTGAATTGTGGTCCAGCCTGTATCCAAAGTCTGGGCACTATTTTATACTCCAGCAACAGTGGAACGTCTACAAAAACAGCATTAACTTTTACATTAGTATTGTATATAGATAGTTTTGCTGTTTTCAGTAATCCTTCTACTCTAATGCCTACTTTTTTTCTGTCTACACTTACAAATGCACCACCTACAATACCTGATTTGTATTTTGAATCTGGTAAATCACCATCCAGTTTCTGCATATTCATACCTAGTTTCACACCTATTGTTACTTTTGGCACTACTTTGCTAGCTACTTTTTTTACACCTAGCTGTGCATTGGCGGTGGCTGCAGTAAGTAGGGCGGCTGCACACATTGTACTAAATACGAAGTGTTTCATTTGTTGTGATTTTTGGCAAAGATAAACCACATTTTTAATAGCCTTCTAAGATTCTTGAAATATTATCCTTAACAATTTATGAATTCATTTGTAATCTGTTTTTACAGAGAGTCAAGATTTGATACTCGAAAATGTGCTAAATGACATAATGCACAATCAATCACTATCTTTACAATCACAATAGTATCTGAATGAAAAATACAACAAATGCAGGTTTTGATACATTATGTATTCGTGGTGGACACACTGGCGAAAGCAATAGAGCGCACCTAACACCGGTATATGCTACAAGCACCTATACGTTTGATGATATGGAGCAGGCGATAGGCGTTTTTAAAGGTGATGAAAAAGGCTATGTGTACGGCAGGTGGGGCAATCCTACCATTACTGAAGCTGAGGAAAAAATAGCACTACTAGAGGCTTACAAACTAACCAACAGCAGTGGAGAACCACTACAACTGAAGGCTTTGCTACACTCTTCGGGTATGTCGGCTATAGCTACCATGATATTGAGTAATGTAAAGTCTGGTCAGAAAATAATAACACATCACTCTCTGTATGGAGGAACACATGAACTACTAGAAAAAGTGCTTCCGGGTTTGGGTATAGATGCCGTTATCGTAGATTTTCATGATGTAAATAAGGTGGAGGATGCACTGAAAGCTGATAACAACATTGCGCTCATGTATCTGGAAACGCCTGCAAATCCTACATTGCAATGTATAGATTTGGAGGCATTGTCTACTCTGGGCAAAAGTTTTGGACTTACAGTGTGTGTAGACAACACCTTTGCAACACCTTATTTGCAGCAGCCATTCAGGTACGATGTAGATTTTGTGATGCACTCTACTACTAAGTTTTTAAACGGTCATGGTACCGCCATAGGTGGGGTAGTGATAGGCAGAGATATTGCCAAAATGAATGGAATAGTAACCAAAACACACAGACTGATGGGTGGTAACAGTAATGCATTCGATGCGTTTTTGCTTACCAATGGTCTGAGAACGTTTGGTTTGCGTATGGAGCGTCATTGCAGTAATGCTGCGGCTGTGGCTTCTTTTCTCGCAGGGCATAGTGCTGTGTCTAAGGTCAACTATTTAGGACTATCCTCGCACCCGGATCATAAAATTGCTATGCGCCAAATGAAAAATGGTGGTGCAATGCTTAGTTTCGAGCTGAAAGGAGGGTTTGATGCTGGTGTGTCTTTTATGAATAAGCTGCAGATGTGCACTAATGCGGTGTCGCTGGGTACCTGCGATACTCTTGTGTCTCACCCTGCTTCCACAACCCATATGGGTGTGTCGCGCGAGCAACGTTTGGTGTTTCACATTACTGATGGGCTCATAAGGATGAGTGTGGGTATGGAAAATATAGAAGATATAATCAATGATCTGGAGCAAGCTATTACTTGAACAGCAAGATCATTAACCGGCTGGCGGCAGGAAAGTATTTTTTAAGGTAAAAATTGCAATAGGCGTTGAGGAGCATCCCATTGTTTTTGTGGGTTACATTTTTGCCTTCTATTTTGTTGGCGCAGGAATGTTATTGTGCCAAGAATGCAATGATGACTTTACAACAAAAGAATCCACAAATAACTTTCACTTTCAGTAACGAGCATAAAATTGGGCTTTGTGGTGGATATGAAATTGAAAATTTGGATACAATATATTCAGAGTTTAGTATTTATGAATGCGGAAAAGATGATCCAATAAATGAATGGGGGGCAATGGAAAGTTGCAAAGTATCTCAAAAGGATGATACTTTATTGGTAAGTGATATTTATATGCTGCCTGTTGGTGATAACTTTATTTTCTTGCCAATTACCTTTTACATTCATCGGTTTTTTTACAAAGGAGATAGCTTGATAGAACAGGCATATTATCGAAATGATATTAAAAAATACACCAAATCTCAACGAAAGTCAGTAATTGAGCAATATAAAACGCTGAGAAGAGGAAATTACGATACTACTATGCATGTTGCTAACAAGTTGTTTTGGGGTTATGTATCTGGCAGTAAAAAAGCTGAACGACTGTTACTGAAAATAGAAAATAAGTTTGGTCCTTTTGATGGTGGCATTTCAGAAGAGTGGAATGAAATTATTTCTACTTATGAACATTGGAAAGATCTGAATAAAAAAACAAAAGTTAATTAGTAATCATTCTCTTTATTATTCTAAAACTACATTTAAACTTAATCATGAAAATAGACATACATACCCATATAATGCCGGAGCATATACCCAATTGGTTTCAGAAGTTTGGGTATGGCGAATTTATAAGATTGGAGCACCATAAGCCCTGCTGTGCACGCATGATAAAGGGCGACAAAGTATTCAGGGAAATAGAACACAACTGTTGGGACCCCCATGTGCGTACCAAGGAAATGGATATGACCAGCGTAGATATGCAGGTATTGTCTACTATACCTGTATTGTTCAACTATTTTGCCAAACCTGAGCATGCGCTAGAAACTTCTCGATTCTTCAACGATCATATAGCACAGTGTGTAGATCATCATCCTAAACGTTTTATAGGTATTGGCACTGTGCCCATGCAAGATATAGATACTGCAATTCGCGAAATGGAGCGATGCGTAAAGGAACTAAAAATGCCAGGTCTTGAATTGGGCTCCAATATCAATAACAAAAACCTCAGCGATCCTTCTTTTGCACCATTCTGGGAGGCTGCACAGGAACTGGGTTGCAGCATTTTTGTACACCCATGGGAAATGATGGGCGAAAACGACATGCAAAAATACTGGTTGCCATGGCTGGTAGGTATGCCAGCAGAAACCAGCAGAGCTATTTGCTCTATGATTTTTGGTGGTGTGTTTGAGCAGTTCCCTCGCCTGAAGGTTGCTTTTGCTCATGGCGGTGGCAGTTTTCCGCTTACTATAGGCAGAATAGAGCATGGATATAATGTGCGACCTGATTTGTGTGCGGTAGACAATGCAGTAAATCCGAGAGACTATATTGGAAAGTTTTGGATAGATGCGCTGGTGCATGACCCCAAGGCATTAGACTTCGTTATAGACATAATGGGGCACGATAAGGTGTGCATGGGGAGTGATTATCCTTTTCCATTGGGGGAGCATCATCCAGGTCATCTTATAGAGTCGATGAACTATACCGATGAATTAAAATCAAAATTGCTTTATAAGAATGCAATCGACTGGTTGGGTATAGGTACATAAAAGATTATTCGGAATGCTGTTGCTGTTATTGGTAATGAAAGTGTCAAATCATTTTGATTTTTAAATTTCTTTATAACTAACTTTGCCGCCGCCTTCACGTTTAATACTGTTGTGGTTTGGGAAAGAATTTAGATAAAATATCTCTAGCGGGTATCGTCATTGCACTAGGTATCATTTACGGAGATATAGGTACTTCGCCACTATATGTGATGAATGCCGTATGCAACGGAAAAATTATTAATGAGTTTCTGATAGTAGGTGCACTATCGTGCATTATCTGGACACTTACATTACAAACCACTGTCAAATACGTAATGCTTACCCTACGAGCCGATAACAAAGGGGAAGGTGGGATATTTTCGTTATTTGCGTTAGTGCGGCGGCATGGCAAATGGACCGTATTTCCAGCTATGGTGGGTGGTGCAGCTCTCTTGGCTGATGGTATGATTACTCCACCCATATCAGTTACATCTGCTATAGAAGGCTTGCGTAATATACCTGCTCTTCATGGCATAGGTACTATGACCATAGTATATATAGTATTAGCTATCATCGCTGGTCTGTTTTTCTTTCAGCAGTTTGGTACATCATCTATAGGCAAGGCATTCGGCCCTATTATGTTTGTGTGGTTTTCCATGTTGGCTGTGTTGGGTTTGCATCAACTGTACATTGCTGGAGACTGGCATATATTGAAGGCATTTAACCCTTATTATGCTGTCAAAATCTTGTTTATGTACCCTAAGGGTTTCTGGATATTGGGGGCTGTGTTTTTGTGTACTACGGGAGCTGAGGCGCTTTATTCAGACTTGGGCCACTGTGGCAGGAAAAACATCAGGGTGTCATGGACTTTCGTAAAGACATGTCTTATACTTAACTATCTGGGGCAGGGTGCATATTTGCTGAATATACATACCAACATACCATGGAATTCGATGTCGAAAAATCCATTTTATGAGGTAATGCCAGATTGGTTCATTATACCTGGTATTATGATAGCTACTGTAGCTGCAGTTATAGCTAGTCAGGCTATGATATCTGGTTCTTTTACCCTTATCAGTGAGGCTATAAAGCTCAATTTGTGGCCTAAAATGAAAATTAATTACCCTACTGTAGAGCGTGGGCAATTGTTTATACCCGGTATAAATATGTTGTTGTTTGCTGGTTGTGTACTTATTACGCTGTATTTCCAGCGGTCTGCAAGTATGGAAGCTGCCTACGGCTTGTCTATTACAGTAACCATGATAATGACTTCTTGCCTTTTTGCATACTATATGTTCGTGAAAAGGGTGAGTATATTTCTAATTGTTTCCTACTTATTGGTTTATCTGGCAATAGAGTTTTCTTTCCTAACTGCCAATCTCGTAGAGAAATTTTCAGAGGGTGGCATTGTGACGGTTTTTATAGCTGGCGGTTTGTTTATGGTAATGCTGGTGTGGTTTAAATCTCGAAAAATCAAAAATAGATATGTCGAGTTTGTGCGGTTAGACAACTATATTCCTATTATTCAGGAGCTCAGTAAAGATTTTTCTATACCTAAGTATGCAACTCATCTAGTATACCTTACTAGTGCCAATAATCCTAAAGAGATAGAACATAAGATACTATATTCAATTCTTTATCGTAAGCCCAAACGTGCTGACATATACTGGTTTGTGCATGTAGATGTATTGGATGACCCATACACTACCGACTATGTGGTGCAAACCATAGTGCCCAATGAAATAATACGCGTAGAGTTCCGTCTTGGTTTCCGTATGGAACATAAGATACAATACATGTTTAAGATGGTAGTAGAGGA
>CAZRPA010000210.1:0-6411 GCA_964601855.1 uncultured Flavipsychrobacter sp. | reverse complement strand
ACTGAAACAAGTAGCACCGATACGATAAGAAATATTTACTGTTCCGCCGTTGACGCCCGACACTAACCCTGTAAGAGAATTTACAGTAGCTCTTGTAGCATTTGATGTACTCCATGTACCACCAGCGGTAGCATTAGCAAGCATGGTGGTCTGACCAGTACAAACAGATAAAGTACCTGTGTTGGCAGGTAATGGACCATTGACAGTGACTACTTTGGTAGTAGCACAGCCAACAGAATTTGTATAGCTGATGGTGGTAGTACCCGCACTAACGCTATTAACTACCCCACCCGCAGCAACTGTAGCGACACCTGGGGCAGTACTGCTCCAAGTATGACCAGCAGTGCCAGAAGACAAAGTTATCGTTTCACCCAAACACAAAGCTGTAGTGCCGCCATATATAGGTGCAGGAACTGGTTTAACAGTAACCATTCTTGAGGTAACGCAACCTGTAGGTAATGTGTAGGTAATAAAAGTGATGGAATTGCTAGTGTAGTTATTAACTACACCGGTAATCTCACCGGTAGTAGCATTAACAGACATAACCGTAGAGTTGGCACTAGACCATGTACCACCAAGCGATCCAGATGTGAGTGTAGCACTCTCAGTAGGACACAATAATGGAGGTACACTGATGGCTGCTGGAATAGGGTTGACAGTAACTACCGAAACTCTGTAACATCCTGTAACAGGCAGCTGATAAGTGATATTTGCTGTACCAGTTGACACATTATTTAAAATGCCTGAATTCAAACCAATTGTAGCAATACCTGTGTTACTACTACTCCATGTACCACCAGATGGCAAACTGCTTAGAGTAGACGTATTGCCCGCACAAGTAGCAGAAGAGAAACTGAATGCACTAGGCAATGGATTGACAGAAACTGTTTTCGACGCAGTATTGACACAGCCATTTCCATCGGTACCAGTTACTGTGTATGTAATGGTACTTGATGGGTTGGCCGTAACTGTAGCACCTGTAGTAGCTGACAGTCCTGTAGCTGGACTCCATGAATAAGTAACTGCACCTGTGGCTGTTAAGTTGGTAGAATAAGTATTGCATATTGCCTCACTACTACCCGCTGATACTGGAGGTAGTGCATTGACAGTCACTGTTTTCGAAGCTGTGTTGACACAGCTATTGGCATCTGTACCTGTAACTGTATATGTAATGGTACTAGATGGATTGGCGGTAACAGTAGCACCTGTAGTAGCTGATAATGCTGTGGCTGGACTCCATGAATAAGTAACTGCACCTGTTGCGGTTAAATTGGCAGAAAACGTATTACATATTGCCTCATTGCTACCAGCAGAAACAGATGGCAATGGATTGACAGAAACCGTTTTAGATGCAGTGTTTATACAGCCATTACCATCTGTACCGGTTACTGTGTAAATAATCGTACTGGATGGATTAGCAGTAACAGTAGCACCAGTAGTAGCTGACAAATTAGTGGCTGGGCTCCATGAATACGTAACTGCACCAGTTCCTGTTAAATTAGTAGAAAAAGTATTACATATTGCCACATTACTACCAGCTGATACCGAAGGCAGGGGATTAACTGAAACTGTAATAGTTGAAGTATTTACACAGCTATTAGCGCCAGTACCTGTAACGGTATATGTGGTGGTAACAGTAGGAGTGGCGGTAACCGTTGTACCTGTACTAGCAGATAAGCTCGCTGATGGAGACCATACAAAACTAGATGAAGGTGCGCCAAATATAGGTGCTGTAGTTGGTATCATTCTGCTAAGTGTCCCTACAATAGAAGCATTGTTTGCAGAGGCAGATGTATCGGAAATTGTATTTCCAGATGCTTCATCAAATGCCCATGACCCTACAATGCCAGAGGTAACAGCCGCAACATGCTGATTGTAATAATTAGCTACTTCTGTAGCAGAACGAGTCCTGTTCCATAACTGAAGATCATCTAAACTACCGTTGTAATGCAATCTACCACCGCAACCAGGATCCATGCCTACAGATAAGTTGTCGAAATTTGTATATGGAATACCACTTGCCGCTGTAGTAGCAACTAAGCTACCATTAAGGTATAATCTGAGATTTGTACCATCGTAGGTACCAAATACATGTGTCCAAGCATTGGTGGGGATATTAGAAGGAGATGCTACTTCAAAAGAACTTGAACCATTTGATGTACGGAATCCGAAAAATAATTTCCCTGCATTTACAAAATTTTCAGAACCGCCAATACCTAAAAACCAACTACTCCAGTTAAGACAACCAAGTCCATGATATAAAATCACCTGATGCGCTGTAGAAGTAGGTCTTATCCATACAGAAACAGAAAAATTGCTAGTTGTTAGCCTGTTACTTGCAGCGCTGGGAATACTGATGTAATTATTGCCAGAACCTGGGAAAGTTACAGCGTTACCTGCTGGACTTTGCATAGCAGATAGTGAGGTAGATGTCCCTGTACAAATAGCTCTATTAACTCCTAATGTGTAAGAAGGCAACCCGTTAACAGTAACTACTGTAGTAACGAAAGAGCCACATCTAGTATATGTAATATTGGCTGTACCAGCAGATACACCAGTAACCACACCAGCAGCTACAGTAGCCACACCAGTGTTGCCAGATGACCAAACACCACTAGGAGTTGCATTGCTAAGAGTGGTAGTTAAGCCCTGACAAACTGTAAGTGTACCTGTTATCGCAGCAACTGGGTTAATTGTATTACAATTACCAACTGTACCAGTTATATAGTTAGATGCTGAACTAGTAAGTGCAAAACCATTTAGCGTACCACAATTATTATTTCCACTATAATCTGTAGCACTTGTATTGGAAGTATTAGTACCACTAGCAATACCTTCATTAAATCTGTAATAACCTACCAAGTTAGCATTCTGAGCAACATCACAATTCATATTTGCTACGATTTGCGGTTGAGTGCGTGCAGTATTCCAAACCCTAAATTCATCTAAGGATGCATTGACATGCTCACCACCTCCATTTACTCTTCTGCCAATGTTCCATGCAGTAGGGATAGCACTAGAAGAAACACTAGCAGAATAAACATTAATTCCATTGCGATAAACAATTAAAGATGTGCCAGAACGGACAAAAGCTAAGTGCGCCCAAGACCCAACACCAATATTTGTAGTAGTTATCCATCCACCCAGATAATAACTTATATCTCCAGTAGAATTTTTAGCAATTTCAAAAGCATCACCGGTTGTACTAACAATCCTATCATAAATATCGTCTGAACCACCATTTTTAATCCAAAATTCAACTGTAAAATTATTTAATGACGGCATTGTCATACTCACATAATCGTTAGTTCCGTCGAAACTCAAACCTGTAGCTGGTGTATTAACAGTAACCACTGTAGTACTAAAGCATCCTGGTATTACGCTATATGTTATGGTAGAGGTACCTGCTGCTACACCAGTAACTACACCAGTTGAAGAACCTATCGTAGCCACACCTGTATTAGAGGAAGACCATGTCCCACCCGCTGCTGCATTAGCTAAAGTAGTTGTAATACTTGTAGACAAAACAGCATTACCAGTAGATGTAGTAGGCAAAGCATAAACAGTAACAACAGTAGTCACTCTGTTGTCTGCGAAACTAGCGCCAGCAGTACCTGCATAGGTAATAGTAACGGTACCACCAGATACGCCGGTTACTATACCTGAGGATGAACCTACCGTAGCAATGGCAGCATTACTGCTACTCCAAGTACCGCCAGTAGTGGCATTAGCCAACGTAGTAGTGCTTCCTGTACAAACTTGAGTATTACCAGTTATAGTATGAAGAGGATTGTTCCATAACACAGAAATTTGAGTAGAGCTCTCATTAGCAACAGCAATTTCTGGTCTGTTATCACCATCTAAATCACCTATTGCTACATTATAAGGGAAACTACCTGTAGCAAAAGTAACTTGAGATGAAAATGAACCTGTTGTAATAGAACCACTTGTACTAGTGTTTCGGAATACTGAAACAGTGTTTGATCCTCTGTTTGCCATAGCCATATCAAGTTTACCATCACCATTTATATCATTAATGGCTACACCTATTGGTTGACTTCCTGTTGCAAAAGTAACATGTGTTGCAAATGAGCCTGACGTGATAGCACCACTGGTGCTAGTATTGCGAAAAACTGAAACAGTGTTGGAGGTAAAATTAGGAACTATCATTTCAGGTTTGCCATCGCCATCTATATCACCGGAGGCAATACTGTAGGGTTCACTACCTGCTGCAAACGTAACGTGCGTCTCAAACGAACCAGAATTAATTGTTCCAGCTGTGCTATTATTGCGAAGAACTGATACATTATTTGTAGTTATATTAGCTGCAGCTAAGTCGGGTTTACCATCGCCATCAAAATCGCTAATTGTTACGCAATTAGGGTTGGTACCTGCTGAAAAATTAACTTGGGAAGCAAATGAACCTGACGTAATAGAACCGCTGGTGCTTATATTTCGCAGAACCGTAATGTTATTAGAGCCATAGTTAGCAGTAACAATTTCTGGCTTACCATCATCGTTTAAGTCTTTTATAAGTACACTATGAGGACTGTTGCCTGTAGCAAATGTAATTTGAGATGTAAGTGATCCTGTTGTTATACTACCTGTTGTACTGGTATTTCTATAAACTGAAACATTATGTCCTCCTCTATTGGCAACGACCATATCTGGCTTTCCATCTCCATCTATATCGCCAATGGCTATACTATAGGGGAAACTACCTGTAGCAAATGTAACTTGGGTTTCAAAAGAACCAGAAGTTACTGAACCGCTGCTGCTTATGTTACGAAGTACAGATACAGTATTACTTGTCCTGTTAGCAATTGCTAAATCTGGTTTACCATCACCATCTATATCTCCAATAGCAACATAATCAGGCTGACTACCCACTGCAAAAGTAACTTGACTAGCATAGTTGAATGTACCCGCTACGTAAGCACTATTGTCAAATGTAGGAATGAATGGACTAGGAGCATATCCTGTAAGTGACAATGCATTATTGTAGACAGAAACTTCCTTGTACGCTGCGCCCACAGGCACTGTGGCTGTAAGAGAAGTGCTAGAAGCAGCAGTAACAGTAGCTTGAGTAGCACCAAAGTAGACTATGTTGTTAGCTGGGGTTGTATTGAATTTTGTGCCTGTTATGGTTACTGCTGCCCCAGGAATGGCAGTGTTAGGCGTTACTGCAGTTACCGTAGGTGGAGGCAGCAAAGGATTATTCCTGATAACAGATACACTATTAACAGAAGTATTTGCCGTTACCAGGTCTGCTTTGCCATCCCCATCTAGGTCGCCCATGGCTACACTATAGGGGTTCGAGCCTGTTGAAAAGTCCACCTTGGCGGCAAACGAACCGGATGTTATAGCGCCGCTGCTGCTGGTGTTGCGGAATACAGATACGGTAGCGGAACTCTGATTAGCCACCGCAAGGTCTGCCTTGCCATCCCCATCTAGGTCGCCGATGGCTACGCTAAAAGGATTTGTGCCGGTCGTAAAGTCTACCTTGGCCGAAAACGAACCTGCTGTTATAGTGCCGCTGCTACTGGTGTTGCGGAATACAGATACGCTTGAGGTATTAGCATTAGCCACCGCCAGGTCTGCCTTGCCATCCCCGTCCAGGTCGCCGATGGCTACACTAAAAGGATTTGTGCCGGTGGTAAAGTCCACCTTGGCCGCAAACGAGCCTGTTATTATTGCGCCGCTGTTGCTGGTGTTGCGGAATACAGATACGCTTGTGGAATTAAAATTAACCACCGCCAGGTCTCGCTTGCCATCCCCATCTAGGTCGCCGATGGCTACACCTATAGGATTTGTACCGGTGGCAAAGTCCACCTTGGCTGCAAACGAACCTGTTGTTATAGCGCCGCTGCTGCTGGTGTTGCGGAAAAGAGATAAATTATTGGAACCAAAATTAACCACCGATAGGTCAGCCTTGCCATCCCCATCTAGGTCGCCGATGGCTACAAAGCGAGGATTTGTGCCGGTAGTAAAGTCTACCTTGGCTGCAAACGAACCTGCTGTTATAGCGCCGCTACTGCTGGTGTTGCGGAATACAGATACGGTATTAGAATTAAAATTAGCAACCGCCAAGTCTGCCTTGCCATCCCCATCCAGGTCGCCGATGGCTACACTCCAAGGATCTGTGCCAGTTGTAAAGTCCACCTTAGCGTCAAACGAACCTGCTGTTATCGTACCGCTGCTGCTGGTATTACGAAAAACAGATACGGTGGCGGAAGTGGCACTAACTACCGCTAGGTCTGCCTTGCCATCCCCATCTAGGTCACCAATGGCTACATTATAGGGGGTCGCGCCAGTAGTAAAGTCCACCTTGGTGTTCATATTTACCGCTGCTGGTATATATGCGCTGTTGTCGTAAGTGGGTAGGAATGGATACTGCGAATAGCCAGTAAG
>CAZRPA010000209.1:0-6435 GCA_964601855.1 uncultured Flavipsychrobacter sp. | reverse complement strand
CATGAAAACACCGGCAAATTATCGGCAATACCGGAAATTAAAAACAAACCAAATATGAACACAAAACCACAGCCCACATACAGCCCACATCCTGTAAATCCTAAAATCCTGTAAATCCTGATTCAGACAAAAATACCTGCAAACCGGAAAAATGAATAGTATTGATAATCAACGACTTACCTGCCAAAACCCATGAAAACACCGGCAATAAACCGGCAAAACCAGAAACCCATGTTTTTGCCTCATGCATCCCACTTAACAACTGCCTTAACAATATTTCTTACAATATGAGCCCAACAGGTTATAATTTAGCCCCCACAACAGCAGCTTATGTCAATCAGGGGTTTTATATTAGTAGTAGTTTTTAGTTGTTTGCTGGCACTGCAGGGTAGCGCACAAAACAATAAACCAGCCAGCACAGATACTTCTTTTGCCACAGCTTCGCGCATCACAGCCATTTGGTTGCACGACAATAAAGCTAAAGAATTGGCCAATCTCGGTATGTTATGGGGATTTATCAAATACCATCACCCCGCAGTGGCAAAGGGTAATATAAAGATGGATGCTGCCTTATTTGCAGTACTGCCAAAAGTATTGGCAGCCCCCAACACCGACTCTGCCAATGCCATCATGCAGCGCTGGGTCGATAACTTCGAAAAACCACAACCTTGCACACAATGCAAACAATATGAAAAATCGAATGTCACCAAACTCATGCCAGATTATGGTTATCTGTTCGAGAAAGACAACTTGCCTGCGTCACTACAAGAAAAATTAGAATATATACGACTCAATAGTGGTGCTGGCATGGGACATTACTACATCCAAATACAACCCGGCACCGGCATCCCCATATTCACCAACGAAAGACAATATGAAAACCCCTATCCCGATGCTGGACTTAGGTTGTTGTCGCTATACAGGTTTTGGAATATGATCCAGTATTACTACCCCCACAAGCACCTCATAGATGCCGACTGGAATCAGGTATTAGTGCAGCTCATACCCACCTTCTGCAACGCTGCAAATGCTACTGAATATCAGATGGCTTGCCTCAAATTGCTCACCCGCATACAAGATGCCAATGCCACACTCAATGGCAATACTCAGCCGCTCAATGAGGCTATGGGCAAGTATATACTGCCTTTTACAGCGCAGTTTATGGAGGACAAACTGGTAGTAACGGGCCACTATAAGGACCAGTTGAATACCAAAAACAACGTAAAACCCGGGGACATCATAGAGCAAATAGATGGTTTAGGTATCCTCGATCTTATTCGTAAATATATAGATATTACCCCCGCGTCTAACTATGAAGCCAAGCTACATTACATGGTATCAGCTACTGGTGCTATGTTGCGCAGCAATACCAAAGAAGCCACAATAACCATCATAAGAGACGGTAAACCCCAAAACATAAAACTAAATCGGATAGAAGTAGATACCACCATGCAGCTAGTAGACGACGGTATTGCTACCACTAAAACAACCCAAATATTGCCTGGCAACATCGGCTACCTTAACCACGGCTCACTGGCAAAGGGCGACCTAGCCAAGGTTAAAGAAATAATGGCAGGTACTAAGGGGCTGATAATAGACATGCGTTGCTACTCAAGGGTTTATGTAATGAGCGAGTACAAGTCGTGGCTCAAATCCACTAATACATCTTATTTGAGATACGCTTTTATGAACATCAATCATCCAGGCGCATTTGATATCGCCCCAGCAGTGCCAAGCTATAATGACGCTAATGAAAACAGCTATAAGGGTAAACTGATAGTACTGGTAGACAGGCGCACCAAGGGTACTTCCGAATTTCATACCATGATGTTACAGTCAATACCCGGTGTCAAGGTAGTAGGTAGCACCACAGCTGGCACTGATGGCAACAGATCTGAAGTACCATTGCCTGGCGGAGTATTTACCTACTTTTCAGGGCACGGAGTACTGTACCCCGATGCTACCGAAACTCAGCACAAAGGCTTGCGGATAGACAAAGAAGTACGCCCCACCATTGCTGGCATACTGGCTGGTAAAGACGAGCTGCTGGAAGCTGCTATCAGAATGATAAATGAATAGTAATGCGCTAATGACCAGAATCAGTATTGGGGTGGTGTTATTGTCGTAACTTCATAATCTTAAAATACTGAATTTATGTCTTATCTCATCGCCACTACCGACTTCTCTGCCGTATCCGAAAACGCAGTACAGTACGCTGCCTCGCTAGCAGCACAGTACCACATGGACATGGTGCTTTTGCACACTTTTACCTTTCCGGTAATGGTGGGCGATGTAGCCATTCCCGCATCGCTGATAGATGATACCCAAACCGATGCCCAGAAGCGGGTAGAACAACTGGTAAAGCAACTTGCTGATGCTCATCCGGGTCTCAACATTAGTACCATAGTTTCTTTGGGCGACATTCTGGACCGTATAGAGCAATACGCTGCCGAGCGCAAACATCCCGAACTTGTTGTAATGGGCAACAGCAATACCTCTGGCGACTCAGCTTGGTTTCTCAGTACCCTAAAGTCTGCCGCCAATAATTTGCCCTATCCTATACTGGCTATTCCACCGGGTATCTCCTATATACAGCCTGCCAATATTTGCATAGCTACCGACTTTGAGCAGCCCGAAAACACCAGTGCTTTAGAGCAACTTAATGAAATAAGAACCCAGCTGGGCGCAGACTTACACGTGCTTTATGTGCAGGAAGATATATCCTACAACAGCGAAACAGAGCTAAACGAAATCATAGAAAGCAGCACCCTCAAGAACGCTCATTACCACTTTGTCAATAAAGTAAACGTCAATATTGACGAAGAGATACTCGATTTTTGTAGGTCTAATAAATACGATTGGTTAGTAGTAGTGCCCGGTAAATACTCATTCTTCGAACGCATATTTCACCATAGCCATACCAAGGCAATAGCCAGCACTGCCGATTTACCATTGCTCATTTTGCACGGCAAATAAGCACTGCCTTGGTATCGGTGACCTCAAGGGCGTTTTTAGCCCACAATCGGCTTTATTTGCCCACGCTCAGCATGTTTAGCAGCAGCCTTACTGCACCCTTATTGCCCACCGGCAACTGGCGCGAGAATGCTAGGCTGGTATATACATAATGTCCCTTGCCTGTGGCTGCATATAGTATGCCACTAGTAAGGGCTGGTTCGCCACTATCGTTCATAGACAATAGGGTAGCGTAGCGGTCGTCCCACTCAGTAGGGAAGTTAAGCGCGCGCTCCTGCACCCATCCTTCAAAGTCAGTATTGTCTATTTTGTTGGGGTAGGTAAGCAGTTTATGTGTAGGTGCTGTTAGGGTCACAGCAGCATCTTCCTCCGTTACCCTCTTGTTAGACAGTTTCAGCGGATAAGGCCCCAGTTGGCTCGTAGCCATATCGTTTAGGGTGTTGTGTTGTACTACCAGAGTGCCACCATTTTGGGCATATTGCAGCAGCATGGGCATCCAGTATGCCATACGTTTTTCGGCATTTACCACCCTTATGCCTGTCATGATCGCATAATACTTACTCAGGTTGGCTACATCAGCAAAGTCGGCATCTTTTAGAATGTCAACCTCCATCCCTGCCAGTCGCAGTAGGGTAGGTATGTTGTCACCAGCACCTTCTACATATCCTATGCGTTTGGCAGTGTATTTCCAGGTGGGTTGCAGCACTTTGGCTTTGGGGGTAGTGAAGTATTGTAGTGCGGGCAGGTGCGGGTACTGTATCAGGTGCAGTGCGCCTGCATTGGGTACGCTCAGCATGGGTACTATACTGTAGTCTTTACCATTGCCTGCAGCTATGTTAAAGGTGATGAGTGTGTCTGTGCCTTTTCTCAGGTTAAGTCCTTGCAGCTCATAAACTGGTTTTGTAGCTTGGTCAGATACTATGCTCAGGTATCCACCACTCATTTCTTTGTAGGCATGTATACGCACAGCCGCCGCTGCAGAGCCATCGGCACGGGCTATCATCACATCATTACTGAACGCTATAGCTGCATCGGGTACTATGCGTAGTTGCTCCACCACATCGCCCTTTACAGGGTCTAGTTTTTTGTAGGAGTAAGGCACCTTCATGCTGAACTGCTCACCTGCTATACTCAGCATCAGGGTAGCTTGCAGAGATGTAGGCGTTTGTGGCAATCCCGCAGAAGCATCGGTGGGCATGTAGTACAGATAGGGGTTGCCACTGCTGCGTTCCAGCCAGTAAGGCTGTGTAATGGGTGTGCTGGCAGGTATGGTTTGTTTATGCTCTATAGTCAGTAGCGAGTCGTAGGATAGTCGCAGATTGGTAGCAGAGTCATTACCACCCCAATCTATGCTTTTGAGCGTCACTGGTACTGATGACCGCGCTATTACCCTGAGTGTAAAGGGCAGTTCTTCGCCTTTCACAGCTTCGGGTTGGCGGGTATGGTATTCTGCCATTATACCGGCGCAGTGCAGTATGGCTTCGTCTATTTCATTCAGTTTCTGTGCGCGCCAATAGCTGTCTTTTACGCCATTTATTTTTTTGCGCACCGCTATCAGTGCGGGTATGCTAGCATCAGGTTTCAGGGTGTTGAAGTTGTCCAGTATCTTTTGCAGGTCGTCGCCTATATCTTTTCTGCCCACTCGTCCCCAGGTTATGTCTATACCATCAAACATTGATACCTTAAAGCTGTCGCCCGCTACTAGTTTAAAGTATTCGGTTTGTACACCCGGCACACTAGGAGTGCCTGCACCCTGACTTTTGTGTATGCTGCGGCTATGCCCTGCCAACTCACCCACACCCATGCCCATAGCAGGCACATACTGACCCACTGCCAGTTTAAACTGGTCTTCGGAAGTAGTATTGCGAGTGCCAAAGCGATAGGTATTCAGTAGCAATCTTTTAGGCTGCCAGGCAGGGAATCGGTCTATTTGCTGCTTAAATTGCGATTTATCGCCAGCGGCTTTGTAGCTCATGTCCGCAATAAATGCCGATGCAGCGTGCTGACCGTGTCCTGCCATACTATCGGGCGGAAAACGGCATATTACCACATCTGGTCGCAATCTGCGTATAGCCAACACTGCATCTTCAGTCAACTGTTCTTTAGGCCAATGCCTGAAGGTCTCTTCGTGGTTCTTAGAAAAGCCAAAGTCTATAGCGCGGGTAAAGAACTGCTCTGCGCCATCCATTTTGCGGGCTTCTATCAGCTCATGGGTGCGTATCAGGCCCAGCGCTTCACTCTGCTCGCTGCCCAGCAGGTTTTGTCCACCATCGCCACGGGTTAGCGACAGGTACGCAGTGCGTATATGCTGGTCATTTACCAGATAGGCTAGCAGTCGGGTATTTTCATCGTCGGGGTGGGCTGCTACATACAGCACACTGGTTAGGTGGCGCAGACGGGCTATTTCGTGATATATATTGCCTGCTGTGGCAGGGCGCACTTGCTGTGCTGTGGCTATAAACGAGGTAAAAAGGGTGCCTATGGCTAAAACGTATTTTTTGTACATACTGAGCTTCTATATTCAGGTTTCACACTACTATATAATGTGCCAAATGTACACATCATTGCTTTTACACCGCCACATCTAGTTATTATTAACTTCTATTGATTTTGGTGTCACTCATACTCAGGCAGTTGTGTATTACAGCATATTCATGTAAGTTTGACCGCAGAGAGCAGCGCTTGGTTTTTTGCTTTTGGGTGTGTAGAGCCGTTCCTCTCAGTTAGTGTTAATCAATAGTATCATGTGTGGAATAGCCGGTTATATAGGTCATAGTAAAGAAACAGGGTTGGCGTTTGGTACCAATGCCAGCAACTTGCTGAGCCACCGTGGCCCTGACGATAGCGGCATTTACAACGACGAGCTGGTCACGCTGCTACACCGTAGGCTATCTATACTAGAGCTATCTGCACTGGGTCATCAACCCATGACCTCCTCTTGCGGGCGGTATACCATTGTATTCAACGGAGAGATATACAACCACCTCGACCTCAGAACCCGCTATTTATCGCAATATCCATTCAAAGGGCATTCTGATACCGAAACCATCATAGAGCTTTTCAGGCTGATGCAGGACAAAATGCTGCAAGAAATGGTGGGAATGTGGGCGCTGATAATATGGGACAAACAAGACCGACGTGCCTTTGTGAGCCGCGACCGCTATGGGCAGAAACCACTCTATGTGCGCCGCACAGCCGATAGCTGGCTACTGGCTAGCGAAATGAAACCACTATTGGCCAAAGGCGAGCATCCTGCCGCCGACAGCACCGCACTGGTGGAGTATCTGGCTCTTGGGAATTATGGTCACTTAGGGGCACATACCTTCTTTGCCGATATCAAACATTTTCCGCAGGGATGCTATACATGGCTTACCGCCAATCAGCAAACACTGAACACACAACCTTACTGGACACTGCCCAACATACCCGAAAAAGACAAACGACCCTACGATGCAATTGCAA
>CAZRPA010000208.1:0-6465 GCA_964601855.1 uncultured Flavipsychrobacter sp. | reverse complement strand
TCAGTTTCATACGGCTACCTGTGCCATATGCGCCACCGCTCCAGCCTGTGTTTATAAGCCATACGTTTACATTAGTGTGTTCTTCTAGTTTTTTACCCAGCAGTTCTGCATACTTAGCAGGGTGTAATGGTAAAAACACACGACCAAAACAAGCTGAGAAAGTAGTTTGTGGTTCTGTAACTCCTACTTCAGTTCCAGCTACTTTAGCTGTGTATCCGCTTATGAAGTGATACATTGCCTGAGCCTTTGTAAGTTTTGATATAGGAGGAAGTATACCAAATGCATCGCAGGTAAGGAAGAAAATGTTTTGTGGTTGACCGCCATAAGATGGTTCTTTGGCGTTAGATATAAAATCAATAGGGTATGCAGCACGTGTGTTTTCGGTAATGCTTGCATTGGTATAGTCTACGGTGTTTGTTCCTTCTGAAAATACAATATTCTCAAGAAGAGCGCCTGGTTTGATTGCTGCAAAAATTTGTGGTTCTTTTTCGGCGCTCAGGTCTATACATTTTGCATAGCAGCCACCTTCAAAGTTGAATACACTTGTATCAGACCAGCCATGCTCGTCATCTCCTATCAGAGCACGTTCAGGGTCTGCGCTTAATGTTGTTTTACCTGTACCGCTCAAGCCAAAGAACAGGGCAACATCACCATTTTTGCCTTCGTTGGCAGAGCAATGCATGCTTAGTACTTTGTGGTTGTGAGGCAGTATGAAGTTAAGTACACCGAATATACCTTTCTTCATTTCTCCTGTATATCCAGATCCACCTATCAATATTATCTTACGAGTAAAGTTTACAATCGTAAAGTTTGCCTGACGTGTACCATCAATAGTTGGGTCTGCTTGAAAACTAGGAACTTGCAGTATCAGCCAATCGTGATTTTGATTGTCTATTTCTTCAGCAGTAGGACGTAGAAATAGGTCATTACAAAATAGGTTGGCCCAAGGGGTTTCATTTACCACCCTAATGTTCAGTCTGTAGGTAGGGTCGGCGCATGCATATGCATCTCTTACCCATACTTCTTTACCTGTCAGGTAAGCACATACTTTATCATACAGTTTGTCAAATGTATCAGGAAGCATTGCTATATTTACATCTCCCCAGTCTACACTATGCTCCGTTATAGCATCTTTTACTGTGAATTTGTCTTTAGGCGAGCGGCCTGTAAATTTTCCAGTACTTACACAAAGTGCTCCTGTATCATTAAGCACTCCTTGCCCTAAAGATAGGGTAGTATTCACCAGTTCTTCCGGAGATAAATTCCAGTGTGCAATACCAACATTTATCCCGAGATCAGCTAAATTAACTGATGGATTTTTTCTGCCGAATTCCTGCATAGATTAATTTTTTATTAAGAATTTTCGGGGGCAAAAGTAATACATAATGCCGTAATAGTGTGTGTTAAATTTTTCGATTTTATTCGAGCTATTCAAACATATTTATTCTTTGTCTTTCAGTAGCAAGGATTTTTTGATTGCTAGCCTATAGTGTTGTTTTTTAGATCTTTATATATGTCTAGTTGTTTTTGGTTTTGCAATTGCAAACACTTTTTTTCACCCTTTACAAATACATAAGTTTGGTTACAGAGAACCTGTATTTTATATGGGAAAGTACAAATGAAATCTTGCGCCATCATTTACTACACCTTCAGCAGCTATGTATCCATTATGGTTGGTCATTATTCTGTTACATTTTGCAAGTCCCACTCCTTTGCCATCATAACCAGATTGATCGGTATGTAGTCGTCCAAATATTTTGAAGATGTTGTCAATGTATTTGTTCTCAAAACCTATGCCGGTGTCAGATATGCTTATTCTATGGTAATTAGTGTTTGGGTCTGCGTTGTTGTTGTGGGAAACGATTGGTTCATTCACTTTTTTGTAGCTAATAGTTATGCATGGAAGTTCATTCGTTTTCGAGAACTTCAGCGCATTGTCTATCAGTGCTTTGAATAGCATTTTCAGTTGCAGCTCATAGCCGTCTATAGTTGGTAGTTGACTTACTTTTATCAATGCATTTTTCTCTTTCACTCTATCGCCTAGGTCTATCAGCGTGTGTTGCACTATTCGGTTTATATTGGTAGGGCTTTTGTTTTCATCAGTTTTTGTAAGGTTAGTTAGGTCAGCAAGGTCTGTGATCAATACGTGCATTTTGTGTGCCGATTTATTTATTCGTTGTAGCGTTTCTATTGTTTCATTCTTGGTTTCTTCATTATTGTATACCAGCATGTTGCTTAGTACTTGTATTTTGCGCAGTGGCTCTTGCAGATTATGAGAAATAGCATAGGCAATATCCTGAAGTTCTGTATGTGATTTTTTAAGTTCTTGCACTCTCGATTGTAATTGATACTGATACAAAGTGCTGATTTTCATTAGTTTTATGAGCAATACAAAAAGTATTAGTGTAACAATACAAAAAACTATTAACAACGATTTTAGGGTATCAGTAGTTAATTGCTGGTAGAATTGATGCTTGCTAAATCGTTCAGAAAGTATCTGGTTTTGAGTGTTGTGTAGTTTTCGTATCAGTCTATTTGCGGCTATCATGTTCTTTCTGCCCTCATAGTAGTACGATGATGCTTGGTTGTTTTTTGTTGTGTCTACAAGTGCTATATTGTACCTGCCATACCTAATCCTTAGTATTATTAAGTCCCTTAGTTCTAAGATGTTTTTGTATTCAGTTTTGTCTTTTTTAACCAGTTGTTCCAGATTGTCTATTGATGGGTAAATGCTGTCGATGGCATTGTTTACCAGTCTTAAGTATACTGTATCGTGTGTCAGCATGTATCCACGCTCCCATCTGTCTACATCTTTTAGGTAAACTTCTGTCTTGTATAAGGTTCTTATTACTTTGTTGCTATGTAGTAGTTCGTTAGAGTATTCAGTAAATGTGGTTAGTCGACCAATGGAAAACAATGACAGACCCACCATTACAATGAAGGATATGCAAAAAGCTATCAATATAAGCAGTAGTCTTTTGTTCATTTACTATCAAATCTACATTTTTAACCCAATTTTTAGACACTCCTCCCCTTAATGTTGCGTGTCGCGTATTTTCTGCTCAGCTCGCTGTTGCTATTATTCATAATTTGCACTAAACTTTGAGTGTAATGATAAGAGTAAGTATTTTTTGTTTGTTTTTCCTATCTATAGTTCACAGGTCTTCTGCTATCGATGCCTCTGCTAATTTTAGTATTTTCTATACTTCTAAACACTCAACTCAATCAGAATATGTGCCCAATATAGACATATACTGGCAGGTCAATCCTACTAAACTTCATTTTGCCACCACGCCACAAAAGATGATTGTGGCCCGAATAAAAACTGACATTGTTATTTCTAACGGTCAGGGTATTTTCAAAGAAGATCATTTTATTCTCCAAACCCCTCCCAAAGCGACAGTGGCAGAATTGTCTGAATTGAACATTCTGGAGTTGCGCAAATACCCATTGTCTTATGGCAAGTTCACCATTGCTCTACGCCTTACAGATCTCAATGACACGTTCAATGTTTTCAGCTATAGTGATAGTGTTACAATTACACCAGACACCACTAAACCCTTCTACAGTGGTATTCAGTTGCTCGATACTGTTTTACAATCTTCAGCCAAAACTCAGTTTCTGAAAAATGGCAAACAAATCGTACCTATTTGTGCCAATTTTCTGGACAATCATATGCGCAGTGTTTTTTATTATACTGAGCTCAGCAATCTATCCAATATTCCTAAAGATAGATATCCACTTTTTTCAAGAATTAGAATCAGCAAAAAACTAAACGAAGGATTTTCGCCTGAGTTTACCATTACAGATACTGTACTCAGCCCAGCAGATACTAACTTTCATGGTAGGTTTGCTATTGGTAGGCTGACTTCTGGCAATTATTTCATTTCTGCATCACTCGACGATAAATTGGGGTATAACCTAGCGTCCCAGAGCTTATTTTTTCAGCGGCTAAACATGAACCCTGATAAAGATGAGGTGAAAAAAGCGCCAGTTAAAGAGATATTTAAGGATACTGCTATGGAAAGTATTACCGTATTAGATCTCGAAAAAACGTTTCTGGCTAAATACTCTCTCACCCAGATCAAGGCTATGCTGAAAATGCTGATACCGCTCAGCGACCCCATGCAAGCCAGCACCATCAACAATTTCTTGAAGAAACCTGATGAAATGTATATGCGCTACTATATATACAACTACTATCTGGCACTAAACCCTAAAGATCCTGCAAAGGCGTGGAAAGATTATTCGGAGCTTATAATGACCGTTAACAAGAAATTCTCTGAGAGCGGTACAGCAGGCTATGAAACCGATAGGGGGATGATATACATTAGGTATGGCAAGCCGTCTGATATTATAACCGTATCTGGCGAAACTGGCTCGCTGCCTTATGAGATTTGGCAGTACAACACACTTACACAGTTTAGCAACAAAAAAGAACTACCCAATGCCTTGTTTCTGTTTTACAAGCCGGCGCAAATGATGAGTAGTTATCGCATGCTGCACTCTACGGTGCCCGGCGAGGTCGTTAATCTTTCTTGGCGCATGTTTCTCTACACCACCACCAATTCTTCTACCAGCTCAGGAGGCAGTAGTTCTAACTCTCGTGCCGAGCAGTTTTTCGGTAGTAGATAACTTTATGGGTTCACACCAAAATCGCCTGTCACTACCGACGAGTCTATGCAGGTAAATGTAAATCTGCCTCTGATGGCGGGTGTTACAGATGTAATAGTCAGTGAGCCATGTACTGATACTTTTTCTACGCTGGGTGTAGGTGCCAGGTAAGAAGCGCTGGCTAGTGTGCTGTCAAGCGGCAGTGTTTCTAGTCTACCTTCAAAGTTCCTCATCCATAGCTTTATAGTGGCGCCAGATGCCATTACTCCTATTATCTCGGTCGATTGGTTTACACCGCTTGGGGTTTTGGTATTGGTTACCATCTTGCCCGATGCGAAAAAGTTGAAGTTGCCAGTTTTAGCAGCTACGAAAGGATCTATCTTATCATCTTTCTTTTTGCATGATACCAGTAATGTTATCACTGACAGTGTTACTATGGTTATGTATCTCATTTTGCTACGCTTGCTTTTGGGTGTTTAGGTTACCAGCTAATATAGGCTACAAAATTACCTGATTTGTTGCTTGTAATTTATGATGCTTTACAAAGAAGTGCCTGAAAGTTTTATTCTTCTTCGTCAAAGTATATTTTGTAGAAGTTTTTCCCGGTTCGTTCGTCAAATCCTTTTTCTATCAGGCTTTTGTCGCCATGTATGTACACATGAAAGTTTTTGTCTAGCTTCAATACACTTTTAAACACCCTCACTTGTTTTTTTACTGCCTGAGTAGATATGTCAAAGTTGTCGGGCAGTTCTATCTCATTCATCTCTGTATAGCTATCCTCAAAACTTTTGAATGCCTTGATGATTCTTTTGTCTTCAAATACATTCTCCGCAAATTGCTCTTTGTCAAACGATTCATTGGCCTTGAAGTACTCCATCGATTTGTTCAGCAGGTCTATTTGCCCTGTTTTTTCTATGTCATACTCCTGTGGTAGCTGTGCTGTTATAAACTCTTTAGCCAACCCCAAAAACTGATTGGTGTGGTAGAAACCGGTTGCCTGTGGTGTTACCCCCAGAAAGCCCTCTCGCCAAAAAGCCGCTTCTTCCCCCCGGTTGCCATTGCTGTCATAGATTAGTACATCAAACCCATTTTCGGCATTGGTGGGCAGTACCAGACATGCCTTGTCAAACTTTGACACATCTGCACCTATTCTCAGTTTCACTGACAGGCTGTTTTCGTCTGTTATATCCAGAAAGTTGCTTTTGTTTTCTGTTTTAAAGATGCCCATTGCATCTACAAATGCGCCATTCACCAAGCAGTTGCCAAAGTAACACACGTACAGCTCGCCGGGTTTTATCTTAGGGTGGGTGCTGTTTTCATAGAGGTGTTTGGCTATGTTTATTGAGTTTTTCTGAAACACTGTTTCATCGGCAAGGCTTTCTAGGCAGAAACTATACACCTCATTAAAGCTCAGTGATGCACCATGGCTGAAAGAATATTTATCAGACTCCAGATTGAATTTACCCAGAAAAGCTTCCTTTATTACTTTGCCTTCATCTATGGTTAGTGCTATAGGTGTATCAGTGGTTCTTACCTCTTGTCCGTTGCCTTTATTGCCTACATAGTGTACCGAAACCATTTTCAGTACCGCTTCACTAAAGTTTATTTGCATATGCGCTTAGCTCTTACAGTTATCTTTGTTGGGCAATGTTATACGATTCTGTTCAATTAGCGAAATGTCTGATTTGCCTAATCATTTACACTCACACATTTTGTTAAAATATTATACTAACGTATATTCTCTAGTTATCGTTACTTTTGTTTAACTTTGCACACTTTTCAATCAATCTCTTCCAATATATGAAGTTGTCGCAGTTTAAGTTCGACTTACCATTAAATCTCATAGCGCAA
>CAZRPA010000207.1:0-6525 GCA_964601855.1 uncultured Flavipsychrobacter sp. | reverse complement strand
GAGCACGTAGCCCCCGATCAAAGTATACTCGAAGTAGCATTAGAAAATAACATAGAGTTGCATCACAACTGTGGCATGGTATGCGCATGCAGCACCTGCCACATATACCTCCAGAATGGCGAGGAATACGTAGCCGAACTCACAGACCGCGAAGAAGACTTCATAGACCGTGCTCGCAACCCACGTATCACTTCGCGCCTAGGTTGTCAGTGCGTTTTGGTCAATGGCTCAGGCACACTCGAGGTTTGCGTGCCCGACCAGTCACTCATTCATGGCGAGTAGCAGCACTCTTTTTTAGTTCACAGTATTCAAAACTATACACATGTACGAACCACCAGTAAAATGGAATGATTACGAAGATATAGCCATCAAGTTATACGAGAAGTTTGGCAATGAGTTTGGCGAAAGCAAAATATACCGCATCCGCTTCACAGAGTTGATAGAGTGGGTGTTAGCCCTCCCCAATTTTGTAGGCAAACGCGAAGAGTGCAACGAAGGTCACCTCGAAATGATACAATCATCGTGGGTGTATGAGTGGCGCGATAATCAGTGATGCTCATTCAGCCCTCTAAATAGATAGTGGCACCTCCCGGTTTCATCCGTCAGGTGCCACTATTTTTATGTACTTACATCATGCCTCGCTGTCGTAGCTGCAGCCATAGTTATTAGTCATCTCTTCTGTTCAGAAACACCATCACAAAGTACACCAGTTGCGCTACCGATGCTAGCGCTGCTACCAGATACGTTCTTGCAGCCCACTTCAGCGCATCCGCCGCTTTGTCATGTTCATTGCGGTTTGTCAGGTTCGTACCTTCCATCCATTTCAGCGCCCTAGCGCTAGCGTCATACTCCACCGGCAGCGTTATCAGCGAGAATAGGGTTGACAGCGCAAACAGCACTATACCTATCAGCAATATCGTTTGGTTGCCACCCCCAAAGCCCATCACACCCAGCCCTGCCAGTAGCACCCATTGGCCCAGTGTGCTGCTTATTTGCACCACAGGCACCAGCGCACTACGCATTTCCAGCATGCTATAGGCTGTAGCGTGCTGCACCGCATGGCCACACTCATGCGCCGCCACTGCCGCCGCCGATATACTTCTGCCCCCATATACTTCTGGGCTTAGGTTCACCGTCTTATCGCCGGGGTTGTAGTGGTCGCTCAGAAAACCCTCCGAGCTCCTCACCCGCACATCATGTATGCCACTCTCGCGCAGCATACGCTCCGCCACCTCCTTACCACTCAGCCCCGCACTCAGTGGTATAGCTCCATACTCCTTAAACTTACTTTTCAGCGCACTGCTCACTGCCATACCTATTAGCATTATAAGGCCTGTGAGCAAATAGTATCCTATCATTGTTGTTGTTGTTTATGTTACCTGTACACTACATCAAATTACTTACCAAAGTAATAATGGCAGATATTAGGGATTGTTTGTTTGTGTTTTCTGTCTTAACGCTGTGGTTATATTTTTATGTGAATAACTATTTATGCTAATTGTATCGCTATAATAATGCCAATACTTTTTTGTTTTACTAAATTGCCATAAACTAATGTAACTATGACACACACCAAACAAATTCCCAAATTCACACTCTTCACGGGTGGCGATTTGCTACATCCAGAACACAGTAAAACTGCCGACTTCGTTATCTACTTGAATATGGCAGCAAGCAACATGGAAAAAATGTTGCATCATTACCATGGGTTGAGTACTTCTGGTAAGCCAATAAAACTATCCGACTTTAAGGGGAATAATTCTCCACAACTTACCAATGAAAATTACAGACTTTTTGCCGACTATTTATGGAAAGTTCATACCAATGATAAAAACAAAAACGATATTAATATTGAGCCAAATGAAATTGAGATAGTACATGCTTTATTGCATAAGTTAGATGAAATACGCAATTACCATGCGCATATCTGGCACGATAATGAGGTATTAGCGTTCGATTCAAAACTTGAAAATTTTGTTTCCGAAAAACACAAAATTGCCATGGCGGCGGCACTAGAGGCAGATATAATAGCCACGCTTGATTATGAGAAAAAACAAAAAGAAAACAAAAAGGAGTTTCCGCTTTTCAAGCCTCACAATGGGAAACACTACATTACTGATGAAGGCAAAATTTTCTTTCTGAGTTTTTTCCTTACTACCGGCCAAATGAGCAGCTTTTTGCAGCAGCGCAAAGGCAGCAAACGTACCGACCAACCATTGTTTAAGGTCAAGCATATTGCGTACAAGCATTTTTGTCACCGGGACGGTGCTAGTATTTTAGGTTTTCATCAGGAAGACAATATACTAGCACAGTATAGTGCCAATGAGCGGAAGGAAATACTCCATGCTCGGCAGGCTTACAAACTCATTTCTTACCTAAATGACTACCCACATTATTTGGCAGATAATGAGTCTATTCCACTTTTATTGCCAGCACCAGAGGCTAATGAGAAACTCAAAAAGGTGTACACCGTTCAAGATCTTATTACTTTCATAAGAGCCAATGGTATTTTGAGCGAATTTGACTTTGAACCAGTAATTTATTTAAAAGAAAATGAAACAGACAATAGCAAAGAAGAGCATGAAAAAAATAATACCCTTGCATTCACTCACCACTCTATAGAGGGGTACTGGTTTCATATAGGTTTCGATAGCCTATACAAATTGGTGATGTTGTGTCTTAAATATGATGAACAATCGACTGTAGATAAGCTACGGGCAAGCATGAATAAAATAGCAGAACAAAGACGGCTATTGTATCAATATCTTGACGAAGATTTTACCGATTTATCTAACGATGCTTACAGTTTTTTCAATGACAAAAGCAATCAATTATTGCGCGGTTACAGGTCGCTGACAGAGTTAGGGGTCGATTTTTTTGAAAACTTTTTCAAGGAGAACAAGAAAGTTCAAAAAATAGCTGACCTGTTAAAAGACCGTATCAGACCTACAACTTTAGCCGGTGAGTACAAACCCGATCCCATTATTATCTTCTCGCAAGATTTTGTAGAAAAAACCCAACAGAAATTCAGAGCAGGCAATAGGTTTGTTTATTATGCTGTTAAATACCTCATAGATCACAACATTTGTCCTGATTGGTATTGGGAGGTAGAGCGATTTTTGCCAGACAAAATCAAACAATTTCAACAACAAATTGATGAAAAAAATGATTGGCGATTGTGTATTGAAAATGACCATGTTACGGTAGCAATTCCTATTGGTACAAACTTTACCGAGGCTACTATTGACAGAGCTAAAAAGGACAACCCACAGCCCATGTATCAGTTCAGTCTTGGTGGGCGGGCATTGAGATATTTGTTAGCTTACCACATGTTACACAAAGAGATCAATATGAATGATTTTCTGTCTGTAGCCATGCGTCACGATTTCGATATTCTTACACAGCAGGGCGTCTCTGGTAGTGCCCATTTTAAGCTCCTTGAACCCAAATTTATTCCTTCTTACCTGTTGCAAAGCAAGGATAACGTGCATCAGGATGTAAAAAATCAGATTTATAAAATAGAGAAAAGAATAAAGCACATCGCCGACGAGTGGGAAGAAAAATTGGTACATCAGCTTTATCTGAAACGTGATGAAAAGAATAGAATAATAATGGAAGCCTACCAATTGTTCGACTGGACAATAGATACTAAAGGTGTAAAGTTTCTACGAAAACATGAATACCAACAACTATCTGTATGTCATTATACCCTCACCGAAAAGGAAAGAAAACGTGGCGAAAAAAAATCTAAATTTCATTACTTGTACGAAGACCTTTTTGTACTCAACAGACGTAAGCCACCTATACCCCGTCAGGTTCTTGATATCATCGATAGGTCAGAAAGTCTGGATGACCTTATGGCAAATGTAATAATAGAATGCAGGAAGATGTTACAGGAGCAGATGGGACTTATCAAGTCTTTGAAAGGTCAGCAACGAAAAGCTCTGGTTATCAGCCTCAGTCGTAAGTTGGGTATATCTGTTCCTGATTATTTGCTTACCGATGATGGCAAAATGGAACTAGAGGTGAAAAGACAAAAAACATTACATGTTTTACCCTTCGCCATACACCCTATGATGGTGGTTAAGTATTTTGCCCCTTCTGCTTATAGCAATGAGTATATAAATGAGCCAGGAGTATCAAGAACCGATAACAATGTTTTTGTGCAGCTAAGGCAAGAAGAATACACTAGTCCTCTTGTAGCTTCGCATTACGATACTGCCTTTTTAGAAAAGATAATGATAGCCACAGATAATGAAGATGTACGCAAAGCCTTTGACAAACAAAAGCATAAATGGATAGGTGCTATCAACACCACTCTTACAGAAGATGCATTGTTATGGCAAATAGCAATGCAATATATGGTAGATAATAGATACACTAAAGAAATAGCCAAACAGCTATTGCTGGCACCTATATGGAATGCTGAAAAGGATAATAAACTGATGGTGAGCAATATACACGCTACAGATATAGTGCTGGAATTTGGGTATGTTGAAAATAGATATAATCAGGATGAGTCGGTATTTCCTCCTGTATTTGTCACTATGAAGATGCATCAGTTAGATGATGTAATGTACAGAACAGAGCGGGAGAGAATGAGAAGAGCTGCATTGCATTACCTATGGCGAAACAGCAACAAAGACGAAAAACAATTTTGGGATACCTTACCGCCTTATGTAATACTTGAAGAGCAAACAGAAACAGCAGCACAAGAAGTATATGTATATTCAGCAACCAGCGGCTCAGCAACCAACCCTATACCATACCACATATTGAGAAACGAGATGAAACTGGTAGCCGAACATGGAAAAGCACTGGCAGCGGCACTACTGCAATGGGAGCGAAGGGTGATAAACGAACACACAAAAAACATGAACGATGATGAAAAGCAAATATACATGATTGAACAGGTGGCAAAAGGTAAAAAATATGCCGAATTTGATGCAATCATAAAACTTTCTAACAAGTTAGATGACAACTCAAATTTGCGTCTATTAACTTTCAATATAACAAAAAATAACATTAGTATTTATAGGAATTTCACCTTTCATAGTGGCATTCCTGTGAATGGTAGCTTTTCCTATTGGGCAGATCCTAAAGAGGTAGATTCTGAAGGGGCAGATCCTAAAAAGCTATATCCTAAAGGGGCAATAGGCAAGATGTTAGGTATTACCGAGCCACTTCACTGGCCCACCGACCGTAGCAGGTACAAAAAATAGTAAAAAGACTGCTTTTTTCGATAAAAAAGTTCATTTTTTCAATAACAAAAATTGCCCAAAAGCAATACAGGTAAGCCTCTTGAATTTTACAGGTGTGAAAGCCTTCTTTTAGAAAGGTAGATACACCAGTCGTGCGTATCATTAACCCTGTTTGGGTGGTGTGAAAGCCTTCTTTTTGAAAGGTAGATACACCCATGTTCCATTTCCTCCTTTAAATGGCCGAGGTGTGAAAGCCTTCTTTTTGAAAGGTAGATACACCGGTACTGGCTTCGGGTATCTCATAGGTTGAGGTGTGAAAGCCTTCTTTTTGAAAGGTAGATACACCGAATGTGGGAAAACACTTTTGGGGGTCAGGGGTGTGAAAGCCTTCTTTTTGAAAGGTAGATACACCCTCAGTAGTGCCATACTTAGCAATCAACTGGGTGTGAAAGCCTTCTTTTTGAAAGGTAGATACACCGTTTTGTATTTTGAAATATTTTTGAAACTGGTGTGAAAGCCTTCTTTTTGAAAGGTAGATACACCTGTGTTGGGTCAGGTGTAAAAATCTGAGCCGGTGTGAAAGCCTTCTTTTTGAAAGGTAGATACACCGAGGATTATGTCTCTATTTCTCATAAAATTGGTGTGTAAGCCTTCTTTTTGAAAGGTAGATACACCTGAAAGTTTTTTTGTTTGTTTTCTGTGCCAGGTGTGAAAGCCTTCTTATTGAAAGGTAGATACACCGGTAAATTATCCTTGTCAATCGGTAGCCATGGTGTGAAAGCCTTCTTTTTGAAAGGTAGATACACCCATATCGTTATAAGGGTGTTTAGATGCTTCAGGTGTGAAAGCCTTCTTTTTGAAAGGTATATACACCTGTTATGCTGTTAAATCTATTTGTGAAATGGGTGTGAAAGCCTTCTTTTTGAAAGGTTGATACACCTAATTGTTAAAAGTTAATAAAATAAAAAAAGGTGTGAAAGCCCTCTTTTTGAAAGGTAGTTACACCCTCGTGATACGGTACACACTATGCCGACATGGTGTGAAAGCCCTCTTTTTGAAAGGTAGTTACACCCTCGATTGCTACTGCTTAGACAAAAGTATGGTGTGAAAGCCCTCTTTTTGAAAGGTAGTTACACCGATCATAACTCTGTCTTTACATTTGAGTAGGGTGTAAAGCCTTCTTTTTGAAAGGTATATACACCAACTGTGGCTCAATGATGGAACTAGCTGCAGGTGTGAAAGCCTTCTTTTTGAAAGGTATATACACCGACCACCTTTACCCCACATACCATAAGTCTGGTGTGAAAGCCTTCTTTTTGAAAGG
>CAZRPA010000206.1:0-6739 GCA_964601855.1 uncultured Flavipsychrobacter sp. | reverse complement strand
GTAATTTTACAAAAATATCTCAACTCACCTTAACGTTTTCTCAGTTCTAACCGTCTATTATAGCAATCATTAATCTTTATTACCTTACGCATACAAATATATCCACCACCCTAAAAAAAAGCACCCACATGTTATACCCCCATACCCTCCGTTCATTATTTTCCATCCTATCCCTCATTTTCGTCACCTTCATTTCTCAGCAAGCCGCAGGTCAGGCAGGCGCAGTGTTTACAGTAGCTGGTGGCGGCACTTCTACAGCCGATGGTCTTCCGGCCTTGAGCACCGAAATTGCCAGCAGTTCAGGACTAGGTATGGATGCCGCAGGCAACTTTTATTATGCCGAAAGATATCGAAATATCATTAGACGTATCAATGGGGGCAGTGGCCTAGTTTATACCGTAGGTGGCACTATAGGTTCTGGTATTTCTGGTGGCGATGGCGGACCTGCAACAGCAGCACAATTTGGAACAAGTTTAGAAGGTATTCATGTTACACCATCTGGCGATATTTACATTGCCGATAGCAATACCATCCGCAAAATAGATGCCGCTACCGGCATCATCAATGCTGTAGCTGGTGGCGGCACATCCGCCGCAGACGGAATACCAGCTACATCAGCCTCAATAAATGCTAAAGCACTTTATGTAGATGCCACAGGAGATATTTACATTGGCACCCAAAATAAAATTAGAAAAATAAACCAAGTCACAGGTATCATCACCACTATTGCTGGCAATGGCACATCTGCTGACTCAGGAGATGGGGGATTAGCTATCTCTGCCGGAATTGCAGGAAGACCTATTTGTGTCACAATGGACAATGCAGGCAATATTTACTTTGTAAGTTCGTCAGCCAACAAGATTCGCAAAATAGACAGAGCTTCAGGAATAATCAATACGGTAGCTGGTGGCGGCACATCTAGTGCCGATGGAATACCTGCAACAAATGCACAGTTTATCAATATCACAAGTTGTGCTGCAGATGGTGATGGCAATTTATTCATAGCAGATTACAACAATCGCATTATAAGAAGAGTAGATGTTACTACAGGCTTTATCTATACCATAGCAGGTACTTCATCTGGTGGTTCTACCTCCGACGGCGCTCCAGCGTTATCGGCTTCTATTATGCCTTATATTATACTGCTCAACCCAGACAATGGCACCATATACCTATCTAATGCTAGTACTACCATCCGAAAGTTTACCTATGCTCCTATAGCCCCACATTTAGCTGCTTATACTTCTGCTAACTTATCGGTAAACATACACAAGCAATGCAGCGGACCCTTACTCACAGTTCGCACACACACTTATACTCCGGGCGCCACAGTTATTACTCATTTTGGCGACGGCACTTCGCATACAGATACTATTGATGCTTCGTGGTCTGGCATAGGAGGATATACACATATCAATTATGCTTACGCTACTCCCGGCACCTACTCTATAAGGCACATTCTTTATAATGCCGGATCACCTGTCGACTCCATTAATTACAATTATGTGCATACCTTTTGCTCAGAAATATCCATAAAATATTATACCGAATCAGATTACAACTGCATAAAAGATGGCACAGAAGCCTACCTGATGCGCCCCATAACCACTCGTATCGATTCAAATGGAGTGCCTGTCGACACCATTACTGCCACCTGTGGGTTTAACTATATTGCTTATGGCACTCCTGGCGATGTATATTCTTTTACTATTCTCGAAGCTTCGTATTTCCTCGCCCCGTCATGCCCAGTTTCAGGTGTTGTATTCGATACTTTGGTTGCAGGTATAGGTACAGCTTCATCTCACATTATGGCTCTGTCATGCACTAGCACCAGCTTCATAGACCTCGAGGCAAAAGCCTACGTACCCGTTACAGGCCCTAACGACCAATGGGGACACCTGTATATATCCAACAACTCCTGTGTACCTGCCAATGCATCAGTTACACTCCATTTCAGCCCTAAATATGAGTATACGTTTGGTGCCCGACCAGCACCTGTTTCCAGTACTGCTACTTCGCTCACCTGGAATCTTTCAGACATAAGTTCTACCAATGCCGCACCGTTCGATATATATTATGTAGTATGGCACAACCTTGCAGTACCCTACCCTGTAGATGGTGATACTGTCAACGAACAAGTACTCGTTACACCCACCACCCTGCCTGCCGATGTTAATATGTACAACAACATAGTTATCCGGGTAGATACCGTTCGTACCTCCTGCGACCCCAATGCTATAGAAGTTTCACCCGTTTGTTTCGACAACGATACCACCCTACATTTCACTGTTCATTTCGAAAACATAGGCAGTGCACCAGCCATCAACATTTATGTGATGGACACACTCTCCGCCCTCCTCGATCCCTCAACCTTCAAAGTAGAAATGAGCACACACCCCATGTTCATCACCAAACAGGTGGTAAATAACAAAACCATTATCAAATTCGATTTCCCCAACATCAACCTCGCCGACAGCTCAGACCACCTCAATAGGGATGGCATGTTTATGTACACCATCAAAAACAAAATATCTATGGCTACCGGCAATGTTGCCCTCAATCGGGTAGGTATCTATTTCGACTACAACGACGTACTTATGACCAACACTGCCACAGCTACAAAGGGTTGCCCAGAGCTACCCAATACAGTAGCTACAGCTACAGCCACCTCTTTCAGTCTATACCCCAATCCCGCACAGCAACAACTCACCATCCATTCACCCGCTGACAGCTATTCCCAGCTCACCATCACCAGCATTGTAGGCCAGCAGTTATTGCAGCACCCTGTCACACAGCCACAGTTCACCATCAATATCAGCACCCTGGCACCTGGCATCTATTACGCCACTATGCAGGGCACAGCAGGCACTACTGTCAAAAAGTTTGTAAAATATTAAGAAGCCACATAGCATTTCTAATGTGGTATTCTACTATGTTTTAGTATATTGGTTACCAGCCATTTACAGCTAGCAGCGGGCGTTGCGTCGCATCTCTGCTACTGGCGGGGCAGCGATGATCTACATTATATATTGTTATAATATTAATTCTCTATTTTCACTCTTATAGTTCCTCCTATAGTATTACCAGTTAACTTCAACTGATAGATACCACTAGGTATATCTTGCGGCAAAACCACCTTTTTACTTATAGTGTTACCTGTAGCCACTACCGCTTCGCTATATATTTCTCTTCCCAATAGGTCCAGCACCTGTACCGTAAATTTGCCCGCCAAAGGAGTACCTGACAACACTCCATACAACATAAAAGTACCACTTGTAGGATTAGGTATAGCCACCATCGATACCCCAGCCACGTTCATATCAGTCACACTACTGATACTATTTACTACTACCAGTGCTGTATCCATACAACCACTAGGAGCTGTATAAGATATAATAACTGTTCCTGGTGCTATACCAGTTACTATACCAGACACTGCATCCACAGTACCAATACTAATAGTAGAGCTTCCCCAAACACCCCCTATGGTTGCATTACCCAACATTACTGAAGCACCCACAGCTACTGTGTCCTCCCCTGTTATAGGTGTCATAGCGGGGTATACGGTTACTGTGGTTATGGCTACACAGCCCACGGGTGCAGCATATGTTATGGTAGCAGTACCTTCGCTCACAGGGGTTATAGTTCCGCTAGCGGTGTCTATCGTAGCTACACCAGTATAACCACTTGTCCATTTCCCATCTGGCTCTGCATGACTCAACACTATATTTTCACCCATGCATACGCTCAATGCCCCAAGCACGGGTGTTATCAGATAGTTGACTATTTGTACTTTCTTACATACGGTATTTGAGCAACCAGTCACTGTATAGCTATAACAAACCTGTACTTGTCCTGAATCTCCTGATAACATCGACGAACTGTAAGCAGCTGCAGGGTCAAAAAGTGTTGTGTCAGTTACGATTACATAACCCGCCGAATCAGTATACCACCTAAAACTACCCCCTGGCACCCCTACTGTTGTAGTCAGATCTATTGCCCCATTGTTAACACAAAGAGTATCAGGCAGTATTATTGCTACAGTACTATCATAAGGTTTTATACTTACATCATCTATAAAATAAAACACATCATAGTCAGAATAAGGCTGCATAAATGGCGAAGTAGCTATTGCTAGCCGGTGTGCTACAGGACCACTATACACTACAGTATCTGAATAATATCTCCATTCACGGTCAGCAGTAGTATCAATCCTCAAATTCCAAATCACTGGTAAAGTGGCAGGTATACTATATGCCCACCCAAATGGCCCTGGCGACACCAGCGGTGCCATATCAGAACTAACCAAGAACTGTACATTGACGGGCAAATAATCTCTCCCTAACAATACATCGTTTGCAACCTTTGCCCAGCAACTCACTACATATTTATTACCTGGTATCATTGGCAAAGCCAAGGGTGTCTGTATAGCAGTGGAACCCAGATATGTAGGTGTTGTAGGGGTAGGTGCTGTCCATTGGCACCCTCCAAATGTAAAATGATCATTGGGCAACACACTACTTGTACCCGGATAGTGGACATCTGTAGGTGGCGAAGTCATTGTGGCAGGTATCAGATGATAGTAACTAGAAGTGCAGCCTGCTACTCTAGCATATGAAACAAACGGTACACTAAGTGTGGTCCAGCAACTGGTAGCAGGTGGAGAAGTGCATGTCGCTGCACCAACAGTGGTCTCAAAAGAGCCGTTCATTACCATATTGCAGCTGCCTGATGGAATACACGGAGATATACCATTATACACATACACATACGTTATATTACCTTCTTCGCCAGTAGCACTTACAGGTATGTATCTTAGCACGTGTAGCCCCAGCGCTCCTGCTGCTGGTGTATAGGTCACTGCTGTGGTACTAGTACCAGATGTAGCCGATAACGTACCCGAACCTAGTATCACCTCCATACACTTGAAGCTGACTGCCCCAAAATCATTGGCCAAAATGTTGTTTGTCGTAAATCCCGCATTAATACCTGCGCTAATTGGTGGAAAAATATAGTACAACCAACTACCTGTAGCTGTTATACCATCCGATGTGCCCACAACATTGCTGCCACATACGCCCCCTGTATAGTTCTTCTCGTTTAGGTTTGCAGCATTACCAAATGTATTTTTCACTATGTACCCTATATCACACAGTACCTTTCTTTCATCTGGTGTCAGGTATCTTTTCATTGCACCTGGATTAGTACTTGCCACATATGGCCCGGGCAACGAAACATTGCTCATAGCAAAATAATGATCATTGCTAGCTGGTGGCACCAAAGGAAAACCCGTCGGCATAGTACCGCACTCATCTTCAAAATGACTCAGGCTACTTCCCATCTCAAAACAACCAGGTGTGTAGACTGGCTGCACAGTAGATCCTACATACTTTATTGATGTGCTACATGTAGTATGATTAGATGTACCTGTAGTACTATACCCCAATGGGCAACCTGCAACTGGCCCAGGCGATAAAACGCCAGCTGGAAGCGATGGATTAAACTGCCAGTTATACATACCACACAGCGGTGTGGGCGAGGTAATAACACCCAGACCAGCAGCGGTTTTTAGAAAGCGGTCATAACGACTATAGTAGTTGTAGCTAGGATGAAACACAGATAACCCATCATAATCGACCAATGACACAAACCCCAACGCATGCATTACTTCATGTAGCACCACTGTGTATAGGTCATACTCCCCTGCAAGGGGCGGCGTACTCAGGTCGGTATGCCAATTGATAGTACCATCGCACCTAATAGCCATCAGACCGTGAAAAAAATGTGCTGTTGTTACAGGTGGCACCAGACTACTATGTGCATCCTGACCCGAATTGATGGTAAGCCATATATCATTGTCTACTATTCCTGACGTGGATGTTAAACTAGGCATAGAATAGTAGCCCGATGCTGCCCCCGATGCTGTGGCTGGCAGCCCCACTGCCAGTGGGCTCCGCACTTGTATTTTCACCTTATTGCCAGTAGATGTGAGCGGTGAAATAATGAAGTCTGATACATCTCTAAATACTTGACAAAGTACATTGAGTCGAGCTACTGAAGCAGCATCTGTACCTTCAAAACCAGAGCCTATTTCAAGATACAACTGAAAGTAACCAGAACTACATGCAGCAGGCACACTAGCGGCTGCTATACCATTACTCACAGCATACCTTATTTTGTTATCTATAGCTATTTCTGCTAGTCCGTATTTCTTGCCAAAACGGTCACAAACTGTATCAAACAAAACGTATGGAGCTAAGCCTTCAATACTTTTGGATTGCTGAGCCACTGCACTTTGATACATAGCTACACTACACAACAAGTACAAAACAACTATTAGCAATTGCCTATTCAGGTGATTTCTACGTTTAGTCATAGTATAGAGTTTATGTGATGCACTGTTATTGACTCTTCATGAATCCAGAAATATATAAAAGAACTATAAAGCTACTCATAACATTCAATATTATAAAATAATAAAGAAATTATTGCTGATCGTCCTTAGTATGTCTCCTCTGTTCCTCTGCAAATGACCCACCAACGTCAAATTTCAAATCCTGAATTTGCAACCTTATTCCATTAATTCTTGCAAACCTAAAAATAGAAACACCATTGGTAATCAATACCTACTACCCTACAAAACAAAAGAGGACCACCAATCGGTAGCCCTCTCTATTGAAACTCTATTGTTATTGTACCTCTTATTGTTTCACTACAAAGTGGAACACTTTGCGGTCGC
>CAZRPA010000205.1:0-6742 GCA_964601855.1 uncultured Flavipsychrobacter sp. | reverse complement strand
GAAAGGGTTATTAAAGGAGCTTGCGTTTCACTAAAAAGAAAAAAAGTGTATAAAAGATAATCAAAGAGCAAAGAAAAACTAGTGAAAAGTACATACTAATCGTTTTCTTTGATAGTTGATCACTAAAATATTTATGAAGAAATTCTACCTGTTTACCATTATAACGCCGTGTAACAAATATAATATTATAATAGATACTAGCAATTAGACTAAGAAGCATTATCGCTAACAACATTACAAAATTTATTCGATTTGATCTAGTGATCCAATAAACTGTTTTAAGGATAATTAATTGAAGTGCCGGATAAGTAGTGATAATTAGGATTGTAACTAAAAACCTACTAGCCCTCTTTTTGGCAACAATGTCAATTTTTTCTTCATTTTTAGTTCTTGCATAAGCTAAGTAAAATGCAAAGTCAAATATTTTATTCATTTTAATTTTTATTAAATAAGTGGAAGGGGGTAGCTATACTGTCGATTTCTTCATCGATTTGCTTTCCTCCTAAAATCCGAATCAACCCCACTCGTCCCCGTTTGCAACGGGGATGCTGTGGAATGGCGTTTGTAACGCCTGTATCAAACAATAGTTGCACCCATTACATATGCAAGAGTACACACTTGTAACTATTAGTAACAAATAACATCTACCAGCCCTTTTCTGCCATTATAATCACCTGCACTGCTGTACAAATAATCAGCAGCATCTGCTACAATCATCTGTCTTACAGGGTTGTTGTGTATATAGTCAATGCGTTGTTTCATTCGCACACCATCACCCTCTACGCATATACCATGATAACCGTCTTGCCATACTTTATATTGTTCGGCACGATTAGTGTTGTGTGCTGCAAATCTAAATTTATGTAGCAACCATTCGCGCCTACTTTCATCGATTTCAACTATAGCAGCCGTAAGTTGTTTAGATGTATACTTTTTAAAATCCCTTATTACATCAGATAACTTATGCGGAGGTAATGTGTTAACTACCAAGTGCAGATGATTGCTCATTAACACCCATGCGTAACATTGCAAACCCTTGGCTTTTGTACAATAATTTAAGGACTTTGTAATAATATCTTTATATACTGGTCTGGTAAAAATATCTACCCACTCCACTACTGTAAATGTAAGGAAGTGAATAAAGTGTTGATCTTGTATGATGTATCTATCGCCCGACATTGAGTAGCTAAGTTAGTATTTTGGCGTTACTAAAACAGTAGGAATGCATGTTATATGCTAAAAAGTGGGTAGTAACTGGGTAACTGGCGTTGCAAACGCCAATCCGTGGCATCCCCGTTGCAAACGGGGACGAGTGGAGAGTAGGTTTAGTGGGGAAAGCCCCTCACTGCCCCGCCAGTACAAGGGAGTGACACAAAGCCCGCTGCTAGGAGCACCACTGCTGGTGACCTAGACTCATAATAAAAAACAGACTGTATGTGGGTGGTGGGCTATACCAGGTATTTGCCTACTATGGGCATGCGCCTACCCATGCCAAAAGCCTTGGGGGAGACCCTGATGATGGGGCAAAATTGGTTTCGTTTGTATTCGTTGTTGTTGACGAGGGTGAGTATACGTTTTACCAGTGGGGCGTCGTAGCCCATTGCTTGTATCTGGGTGGGGCTTTGGCGGCGCTCTATGTATTGGTACAGTATGGGGTCGAGTATGTGGTATTCGGGCAGGCTGTCGCTGTCTTTCTGGTCGGGGCGCAGCTCGGCACTGGGGGCTTTTAGTAGTATGTTTTGGGGTATTATCTCCTGGTGGCGGTTGATGTACTGTGCCAGTGCGTATACCTGTATCTTGTAGAGGTCGCCCAGCACGCCTAGTCCGCCAGCCATATCGCCATATAGGGTGCCGTAGCCGGTGGCTAGTTCGCTTTTGTTGGAGGTATTGAGCAGTATGTACCCAAATTTGTTGGCAAGAGCCATAACCATAGCGCCTCTTATGCGCGATTGCAGGTTTTCTTCGGCTACATTGAAGGGGAGGTCTGCAAATATGGGGTGGAGGGCAGTGCTGTAAGCATCGAACACCGGGGCGATGGGTATGATGTCGTAATGGTTGCCTAGGTTGACAGATAGCTGCACCGCATCATCCACAGAGTGGGGGGTAGAGTACTGAGAGGGCAGGAGTAGTGCGCTCACATTTTCGGCTCCCAGCGCCTCGCATGCCAGTGCCAGCACTACGGCACTGTCTATGCCGCCCGATGAGGCAACGATAGCCTTGGTGAAATTCATTTTGGAGAAATAGTCGCGGATGCCTAGCAGCAGTGCCTGGTGTATGTGGTGCACATTGGTAGTGGCACTGAGCGACAGTGGCGATATTGGCTGGGGAGGTACTGGTGTGTAGGTGCCAGCGGACAGGCTACCATCAGGGAGCCAGTCTATGAGGTGTAGCGCCTCGGTGAAGTAGGGCAACTCTTGCAGAATGGTGCCGTCGGGGCTAGCCACGAGAGAGCCACCGTCGAATACGATTTCGGTTTGTGAGCCGGTGGTGTTGCAGTAGATAAGGGGTAGTGCGTAGCGGGCGGCATTGCGGCTCACTATATCGCGCCTGCCATCGGCATGGAGGTAGTCGAACGGAGATGCGCTGAGGTTGATCATGATATCGGGCTGCTGGGGGAGCAGTTGGTCCATAGGGCAGACCCGATACAGCGGGTCGTCAACGATGTCCCAGATGTCTTCGCAGATGGTAACGGCAAGTTTTTTGCCTTTGAAGTGGAGTACATTCCAGGATGTAGCGGGCTCGAAGTAGCGATACTCATCGAATATGTCGTAGGTGGGCAGCAGGGTTTTGTGTGCTACGCCTTGTATGGATTGGTTGTAGAGCAGGTAGGCACTATTGTGCAGGTTTTTGCCCTTGGGGTCGGGGTTGGGAGCGGGGCAGCCCACCAGCACCCCTATGGTATCGGCAGCCTGACAAATGGTGTGGAGGGCGCTGTGTGCTTGGGTGATGAAATCTGAAAATTCGAGAAAATCGCGGGGCGGGTAGCCACAAATAGCTAGTTCTGAGCACACTACAAGCTCGGCACCTACAGCCTTGCCATGTGCTATGGCCGCCAGTATTTTTTGGGTGTTGGCTTCGAAGTTGCCTATGTGGTAGTTTTGCTGCGCTAGTAGTATTTTCATTTTGCTGCCCGGTTGGTACTGTGATGGTGTACAGTAGGTACGGAGGGCAAAGTTATTGTAAGCAAGGATGAAATGAGAAGGATTTTGAAAGAAGGCTGGGCAGGTAGTAAAAAGTGTAGTAGTTGTGGTGAGTTTGTTAACTTCGTAACAGACAAAACAGTATGACCTATGGAAATGAGCGGTAAAACAGCGTTTATAACAGGTGCCAGCAGAGGCATAGGCGAGGCAATAGCCCTGAAGCTGGCAGCGGCAGGAGCCAATATAGTGGTGATAGGCAAAACTGTGCAGGAAGATGAGCGGCTGGGTGGCACCATACACACGGCAGTAGAAAAAATAAACCAAGCGGGTGGTGTGGGGCTGGCAGTGCAATGCGACATAAGAGATGAGGCACAGATACGCAATGCAGTGCAGCAGGCGGTGGAGCGATTTGGGGGAATAGATATGCTGGTGAATAATGCATCGGCTATAGCACTGAGCAATACGGAGGATACGGATATGAAGCGGTTTAACCTGGTACACGACATAAATGTGAGAGGCACATTTATGGTGACGAAACACTGCGTGCCCTACCTGAAAAAAAGTGCCAACGGACATATACTGACCCTGTCGCCACCCATAAACATGGACCCGAGGTGGATAGCGCCCTATATAGGCTATACGATAAGCAAGTATAGTATGAGTATGATGTCGCTGGCATGGGCAGAGGAATTTAGAAAGGACGGTGTGGCTGCTAACTCGTTGTGGCCGGTGACTACCATAGCTACGGCAGCGGTAAAAAACCTGCTGGGGGGCGATATGCTGATGGCTAGAAGCCGTAAACCGCAGATATTGGCAGACTGTGCGTACTACATACTGAGCCAGCCGGCGAGGGAGTGCAGCGGCAATCTGTATCTGGATGAGGATGTGCTGAAAGCAGCGGGCATCACCGACCTAGAGCAATATGCAGTGACACCGGGTGGACCACTGCAAACGGACCTGTATATAAGTTGATGAACTAGGGAAAAAGAGGTTTTACATAAAAAATATTTGAAGTAGTAGCGTTGTTTATGAATTGGAAATTGATAGGACTATTGTCGCTGACCGGTGTGATAATGGGGGTGGTGACAGTGTATTATATACCTACAAAGTATGAGTCGCTGCTGGGTACACCCGTGTACCTGCTGTGTGCGTATGTGCTGGCAAGGTATGCCGAGGGGAGGTTTTTTGCACATGGGTTCTTGATAGGGGTGATAAATACTGCTATCGTGACGCTGTTTCATATACTGATGCAGGGTGTGTATCTGGCACATCATGCGCCTGATGCGGCAAAGTTTGCTAAGATACATGCCGAATCTGGTGCTACGGTGACACAGGTTATGCTGATGCTGGGCTTCTTTGCGGCGCTACTATCGGGCTTGGTGTGTGGCTTGCTGACGAGTGCGGGCGATAAGATACTGAAGGGGCTGGCTAATAGGTAGTGGAATTGTGTGGGGTAGGGTGATGTGCTGGGAGATATGATTATTTGTAACTTGTGGTAAAATAAATAGAAAAATATGTTCGGCCTTATCGTATTGGTATTGATAGTATTGGTGGCAAACTATGCACTGAGTGCCAAGGGTAAGAAGAATACGGAGCAGCTGACTGGGGTAATAGAAAAGCTGAGAGAGGAACAGAAATTTCTGAGAAGGGAGATAAACTACCTGCGAGAAAACATACAAACACTGGCTGAGCGTGGTGTGACTGCCACAACCCAAACCGAGGAGCCTAAACCTACACCTATACCCACTGCCATACAAGTGGAGCCAGAGGTAGTACCAGAACCAATAGCTGAACTGGAAGTGCCACCGGCAATAGTGGCGCCTGTAATGGAGCCTGAAGCGGAGGAAGTGCCGGCAGCTATAGAGAGCGAGATACCCCCAGTACAACCTTGGGAGTATAAAGAACAAACCCCTCCTGCACAGGAGCGGTACACTGCGCCAGAGCCGCCTCCGCTACCAACGGAGTCGTGGTCGGAGAAATGGACGAGAGATAACCCAGATCTAGAGAAATTTATAGGTGAAAACCTGATCAATAAGATAGGGATAGCGATACTGGTGCTGGGTATAGCGTTTTTTGTGAAGTATGCCATAGACCAAGACTGGATAAACGAAGTGGGCAGGGTGTGTATAGGGCTGGCGTGTGGTGGCATACTGGTGGGGCTGGGTCATTATCTGCGCAGTGGCTATAGGTCGTTCAGCTCTGTGCTGGCAGGTGGCGGTATAGCAGTGTTTTACTTTACTATAGCGTTTGCGTTTCATCAGTATCATTTGCTGCCGCAGACTGCAGCCTTCCTGATAATGGTGGTGATAACAGCATTTGCAGTGCTGCTGGCGGTGCTGTATGATAAGCTAGAACTGGCAGTGATAGCATCGGTAGGGGGCTTTGTGACACCGTTTCTTATAAGTACGGGTAGTGGCAACTATATAGTGCTGTTTGTGTACCTAACTATACTGAGTATAGGCTTGCTGCTGCTGGCATGGTATAAGAGGTGGCCAGCTATCAATATTATAGCACTGTTATTTACCGAGATTATTTTTGGTGGGTGGCTCATTAATGCACTGAGCACACATAAGCCTGTGTCGTATGTGTATGGGTTGGTGTTTGGCACAGTGTTTTATGTGGTGTATATGGGCATGAATATGCTGTACCAGATACGCACTCGTGAGCGGTTCCGGCCATTTGATTTTCTGATATTGTTATTTATCAGTTTCAGCTATTATGCTGCCGGACTGGCGATGGTGCGCCAAATAGACCATGGATTGTATCAGGGATTGTTCACGCTGTGTGTAGGTGTGCTCAATCTGGGATTGGCGTATACTGTTTACAAAACGAGCATTGCCGACAGGAATCTACTGTTTTTGCTGATAGGGCTTACGCTTACTTTCGTTACGCTGACGATACCGATACAGTTGCAGGGGCATGCTATTACTATGTTCTGGTCGGCAGAGTTTGTGTTGTTGTATTGGTTGTCGGTGTATTCAGGTATCAGGCTCTTCCGTTATTCTTCTATTGTTATCAGCGGATTGGCAATGCTGAGTCTGATGATGGACTGGAGTAATGCAGCCATGATGCCGGGCTCTAATCTTACATTGATTTATAGGGATGTGCGAGGATTAGTCACTAATATCATATCCATAGCTGCGTATGGTGCGTACTATCTATTGCTGCAACGTAGTGGTGATGAGGAATTTGTGAATACGGTGAGTAACAAGCAAGCAGGGCGTGCAGCGTTGCTGGTGTCGGTGGTGTTGTTGTATCTTACTTGTATGTTTGGGGTCAATCTCGTGTTCAAGACACAGATGGGTATGGCAGTGCCTAATGTGTATCACCGCATTACCACGCTGCTGTTTGGGCTGGGTGTGATGTTGTGGTTTAGGCGGAGGAAAGATTGGTCCTTTGGTAATTGGGTATTGGTGCCGCTGGTGGTTTGTTTTCTTCACTATTTATTTAGTGCCCGTACGGTCAATGATTTGAGGTATGGAGCATTTCATGGCACTTATGCTACCGTACACATGTATATGCACTGGCTGAGTAGTGTACTGCTGGTGGTGCTGTATCTGCTCGCTGTGAAAATGGTGAGAAACGACTTGCCAGCTTATAAA
>CAZRPA010000204.1:0-6753 GCA_964601855.1 uncultured Flavipsychrobacter sp. | reverse complement strand
TGCTACCATTACTTACAATGTTGGTGTTTGTGGTTTTGCAACAAGAGTGGTAACTGTCAACTCTTCGTGCGTAGGTACTCCTGTGCCGGGTGGTGTTAGTGCCAGTACTTCTACTGTTTGTAGTGGCACACCTTTGGTACTCAATTTGCCGTCCTACGCCCCCATATGCGGACATATTATACAATGGCAACAATCACCAGATGGTCTTGCATGGACTAATATCCCCGGAGCTAACACAGTGCCATACACTCATTATCCTACAGCAGCTCGTTACTACCGTTGTGGCATTACGTGTGCCAGCAGTGGGTCTACCGCTTATTCCGGTCCGGTATATGTTACGGTAAACTTTGCTATAGGGTCGCATTCTGTTTTGTCTTCACCTGCTACTTCTTGCGCTGATGCACATTTTTACATAGCCGCATGTGGCGTTTCGTCTGCATTTAGTGTTATTACTTTCTTTGGAGATGGTACATCCGATACTTCTGCCATGTCTACTACTACCCTGAGCGATGCACATGTTTACCATGCATATAGTTTGCCGGGTACATACACTGTAAAGCATGTGCTAAGATTGGCTGGTACACCAGTAGATACGGTGAGTTTCAGTTACAACTATTTGTATTGCCGCACCTTACCTGTACGTTTTTTTGTAGACAATAACACTAACTGTCTGTTTGACGCTGGTGACGTTCTTAACACAAGTGTAGCCAGTGTAAGGGTAGATTCGAACGGTGTGCCCGTGGATACAATTTCCACTACATCAGGATTTTACTACAAAGCATTAGGTGGTGCTGGTACTATTTATGCTTTTCGTCCTATATCTGTGGATGGTGGGCTACTGGCCTACTGCCCATCGGCAGGTGTTATTTATGATACCATTACAGCATTCACTAATACCTATGTTACCAAATCCTTTGGCCTTATTTGTGGTGCATCTACCACTTTTGATCTAAGTGTAGTAAGTAGTTCATTGGCAAATGGTACTCGTCAGCGAGTTACATTGCAAGTTACTAATACCAGTTGTATACCTGTAATACCGGTTGTTTCGCTTACGCACAGCCCGAAGTACAGTTTTATATCATCTACATATCCGGGTAGTATCACTTCCTTGATGCCTACTACAGTAGCAGGCAATACACTTACTTGGAATCTGACTGCTATGGCACCCAACAGTAACAGATTAATAGAAGTATGGCTATCGCGCCCCAGCAGCATGGGGTTGCCATTGATACCCGGAGATACTGCCACTACCAATATTACAGTTAGTCCGGTAACAGGCGACACCAATCCCGCCAACAATACCATTACCAGAAATGATACCGTTCGCACTTCGTATGACCCCAATGATATAGCTGTGTCGCCAGAAGGGTACATATTGCCCTGTACTAGGCTTACGTATACCGTGAGGTTCGAGAATATGGGCAATGATACAGCCAGAAATGTATCTGTCGTAGATACCCTTTCGCCAGGTGTAGATCCATCTACATTGCAAGTTGTCTCTTCTTCAGATCCTATGTTTGTCAGCATCATTAATGATGGCACACACAACATTGCCAAGTTTAATTTTCCCAACATCAACTTACTTGATAGTTCACGTCATGGATTAAATAATGGGATGTTTGTTTTCTCGGTTAATGCTCGCAACCCACTGGCTGATGGTACTAGTATTATGAATCGTGTAGGTATTTATTTCGATGAAAATCCTGTGGTGATGACAAACTCAGTTACCAATACTATAGGTATGGCTCCTATTACTGGGGCGGATAATATATGTATGGGTTATCCAGATACACTATACAATCAGATGACGGGTGGCATATGGGTTAGCAGCACGCCAGCCATAGCCACAGTATCATCAGTAGGTGTGGTGACTGCTGTGGTACCAGGTACTACAATTATCAGCTACACTGTTAGTAATAGTTGCATTACCCGCACAGCTACCAAAACTGTGACGGTAAACAATGTGGTTACAGATGGTGTGAGCATTACAGCTTCTTCAGGCGACACTACATGTACAGGAGTGCCTGTTACATTTACTGCCACACCTATATTAGGAGGGGCTACGCCTTATTATATATGGCAGGTTAATGGTACTACTACGCTTGCTGGGCCTACTTACACCTATTTTCCTGCGGCTGGCGATACAGTTATCGTTACCCTTGCTAGTAGTGAGGTGTGCGCTATACCGTCAGTAGTACACGATACTATAGCCCTTACTGTTATTACATCAGAGCTTCCGGTAGCTACTATTTCAGTAAGCCCGGGCGATACGTCTTGTGCTGGTACGCCGGTTACATTCAGCGTTGCACCTACTGCAGGTGGCGATATGCCCGGCTACTACTGGTTTGTAAATGGAGCTCTAGCAGGTTCTGGTACTAGTCATGTTTTTGTGCCAGTTACAGGCGATGTAGTGTATTGCAGAATGGGTAGTAATTTTATTTGCAGACTGGCAGATACCGTTAATAGTAGCCCTGTTACTATGACTGTAGATCCATTGTATGTTCCGGTTATTAGCATACTGGTATCGCCATCACTTACTTTTGTAGCTGGTTCATCTGTTACATTTACCGCTGCTGTTACCGGTGCTGGCCCTTCTCCTTCTTATCAATGGAATGTAAACGACAGCATAATAGCAGGTGCTACCAATAGTACGTACACAGCTAGCGCACTAGCCGATTATGATTCTGTGACCTGTAGGGTGACGGGTACAGGTGTATGTAATATCACAACTTACAATTCTGTTTTTGTAACAGTTTTTCCTGCAGGTATAAATGATGTAAATGGCAATAAAGCACTGGCTATTTACCCCAATCCCAATAACGGTAATTTTAGAATAAAAGGATTGGTTACTAATGAGCCTGTAAGTATTGCAGTGAAAAATGTATTGGGGCAAATTGTTTATAGCAAAGATATTCCCGAAGCTAGAACAGCCATTGATGAAGAGGTATTGTTGCCACACTCTATACCTGCAGGCATATACCTTTTAGATATCAAACAAGGCAATAGTAGAGATGTTATAAAGTTCAGAGTAGCACACTAAATTACTATTGTTGACATACAGATAGTCAAATGCTGTATTTTTGACACACACATGATGTCACCTATTACAGTAGCAAAGGCTGATGAAATAATACTTCAGAATACCGGAAACTTCGGTGTAGAGGAGGTGCCTTTAATAAACGCTACCGGGCGAATACTTGCTAATGATATAATAGCTGACAGAGACCTGCCCCCGTACAATAGGGTGACTATGGATGGTATTGCCATTAGTTACCTCGATTATGAAAAAGGTACAAGGAGCTTTTATGTAAAAGATACAATGGCTGCGGGCGATGAGCCAATAACAGTAGATACTACCAACCAGTGTGTAGAAATAATGACGGGTTGTGTGCTGCCTGAAGGTTTGGATACTGTTGTAAGATATGAAGACATAACCATTGACGGCGACACTGCTACTATCAATACTGAGCATATAAAGCAGGGAGCTAACATACACTACAAGGGTAGTGATAAAAAAGTGCACGATTCGATAGTGGCTAATAACACAGTAGTTGATGCCGTGACTATTAGTGTAGCGGCATCTGTAGGGCTAACAACTCTCAGTGTAAAAAAACTACCCAAAGTTGTTGTTGTTTCTACAGGGGATGAGTTGGTAGATATACACCAGCTTCCATCACCTTATCAGATAAGGCGGTCTAATAGTTATGCCATAAAAGCAACACTACTACAACATGGTATTGATGCTGACTTATTGCATGTTAATGATAACTCTGATTTTATAGAAGCAGAACTCATGAAATGCATCTCTGCTTATGATGTTATAATCCTCAGCGGTGGAGTGTCAATGGGTAAGTTTGATTATGTGCCCCAAGCATTGGCTAATGCGGGTATAAAGCAGTTGTTTCATAAGGTACTCCAAAAACCAGGAAAGCCATTTTGGTTTGGTCAAAATAGTGAGAAAAACGTCGTAGTATTTGCATTTCCCGGCAATCCTGTTTCTGCGTTTTTATGCCTGCACAGGTATTTTATGCCTTGGTTGTTTGCATCCATATCACATCCCAGCATAGCTTATAGTTTCGCTGTTCTAGCGCAGGATGTTACTTTTGAGTCTCGTCTACAATACTTTTTGCAGGTAACCGTTCATATCAGCATGTCAGGTCAGTTGATAGCTACGCCTGTAGCGGGTAACGGCTCTGGTGATTTTTCTAATTTAACTGCTTCAAATGCTTTTATGGAATTACCTGCCGAAAAAAACGATTTCAAAAAAGGAGAAGTTTATAAGATAATACCTTTCAAAACAATTTCAAGTCATGGGTGATTTTACGCATATAGACAGTGCCGGCAAGGTATCAATGGTAGATGTTACCCACAAGCTGGAAACTATCAGAACTGCCAAAGCTAGAAGTGTACTTTTTCTGCCCGATGCAGTAATGGTTCACTTTGCAAATGGCGATATTCACTCTAAGAAAGGGGGAGTTTTCCAGACCGCAATAATAGCAGGTATCATGGCTGCTAAAAAAACAGGAGATTTAATACCTCTTTGTCATCCCATTGGGTTGAGTAACACAGTTATAGACATAGCCGTCACTGGAACAAACGAAGTGGAAATAATATGTACTGCTACAGTTAGTGCAAAGACAGGTGTAGAGATGGAAGCACTGGTAGGTGCTAGCATAGCAGCGCTGACTGTATATGATATGTGCAAGGCGATGAGCCATGAAATAGTGATTAAAGAAACCAAACTAATAGAAAAAACAGGAGGGAAAAGTGATTTCAGCGCAAAATAATAGGCAGCCTACTGTTTATGGGTTAGTATTGGCAGGCGGCAAAAGTGTAAGAATGGGCCAAGATAAAGGTGCAATTCAATGGCATGGCATAGAGCAGCGATATCACATGCATGCAGTGCTGAGTAGCATTTGTGAAAAGGTATTTATTTCTTGCAGGGCAGCGCAAAATGCGGACATCTCAGATAATTACCCTACTATAGTAGATACACACACCGATACGGGACCAATATTTGCTTTGCTTTCTGCTTTCGAATACCGGTCTGATGTAGCCTGGTTAGTAGTTGCTTGCGATTTACCGCTGCTTGATGTAGCAGCTTTACAACTATTGCTTCAAAATAGAAACTGTTCAGGAATTGCTACTACATATCAAAGCCCGCATGATGGTTTGCCAGAGCCTTTAGTGACAATTTGGGAGCCTAGTGCCTATCCATTGTTGCAGCAATATGTTGCAGATGGGTATAGATGTCCTCGCAAAGTTTTGATACACAATCCCGCTGAAGTCAAAATTATAAAAACGGATAATCCTTTAGTTCTAGTTAATACAAATACTCCTGAAGATGCAAAAATGGTTAAGGAAATAATAGCCAATGTTGGTTAAAGATGACACATCTGAACGGCAGTAAATAGTTGTAAAAGGGGGCTCAATTCACTACTACATGGTATATCTGTGTAAAAACTTGTGTTAGGAGCAGTGTATGTATGGAGTTTCTCGACATTCATCTGTACTTTTGGTTTATTTTTATCGAATAAGTCGGTTTTGCCCAACTAATTATGAATAATTGATGTCTTCTTTATAGGTATTGGTATTTACTACGCTTTAAAATGTGTGGTTGTACTGTGTACTGTTATATTTTTTGACAAGTTATTGGAGTCAATTTTTTTTATTACTTTTAACACTCGGGACAATAAATAAATAAATAAGTATGAGAAAACAATACCTGTTTTTAGTTTTCATGTCGATAATGATATGCGGAACAAACGGTTCCTTTGCACAGTTGGTAGGTACCAATTTGTTTCTTCAAGGCAGATATTTAGAGATCGGTCAGCTAAACAATGGATCATTTGGTGCTTGTACCTCTATAGCAGGTTATCACCCACACTCTCCCGGAGCAGCTATTGGGTCTCCATTAGCAGAGGTGTATGACTATGGTAAAGATGGCTGGACGGTAGGTACACCGCCTTTTATGGGCGATTACACTTATCCAGGTAGTCCTTTCGAAGGTTGGGAATTGCAAATAGGTGCCAACCGTACACAGGCATTTCAGCAGTGTCCTGGTGGTGTTTACTTCAATGGCGGTGCTGGTATAGGTCTTACTGGAGCTAATACTGGCTATTCTAATGTAGGTGGTCGTGTTACAGGTTACTGGACGGGTAGTGCCTCTGGCGGTACAGTGCAGATAAGAAAAGAAACACGTATAGATACACTTGCTTCTGCCGTAATAGTAACTACAGTTATTCGCAACACTGCTGCTACAGCTACTGCGCCTATGTACTATATGCGCTCTTGCGACCCAGATAATGATCAATCATGGCCAGGTGGAGGATTCTTTACAAATAATACTATCGTTCACCAAAACGAAGATGCACGCCACCGTGTGTTGGTTGCATCTAGAGGTGCTGGATATCCTGCTCAGTCTTATTTTGCATTGGGTACCAAAGATTGCCGTGCCCGTTGCTGCATTTATGATTCATGGTGGTTGAGCTCTACAATTGATTTAGGTACATTGTGGGACTACTCTATGACGGGTGCTACTTATGGTCTGGGACAAACCAGAAATGGTGATATAGCCATAGCACTTACCTACAGACTAGGTAGTATACCAGCAGGTGACAGTACTATATTGTCTTACGCCTATATATTTAATGGCAACTTGGGTATAGACAGTGCCTTCCCTGATCCTCAGATAGTAGTAAATGGTGTGCCACGTGTATCATATGCACCACCTACACCCAACTACGATACGTT
>CAZRPA010000203.1:0-6762 GCA_964601855.1 uncultured Flavipsychrobacter sp. | reverse complement strand
GTAGAGCTATTTTTTTGTCAGCGGAGCGATTGACAAAAAATTTCCTTTTCTTTTGCTACTTTTCTTTTTGAAATAAAAAGAAAAGTAGGAGCCCACGGTCAGAATAACACCATGCAAAACACCACAACCTGCAAAAACGAATACCATTGATAATCAACGAGTTAAACCCAAAAACACATGAAACAACCAGCAACAAACCGGCAATCGATTTGCTATTTTGTAGTTTCATTTAGCTGAATTGGCACTTATTTTGATGTACCCTATTTATCATCAAAAAACATCCCAAATGACACTTAGCGAAAACTGGTTTATGGAAGGATATGTAGATTTCGAACTACAGAAATACAGACTATTGGCATATCTGCAAGAAGTAAAAAAATACTTCAACCAAACAAAACTCTACCCACAACTAGCAGACATAGTCACACATTACAACAACCTTATATCATTCAGAAAAAACAAACAACTGCTCCAAAGCCATTTCCCCCGAAAAATAGACCACATTAACCCCAACAAATTAGAAATAGTTTATGAGCGAATATTGGCAGACAGCACCCTCATGGCTGAGCTAGAAGAAATAACAGAATATGCGCTAGCAGAAATGGAAGTAACCGTGCACGAAGGCACAAAACTGTACGAAATAATAGAACGACAAATGGTAGTAGAACCTATAGGCATTATGCCCCTCTACAAAAATGAAGGATACCTGCTAATAAAATACCTCCGCGACACAGATGTAAAAGTGTACAACTACACAGTCACCCTGTTTGAACATAAAAACGCCAAATACAAAGGGGTAAAACTAGAATATATAGACCTACGCACCAAAAACTATGCTAATACCTACGAGCAAATAAAGCTAGACCTCATCAGAGATATAAGACTACTACCCAACCCAGCAGTATATAAAATAGAGTATCCATTAACAATACCCTATCACGAAACACTACTACCCATAGCCAAACGAATGCTGGTAAAGATGTTGGGCTGAGTATTAAGCAATACTATTTGTTAGGGTGCAGGCTCAGCAGCAGTAGTAGCAAAAATCTGGGTCAGCATTTCACTCAGTTGCTCCCCACGAAGGTTGCGAGCAATGATCTTGCCATCAGGGCCCACCAGCACATTGGTAGGTATAGACCTTACTGAGTAGGTTACAGCCCCTACAGACGACCACCCTTTAAGGTCGCTTACATGTATCCATGTTAGCCCGTCTTCTTTTATAGCCTGCTCCCATTTCTCTTTGTTATGATCTATAGACACACCATAAATAGTAAAGTTTTTATCTTTAAACTTTTTGTATGCAGCTACCACATTCGGGTTTTCAGACCTACAAGGCCCACACCACGACGCCCAGAAATCCACCAGCACATACTTGCCCCTCAGCGATGATAGCGCCACCGGCGTGCCATCGGGGCCCGGCAAGTTGATTTCAGGGGCCATAGCACCAGTCTCCACATACTGTGGTTTCACGGTTTCTGTGCCTATATTCTTGAGGTTTATTTTAGTGAAATACTCCGAAAATTCCTTGGTCATACGAGTATCCGGAAACCTACGGCCCAGGCTCTGTGTAAAGGAATTCAGGAATACGCCCTCGCTAGCAGGGTTGAGTATACGCGCAGCAAATATGGCATTAGGCTGGTAAGGAGCAGTGTCAGCATAGTTCTCTATGATCTGCGTAAACTCCTGATTCATCTCCTGATAGTTCTTCTGAGCCAGTGCCAGTAAGCTATCATTACCCCTTGCTTTTAGGGTGTCTAATACTATGTTCATAGTATTAAAATCCCTTACTTTTTCTCTGAAAACCAACAAAAACTGCTTCAAATGCTCAGAACTAGGAGAACCAGAAACTGTATAATTTTCAATACCAACCCAGTTACCAGTCAACTTAATATTACCCTTATCTATAGACAACAATATGAACTTATTATCCATAAAATGCAAGCGATACAAACCAGGCTCAGGCGACGACCCCGAAAATTCAAACCTGCCATCAGATTTTGACCTCACTGAATCTACAATAGAAACTATGTCATTAGCCCCAAGCTGCTCTAATATAATTGTTTGCTCCGGCATTCCGGATATTTCCCCTATAACATTAAACTTGCGACTAGTATCACTACACGCCACCAAACCAGAAATCGCAAATAGGTAAATGAGTAAATTTTTTGACTTCATTAAGGGAATTTTAAAATCACGAAATACCTGAGTTAGCCAAAAATAACAAGTCAAATGTCAACAAATGCCTAAAATTTACAATTCCGTGAGGTATAGCTACAATCAAAGAATCGTTATCGCACCCCGAGCATACAAGAAAACTCCATCATTATGACCATCTACCCCACCCCTCATTGTTGTGAGCCTCGCATAAGTAATGTTTTCAGTTGTCGTAATAATTTCTTAATTTTGCACCCCTCAAGGAGAGATGCTCGAGTGGCTGAAGAGGCACGCCTGGAAAGTGTGTATACCTGTCAAAGGGTATCCAGGGTTCGAATCCCTGTCCCTCCGCAGAAAAATAAAACCCGCGCTATGCGCGGGTTTTGTCGTTCAAAGAGTCACTTTCGGTGGTTGGATCGTCAATCATTTAGATTGATAAATTGATTTTCCTCCCTAAAATTGATGACTACAAGCTTACAACTACCGAATCTCAATGCGTGTGTGGAGAATACCTGCTTTCTCCGACGAAGCCTCAAGTATATAAATGCCCGGTTTCAAGTGGCTTACTTCTATTGTACTTTGATTGTTTATGAGTTTTTGTTGGTACACGATCTGTCCCGTCAGGTTCATAACCTTTACGCTACAATCTCCGGTGAACGGAGTGTTTAAATGAAGCACTCCATTACTTGGGTTGGGGTATACCACCAGTTCCTTATTCATAGCGGGGACCATCTCACTGTTAGGGGCAGCGAGTGGAAGAATGCTACAAAGGCCGGCTGCGGCGGAGGGAGTATATCTGTCGGCGGTAGTACCGTCGCATAGCTCCCCAAAGCCATTTCCGGCCCACGTCATAAGCGTGTTATCCGATTTGAGTGCAAAGGAATAGCTGAGCCCTGCGGCAAATGCAGCTACGTTAGTAAGTGAGGTAATCTGATAGGGGCTGATGAGCGGGGTCGTTGAGCCACTGCCCAGCTGTGCGTGATTGTTTTGTCCCCAGGCCCAGTAGGTGCCATCGGCCTTAATTGCAAAGTTGTGATTAAGGCCGGAATAGATTCTGATAACTTTTGATAAGTTGGAAAGAGTCGGTGTTCTCTTGTTTATGTTCCCGGTAATACCCAACTGGTAGAAGCCATTTCGGCCCCAGCCCCATATAGTGCTGTCTCCTTTTAGCGCCAATGAATGGTCTATGCCTGTAGTTATGGCGGTAGCACCTGTGAAAACCTGAACCGGAGATGCCTGCGATATTATGGGCGTACTGCCCGATAGCCCGTTGCCGATCTGCCCGAACTCATTGATGCCCCATGCCCACACTGTACTGTCATTCTTTAGCGCCAGTGTATGGCTGTACTTCGAAGAAATGGCAATGATATTGCTCACTCCAGTTACTTGTACTGGGCTTTTGCTGGCTGTGCTACCAGTGCCCAGTTGAGAGAAATAGCCATCGCCCCACGCCCATACGGTGCCGTCATTTTTAAGTGCAACGGAATGTCCCCAACCTGCAGCTATCGCCACAATGCCGGTAAGTGCGGTAACCTGTACCGGTGTAGATGATTGTGTATAGGTACCATTGCCCAACTGCCCATAGGTATTGGCACCCCATGCCCAAACAGTTCCGTCGCTTTTAAGGGCCAGAGAGTGGCTGGTGCCGCCCGATACTGCAATAACGTTGCTCAGGCCGGAAACAGCCACAGGTACCGGAGAGGAAGTCATGGTGCCATCTCCAAGTTGGCCGTCGCTGTTTCTTCCCCAAGCCTTTACCGACCCGTTTGCACAAATTGCCAGCCCGTGGTATTCTCCTCCTGAAATGATCTGAGCATTACCCTGATTGCCGGCTATGCATAGTGTGATAAACAGGACTCTAAGTAGTTTGTAAATGTTGACGCTCATAAGATACGTTTTTTTAAAATTAGGTTGATTGGCAAAAGTGGTTACATCTCGGGCCGCGGGAAATACGTAACATGACGTATATTGATCCGGTACGCCGGGATATACCACTTCTGGCTGCGATTGGCGTAGCTTCTGCCTGATTAATGGTGTACCAATACCCGAACAATACAGACGTTCGGAATATACGTCATGTTACGTATTTCGGGACAGGTCAGTAAGCACAACTTTTGTAATCAAAAAAATGGTTATGAAATCAAAAGCTTTAAGCACTTTATTGTGTTGCCTGATGGCATCCGGCGTTTCTTTCGCACAAAAAGAATTTGGTGAAGCGATAAGCGTAAAGGGTAAGAGCAATTATAAAGAAGGAGTTATCAGCAATAATCCACGGTACGATTTCTTTTCGGCCTCAATAGGTGTGGGTGGCATGGGATTTATGCACTACAACATGTATGTGCACATAACGTCTCCTTTGTTCAAAAGAATAGGTGCTTATGGCGTATGGGCACCATCTATTTTCAACCCGCTTGAAAGTGAAAATCCAGCCAACCAGACGTTTTATGATGGCGGGCTTAATTTTACTTTGTTTGGAGGCATTAGTAACGCTAAGACAAAAGTAGCAATCAGCAGGTCAGCAATCAGTAAAGGTACGAGATTCAGAGCTATATATTACATCAATGAATATCTTGATCACTATACCAGCCTGAATGCGCGTGCAGGTTTTATGCACATGGAGCTGGCAAGGGTTACACCCAAGGGATTGTTCAAAGAAAACAGCGCCGTACCAACCCCTGGTTTCCCATATGACCAGCTACAGGTAAAAAGCACCTATTCTATGCCCTATGTCGGTCTGGCAATTGAAGACAAAATAAATGCAACGGTAGGCTACAGAGGCATGGCTTATAAAGCTGTCTATAAGAAGCGCTATTACTTTGATGTGCTTTTCCCAAGTCTTGACGTTACAATGTCAGGGTATAGCATAAAAATGGACACGGGCGGAGTAGCTGCAAAGAATACCGGGTACCGCTTTGGCTACGGTGTTTCGAATTCAGGCATTGGTTGGGATTTCGATTTTTCATTGCTACCTCAAAACCGCACCAAGGATCAGAAAGCTCCATATACGGCCTGTTTGACCTGGCGAGCTACTTTCATGATTTCGCAGTTTTTTACCCGTAGAAAGGGTGGAGCGTAAGCGAACAGTCTAATCTGAGGCATAGAATTGCATATGGACGATAATTTCATTATTTTGTTTGCTGTTTGCAATAGGATATGCTGATGAACGGGCGCATATTTATACTGATTTTACTGACGCTGCTATGGGTGCAACAGGGTTATGCCAGACTCTCGAAAAAGGTGTTTATCAGGAATTACACGGTAGACAACGGCCTGCCTCAGAACTCTGTCAATGATATTCTGCAAGACGATCAGGGCTATATCTGGATATCCACTTCGGGAGGATTGAGAAGAACAGACGGGGTCCGATTTCTCGATTTTTCGGGGCCTGATGGAAACTTGATCAACAACCTTCATAATGCCGATTTGAGGCTCGATGCAAGGGGTGATGTGTGGATACTATCTCATCTCCTGATAGCCGTATATAGTCCTTCAAACTCTAGGCTTGATGTGATCGAGCGATTTTCAGCAGATCCTACTGATTACCTGATTTTGCTCAGCCCAACAAGGTCGGATCAGATAAAGTACTACCGCAAGAAGCATGGCCTTTTTGAAATAGACTGCCGGCTGCGCAAGACTACATTTTTGGGAGCCAGGCAATTCGCATTCCTTAGCCCGCCATCAGAATTGATTGCCATTCAGCAGCCCGATACAGGAATTTTTATTTACAATCACGATAATTCAATCTACGTGCTCGACCTGAAAACCTATACAGAGCAGCAATGGACCTGCAAGGGGCTAATGCCCGCATATGCAGGATCAGGACAACGGACTTACCTGGACGAATACACAAGGGAAGTTGTGTTGCAGATACTACAGTCAAGGGGCAACAATGTCCACGATTACGATAAATACAAGTTTCCATCACTGGTCGTTAGTGATACTAATGTAGTACTGTACGATCCCTTTAGCAATAATGAAGGTTGCCATTGGAAAGATATGAGTGGTAAGCAATTTTCGACGGGTATTACCAGTTATCGTATGATAAAAGACATGCGTGGCAACTATTGGATCGCCTCTTTAAATACAGGGTTATGGCATATAGATGTGACCAGTAATCCGTTTACCATTATGGCCGGCAGCGAGGGTGCAGGGATATTCGCAAAGGGTATTATTTACGACAAAATACACGACTGCATCGTTGCCACTTTTTATAATGGTGGCTTTGCTATCTATGATCGCACAGGGCGACTTACCGGCGACCATACGAGTTTTAGAAACGGAGCCCGGCTAACCGGACATAACGTTATCAATTGCCTTCAGACAGATAGCTTCAGCTACCTTTTAATAGTGCAGGAACCACCTTATAGTTATCGTGTGAATCTTAAAGAGAAGGTAGTAGATCCCGTTAATATCTTCGAAATGCCGAAAGATGAAGACTTTAGCTTTTATGCTTCGGCAAAGGAAATAGCCCCCTTTGAGTACGCTATCTGCTCTCGTCACAACGTTTATAATCTTAACAAGCATTCAGGTGCATTGAAAGTGACAAAGATATTCAGCTCACCATCTATGCTTGGCGGGCTCTATGTGCACGGGCGGCAACTCTATGTG
>CAZRPA010000202.1:0-6768 GCA_964601855.1 uncultured Flavipsychrobacter sp. | reverse complement strand
GCAGTACTACTATCTGGCTTTTTGTCATGGGCTAGGGTATTGGGGTTTATATTTTGTCTGCTGAGCTTTCTTATATCTATCGGCTGGTGTTTTGTGGTTATATCTATTCATATTTGGTTTATTTCTTATTTCTGGTTTTGCCGGTTTGTTGCCGGTGGTTTCTGCATTTTTTGATGTAACTCGTTGATTATCAATACTATTCACTTTTGCAGGTTGAGTGTGTTTTCCTGTTGTTTTTTGTTGTTAGGTATCCAACACTTTGAAAGTGTGGGAAACCGCGCTGCTATGATATGCTACAAAAAATGCGCCAATATGGGTGTGGCAGTGAATAAGATATCCACAATTTGTTTTCGCAAGCGCGACGCTTGCAGCAATGAATACCAAGCGTACGCTTGGACCAGATGGGAGATTATTGATACAGAATATAATTCCAATGTATATTCGCATTTTAAACAAATAAGATTTGCAAACAATACAATTGCAATCATTCGTACAAAACGGATACAATCATGAAATTTAAATTCAATATGTCATTGCCTATTAAAAAGATAATATTAGCACTAACGGCCGCATTAGTTTTTACATTATTTGTAGTTTTCCCTGCCGACGAAGACAACATTTCAAACATCCTAAACAGCACAATAGCGGTATCGGGTATAATTTCAAGTGTAGTTATTACATATCTGTTTTCGAAGCTGTTTAGTTTGAAACAAGAGAAAGAATACATAAAAAACGAAATAAACATATTATCCGAAAAACTAACGAATTTTAGAAAGATCATATACTACATTCTAAACAGCGACAAATACTGGAATGAATACTCAGAAATACAACGCTTTAAATTACAAAACCCTTTGCTAGAATATCAAATTGATAGTAGAAAAGAAAACAGTGTTCAGAGAGTATTATTTGATGAAACAAACGTTTCACATGTGTCTATTATACTCTATTATGTGATGGAGAAAATATCTCGCAGAACTTTAAATATTGATTGGGTATACGATGTTAATATTGTACATGATTATTCTTTAAACTATCTGTACGATATTTATGATCCTATTAGTCAACTACACTATTTTCTTAAACAACGTTATGTTCGTCATACCGAAGGTTTAATAAACGACAAATTCATTAATCCACTTTATAAAGATAATTTAATAATGTGTATTAGCAAAATTGACATTAAATATAATAACTATGAATTTGACAGAAAATTAGTAGCGGAAATAAGTGACGATTTTTACACAATGCACTTGCCAAAACTTATAAATTTAACTAAGGAATATCAAAATGAACCTAAAACAATTAAATTGTTGTTTAATAACATGATAATAATTTTTATCATAGGCGTTCTTGTTCCTATGATTCTGCAATGTGTCGATTTATATGTATTCCCTGAATTAACATCAATTCTCACTTTAATAATTGTTGGAATACAAATTATTTTGTTTGTTAATTTTATGTTTGCCCTGTATTCAACTATTAATGAAGAAATTCGCAATGAAAAAACAAATTGATTGTAAATGCAAAATAAAATAATTGAAAATTTGGAAAATGAGAATTTGCTGAACGTGTAGGGGCTAAAAATAAAAAGGGAATATGAAAAAGAAAATGAGTAATGTGGTTTCGCTGGATACGTTTAAAGACATTCATTACGGCGAGCGTGGAACTAATAAACGTGAGGATTTGGAGCGTGGTTATGAAAACTTCAAAGTGGGTGCTATGATACATGATGCCAGAGTGGGGCTAGGTATGACTCAAGAAGAACTTGCTGAACGGGTAGGGACTACAAAATCTTACATATCGAAAATAGAAAACAATATAAAAGAGGTGCGGATTTCTACTCTTCAGAAAATAGTAGAAACAGGATTGGGGGGGAAATTAGAGCTGAGTATTTCTTTGTAATAATTGTGCAAGGATATGCTGCAGCAACAGGGGATGTGTATGACACAAGAAAAACTTGCATGTGGCGTTTACTGCTCTTGGGCTTCATTTTGCTTTCGCAAGTCAGCGAGACACTGACGGAAAGTGAGGACGAGGCGAGACGCCTCGACCAGATGGAGAACTGTATCTGTCCGGCGCGAAAGTGTACAACAAACGATATTTAATAATGTGATGTGCTGCGGTTAGCTGGGGTTTATGTGTCCTGCGCGTGGCTGTTGGTCAGAAAATAAGACCAACAGCGGCGGAATGTGTAAATCTCCACCATCATAACCATCTTTAAGGCGATGTATTGTACCCATAATAATAATTATTTAAAATATTTATACGTAGTTGAATCACCGAAGTTGTACACACTATCAACACATTTAATATACTTGTCAAATCTACCTATTGGCATGCCGTTTAAGTCATAGATATACAAGGGGTCTGTGTAGCTAATTTTCATTCCAACAGCAGGTAAATCAGGTAAAATATTTGAATACATGTAAGTGTTTCGAGACCAATATTGAAGTTTCTCGTTGAATAAGAAAAAATACTTCTTATCAATTAGATCAAAAGAAATCATATCAGATCCATCAAATTTTTTTGCTGCGATTATCTTCTTCATATAAAGGAGAGAATCGAGTTGTATTATAAACATGCTATCTCTTTTATCTTCATTTCTGATGAAAGAGTATTTTTGTGTCGGTTCCGTCAGCTTATTCTTCAAGCTGTAAATCGTGACAACTATACCGATTTTTGACATTTTAGGATCATTCCAACTCTCAAATTTTATTTCAGAATTATTGAATGAATCTCCAAAATGAGTAAATTTTCCTAAGAAATTACTATCATATTTAATCCGATAACAACTCTCCCAATTTCCAGCATTTCTATCTATTTCAGAAATTGTATGAAGTCGGTTAATAGAATCATAAGTGTATGAATAACTATTTTTATATTTAACGGTAGTGTGCTTAATTAGTTTTAACAAGTTGAATTGATAATAAAATTTGTTGGAAAATATGTAATTCTCTCCACCCTCATAAATTATGCTATCGCTAATATCCCAATTTCCGAAACGGCTTAACCCGCTAATTTTAATACCTTTCTCATTCTTCTTCAATTTTATACTATCATGCCCATTATAATAAAAGTAATTTTCTCGTATATGCTGTAATAACGTATTGATATGAATAGTTTTTTTACCTTCCGAACTATAGTAATTAACTCTATTGCGTTTTTCCAAGTCCCTTGAAATAATATACCCATCCTCATTAAACTCTGTTATTTCTTTTAAAATGCTAACTCTATTCGTTACTGTTTTTTCAATCTTCCTAATTTTCTTTTCCTTAGCCGTAGCACTAAAAAACTGGTTGTAATGCACAGGGTATGCCGGGTCGTTTTTCAGGCTTTCGAACAAAATGGAGTGTACGCAATAAGAAGAATCATAGTCAGGCTCAAAAAATTCTACAGTACGCTGTGCGTCTGCCTTTAAAAATATCAACAGCAATAGCCCTATAGTTAGCAGGTATTTTAAAGAGTGGAAAGAAGAAAGCCTGCCTTGTGTTTTCATATATTGTACGGTGTCCATATTATAAAAATAAACAACAATCAGCATCAATACTTACAGTGAGGAGGGGGATTATTTTGTATTGGAGCGTGAGATGGGTGTGAAATCATTCTTGATGTCCTCCAATTTACTGCCGTGAGGGACAGATAACATGAAAAAAAAGCAAACGATTGACATAAGTACTATGACAGAGAAAGGAATATTTGCAAGTAACCTGGTATAAAACGGTTTGATGAACCGATTTTGACGGATGCAAACATAAGTTAATGTGTACAACAAAATGTAATAAACCATTGGCATGGCATAACATATTATAATAAACATCGCACTGAAACCAAAATTCAGCCAAGGCATTACTATCAAACTAAGAATGAAAAATAGTAGTAGGAATATACTATCTCTCAGTACTAGCTTTATAACATTAACGTTCTTCATGAAAAACTCTTTTTAATATCCTTTTTTGGTTTACGAACCATTTTTTTACTCGTTAAGACTCTTATCGGAATCTATGAACTAAAGTAATTACTTAATTAAGAAAGTAATCCTACAGAACAAAACACATTTAGTACTACCAAGAATGTCCAAAACAGTGCATGAACAATTGTTGCAAGTGTTGCTGATGTATGCTTATCGTCTTTCCAATGCCTGCACACCCAAAAGAGATTAATCCAAATTATGAGCAAACATATAATGGAGGCGGTCTTAACCAAGCGGCTATATAAAAGCGGGTCGTTTTCAGGAACCACATATCTTATAACTTCAATCAGGAAGGCGGTATTAAACAGCCCCAAAATCAATATAACTAGATTCGGTATAACTAGATTTTTATACATAGAGCCCCTTAATACCCTTCAAGAATATCCAACGCCTATATAAATTTACCTTATTATTTTCATAGCAAGGGAGGTCTATTTTGTAATAATAAGTCGTTATTGGGAATAGGGTGTGTGCAGTGAATGTAGATTGTTGTGATACCAACAGAAGAGGGTTGGGAAAATTGTTTTGTTCTATTCGGAAATATCTATATACCTTTGCAATGAATTTTATTGTGTCATTTGTAAATAAATGCACTTGTTATGACTTACTGTTTCTACATATCGCCCCTTTTGCTCATTGCCTAACCTAGGCGGAGTTTTGAATTTTCCTTAATTATTTCAGGAACATTAGCTGGTATTGATCTCTGATCATTGCCTCTTAGCTGCCGTCGTATGTTATGGTGCTGTGCTGCTGTAACAAGGGTATATCCTTTGCGTAAGGATGAATATTGACTTCAACAATCTCTTTCAATATTTCTCAATTAAAGTGCCATGCACACCTATTCATGGCCAGTGGATCTGCTGTCGTGTAAACTGAAAACGGCAAGGCAGAAAAAACGGCTGGTAAAAGAAGACCAAGAAAAACAATTAATAAGACTCTACAAACAATACAGAACGCTGCTGCAACAGAAACGGAATCTGCCCATGGTGCCACTGGAACATCCGTACCAGAAAGGGTGGAAAAGAGTTTTTGTGCTAAGGGATGATGTAAAGGCGAGTGATAAGGCTCCTTTTTATGAGTGCCTGCTTGAAAAAATAAACACAGTGGAGTTGTGTATCGACAAATCATTTACACAAAAAGCAAAAAGACGAAAAAATGGTAAGCGCGTGTATGAGGACATACCACAAAAGTTGTTGGAGATACCTATGTGGGAATGGGAGCATAATCAACGGAAACTGACACAAGACGAAATGACACATTTTCATGTGGAGCAGAGATGGGATGCCAACTTGAACAGCATACAAGACTACTACACCTTTGACGAGCCATGGCGATACAGGCTGCAAGTGATGCCACACATAATAAGGGAAGTAAAGGTGCTGGATGTGCTGCTGGAGCGAGAACTGCAGGAAATAAGATCGGAAATAGATGGTTATCATTTGTGGGGGAAAATTGGGAGTTTGACGAAGAGCAGAAAATGTAAATGGCGAAGAGACTATGGGAAAAACAGGCTTATGAAAAGCCCAATATACCAGCAAAACATACCGACCATATTGGCGGAGTGTACAAACAACTAACAAAACAACAATGAGCATTATAAAAACTAAAGAACTGAGTAAAATAGGATACACCAATGACCAAGCTAGAAGCCTGGCACTGACTGTGACCGCAAAACACTATAAACACTGTACTAAGGCTGAAGTGATACGCTTGCTGACAGACATAAGAAATAACCCTAGTAACTATATACACGATGGCACACTGGGTAAAGTGGCTGCAACATTTGTAGCGGGTGAAACGGAAAGGGGCTATGAGTACTATGAACTGCTGAATGAGCCTGCACCAATGAAGGTGTATGGTGGTAAGGAAATAGAGGCAGGGGCTAGAAAACAAATGGACCTAGCAATGAGGCTGCCGGTGGCTGTGCAGGGTGCGCTGATGCCGGATGCGCATACGGGTTTTGGGCTGCCGATAGGTGGTGTGCTGGCTACACGCAATGCGGTAATACCCTTTGCGGTGGGGGTGGATATAGGTTGCAGAATGGCACTAACGATTATAGATGAAAGCGAAAGTTTTTTCAGAAGTAATGGACACCGAATGAAAGAGGCTCTGCGAATGCATACCCACTTTGGGATGGAGGGCGGACTGGACAAAGTGCGGGAGCATGAGGTGCTGGATAGTGCTGTGTTTGGTGCTACACCGATGCTGAAACGCTTGCAGGGCAAGGCTGCAAAACAACTGGGTACATCGGGTGGGGGTAATCATTTTGTGGAGTTTGGGAGTGTGGAGCTGACTGAAGGTAATAAGCTGGGACTGCCTGCTAAAAAGTATGTGGGACTACTATCGCACTCGGGCAGCAGGGGGCTGGGTGCTAACATAGCACAGCACTATACGCGAATAGCCATGGACACCTGCAAATTGCCGAGGGAGGCACAACAGTTGGCATGGCTAGACATGAATACTGAACCTGGGCAAGAGTATTGGCTAAGTATGAATCTGGCAGGGGCATATGCGAAGGCGTGCCACGACAGCATACATGCCACACTGCTCCATGCACTGGGAGTGGCTCCACTGGCGGTGATAGAGAACCACCACAACTTTGCATGGAAGGAGTGTATGCCTGACGGAACGGAAGCGATAGTACACCGAAAGGGGGCAACGCCTGCACATGCGGGTGAATGGGGCATAATACCGGGAAGCATGACGACGGCTGCCTATATAGTGACTGGCAATGGTGTGGGACAGGCGGTGCAATCGGCATCGCACGGGGCAGGAAGGGCTATGAGCCGGCAAAG
>CAZRPA010000201.1:0-6803 GCA_964601855.1 uncultured Flavipsychrobacter sp. | reverse complement strand
TTTTTTGCAATTTGTAGGTATAGGATATGGAGTGTGGATAACAATAATCAAGCCCATTGCTGCCCCGCCGGTACAAGTGCGCGACGCAATGCCCGCTGCTAGTAGTAGTGTGGCTGGGAGCAAAACTCTGTGTTTTTTTAATGTAGTTGACTCTTAGCAGGGAATCAAGAACAGTTAACCATACAAGCCAACCACTAAAAATGCCCAGCTAAAGTATGTCCATAATAATGTGAACAAAATATGTATGGCTGTTTCGAAGATTTTGCCCTGCCAGAGCCGGGGAGAATAGACGAATAGCTGAAAAAACAGCCTAACTGCCCAGAAAAAAGAAAACCCTAAACAAATAACATGCCCTAGTGGACTGAGTAATAAATCGGCAGTATTGTGGATACACAGTAGCCCCATGAGTAGCACAGTGAGGAAGATGAAAAAGGTATGCACATACATCATTTGCCGATTGATGAGCGACAGACCAGCGAGGTCTTTTTTCCAACCAAAATAGGTAGGAAAACCTATGTGTATGCATGCGAGTAGTACTAGTAAGTAGCCAATAAGCTGAAGATGTAGTGCCATGTTATTGTAGGATAAATGTAGTAATGAATCTGTTTGCGGCAATAGTATGTACCAGCTTTAGGCTGGCACCTGTGAATGTTTTGTGCCACTCGTGGCTAGGGTAAAAATGAAGGAAACCAATGTTGTATGCTATAAAATTGGGTAGGTTTCGTAGGTGTTCTGTCACTAGTATTGTGCCACCGGGCTTCAGGCATCTTTTCAGCTCTTTGAAAAACTGTATTCTTTCTTCGGTATTCCGTATTTCGTGGGCTGCAAAGATGAGTGTGATGCAGTCTGCACTGGCATTAGCTAGTGGTAGCACTTGTGCAGGTATGCTTACGGTGCCGGGATAAGGTGGGTAGGCTTTTCTGGCTCTTCGGATAGATACTTCGGTGTGCGTGAGCGGGTGATAAAAGTCGTATACTAGCAGGGTAGCATTGCTGAATGTAGCTGCTATTGTTTGGCTGGTTTCGTCGAAGCCTGCGTGTATGTTGATGATAGTAGCACCTTTGGGAATAGTGAGCTTGTTTAACCAATGTAACTCATACAGATTGCTGCGGTCGTAGATATAATAAGATACCAGCAAAGAAAAGATTGTACTGCCTGCTGCAAGCATAGCGGCTGCCTGCAATAACGTGGCAACTGGTGGCGTGATACTGGCAGCAATAATAAGGAGTAACCCTATGAGGGCTGCTGCCAGCAAGTAAAAATGCCAGTTGAACCTTACAATGTTCCACACGCCCTGATAAGGTGTTCTTAGGTTTTTTGCCATAGTTCGGTTCTGCCTTTTTTCCAGTGGTAAGGTACGTCTGTTATCATAAATGCATTGGCGAGGACTACCCCATGTAGTTGCATTTTGTTTATAAAACCTACATCTGCTTTGAGTATGCTAATGGGTCTGGGTGTCCACTCTTCTCTTACGCCCTCTACTATTAGTACTTTATGGGTGGTTGGGTTGTAACCGAAAGTGAAGGGCATGGGTCCGGTGAATCTTCGGGCCTCTTTCCAACTGGGAAATGGTGAGTCTGTAGGCAAGGAGGCTTGGTCATTGCTGGTGTCTGCCACCACAGTCAGTGCAGACTTTGCCGACTGGATAGTTATCAATGAGCCTTCAGTTTTCAGGGAAATATCGGTGGTGGTGTAGTTGTAATGGGTGAAAAGGTTGCCCAATAGTGCCATTTTATGCTTGTTGGTTTCGGACTGTACAATGTACAAACCACGTAGCCTTTTGCCTCGGCTATCTGTGTATCTTACAAATATCCTGTACCCTACCAAGACAAAATCATTGCCCATAAACATTGGGAAACCATGGGGGCGAAGGTCTTGTGCTGCTACGACTGCTACTGCTACAAAACCCCATTTGCCGTCCCAAGTGTCGAGCTCTAAACACTGGGGCAAGAGTGGGGTAAGCTGCTGCGCAGGTATGGCATAGGTAAGCACTGTGGTAGATGAAAAGAAAGCCTCTACTGCAAATGGGTGATTTTTGAGGAAGGATAACATAATGTGCGTGGTTTATGTTGATTTGGGGGAGGTGCTGAGTAGGTAGTAGGTGTAAATACAAACGATGAGCACAGCAGCCAGTAAAATATTGCCCTTGCCAAACAATAATAGATGAGGCACAAGGGTAAACTCTATAATATTCATGGTAGCTATGGTGGCTATCTGGACTATAGTGCACCACTTGGGTTGTATCTTGCTGAGTATCCACACTACCATAAGTATTTCGGTGATACCTATTGTAGTGGTGAGTAGTGGGGCATGCTCATTGCCCAGTATCTCGCCTACTATTTGCCGGTGACGGGGTACAAGGTTGAGTACTTTGCAGTACAAACCATTGATGAGCCACACCAAGGCTATACCCCAATGCAAGAGTTGTTGTAGCCGTATTTTTACAGAATGGGTCATGAGAAAGTGTGTTGGGGGATAATGCCTTAAAGTTATTTATCTATTTTGTCAAACTGCGCCAGTTTTTGTAGCAGGTCGGGATTGTTTACCGGTTGGTGGTTGATGATCTTTTTAAGGTCGGTAAAGTTTTCGTTCAGCAGTTCTTTAAAATTCCACTTGGCTATGCTGCGGGCTACACGTCCGCGAGCGAACTGACGGCGAAAGTACCCCCATTGGTCGGGCAACATCATGCCAGCAAAAACTGCTGTGCCGACCGTGAAGGGGGATATTTTGCCGTTGCCGATAAGGTAAAACTGCATTGCAGCCTCGTCGTAAATGTGTGTGCTGAAGTCCAGCAAAATGTGGAAAGCGTCGTGCCGCTCTACCTTTGGTACTGGTTGCAGCTCTTCGTCTCGCAGGAACATACCTAACTCACGACCGAGTGTTCCTTTGGGGTAGGTCATTAGATCTTCCATACGGAGGCCCCAAGGCTGGCGTTTTTCGTACAACCTTGCGTGTATAGGTATGACCTCGCCCAGTAAGAATAAAAGAATACGTTCGCGAACACCATGTTCTGTCTTGTACTTGATAATAATTGGTTTCATGTTTCTATTTTTATTTTAATTACGAAATTTTCAGAAAATAATGAAAGTTGTTGTCCCTTAAAAACCGGGAGTTTATCCCGGTAGTGTGTAAGTAAGTAATACTTGTTATTTAAATAGTTTGAGTAAAGTACCTGTAAACCAATTATCGCTAGCAGCCACCAGTCCTGTCAGTGCTTTGTCGCCTTTTAGCGCAAAGCGCTCTATGGATAGCATAGTTTCCAGAAATTCTGCGCTCTCCTTACTAGCACCACCATCTTCTATTTCTTTGAGGTCAGTTACTGTTTTCAGCAGTGGGTCAAACTCTTTTTTCTTGCGCTCCTGCACTATGCACATTGCCACTTTCCAAATGTCTTTTTCAGCTTGGAAAAACTCTTTACGCTCTCCTGGTTTCAGCACTTTGTTCACTAGTTTCCAGTCTATGAGTTCGCGCAGGTTCATGTTTGCATTGCCTCTGCTGATCTGTAGTTGCTCCATGACGTCATCGGCGCACAGCGCATCGGGGGCTATTAGTAGCAATGCATGTATTTGTGCCATTGTCCGGTTTATTCCCCACTGGGTGCCTAGCACCCCCCAACTCTGTATAAACTCCTGCTTGGCTTCTTCGAACTTCATGACACAAAGAAAGGACTATTTATTGAACTTTCAAAATTTACTGAAAGTTATTTTTTAGCTATTGAAATGATCTTTTGTTATTTTACTATCGTTAATTTATTAGTTGTAGAAAAATGTTCTGTCGATGCTTTGATAAAATATACTCCAGATGGAACAACTAGGTTTACAGGTTCTATACTGTTGGTTTTGATGTCAAATTTCTGCACTTCCTTTCCCCATACATTTGTGATAATAATGGTCACGATTTGCATTTTTAGTCCTTCGATAGAGATGCTAAACTTACCATTACTGGGATTAGGATACATGCTGATACTTGGCATTTGTTTTTCCGTTGTGCCAACATCCAAAAAGTTAGCAATCTTCCTTATCCTATTGTTATTCTCATCTGAAATATAAATATCAAGACCGTCAAATGTAATGCTTGTTATTACTGTAAATTTTGTATCCAATGGCGGTAAATAGTCTCCATTGAATCCGCCAACACCATAACCTGCTACGTTTGTAATGATGCCTGCTGCGTCTATTTTTCTTATTCTGCCTTTTATGCCCAATGTGAAGCCATCCCCTCCTTCTGAGATATACACATTTCCTTTATTGTCGACAGCGACATCTCGAGCACCAATTTGTGCAGCGGTGGCGGGGATATTATCTCCGTTATAACCACCAATACCCGTACCTGCTATAGTAGTGATGATGCCCATATTGTCAACTTTACGAATTCTGTAACCGCCACTTTCGGCAATAAAAAGGTTACCAAGTTTGTCAATTGTAATACCTATGGGGCTTGTTAATTGAGCAGAAGTTGCTGGACCACCATCGCCTAAGACAGAACCTCCACCAGCTATGGTTGTAATAATACCTGCTGTATCAACTTTACGAATACGTTCATTTCCAATATCTGCGATGTAAATATTACCCAAACTGTCCAAAATAACATCGGTGATGTCTTTCATTAAGGCTGAAGTGGCAGGACCATTGTCGCCAGCAAACCCCCATACTCCAGTACCCACAACTGTGGTGATAATGCCAGAAGTGCTGATTTTTCTAACACATCCATTATGTACTTGAGTGAAATAAACATTGCCCGTATCATCGACAAACACCCCATAAGGCAACCTAATTTTGGCTGATGTAGCAGGTCCGTTATCGCCATCATAGCCAATAAGACCATTGCCTGCTATTGTAGTAATTACACCAGAAGTGTTTATTTTTCTGATTCGGTAATTGCCAGCATCAGAAAAATAAACATTGTGATTTTTATCTACGAAGACCCCCGATGGACCAAAAATATCGGAGGTTATTGCTAACATGCCATCTCCATTATAGCCTTGAATACCCGTACCAGCAACTGTGGTAACCACCTGGCTGAAAGTATTAAATGGCAGGAAAAGGAGGAGGAAAAGGATGTTTTTCATGGCAAGGGATGTATGTATGCTAAAATTAGGGGATTTTTTTTGCAATTTGTAGGTATAGGATATGGAGTGTGGATAACAATAATCAAGCCCCTCATTGCCCCGCCCGCACAAGAGTGCGACGCAAAGCCCGCTGCTAGTAGCGGTGTGGCTGGGAGCAAAAGAGAAAAAAGGGGCTTGGGGTGATAGTACTGCTGGCTGTAGTGTGCTATTTTTGAGGTTATGATGCATCCTGAGTATTTATCGGAAGGTTCGGTGGTGGGTATTACTTGTCCATCGGGTTATGTAAGTGCAGAGCGGGTGAGCTATGCGGTGACGGTACTAGAGCGGTGGGGCTATAAGGTGGTGGTGGGTAGCACGGTGGGCAATGAGCACCACTACTTTGCGGGTACTGATGCTGAGCGGCTGGCAGACCTGCAGCAGATGCTGGACGACCCAAAAATAGATGCTATACTGATGGGCAGGGGCGGCTATGGCATGAGCCGGGTAATAGATGATATAGACTGGAAGGGCTTTGTGAAAAAGCCCAAATGGTTATGCGGATTCTCTGACATAACGGTGCTACACAGTCATGTGCAGGCACAGTACTATATACCTACGCTGCACAGCCCTATGTGTGGGGCTTTTAAGCCTGATACGGAGCATAGCGAGTGGCTATTGTCGCTACAGCAGGCACTGACGGGGCAGCCACTGGTGTACCCTACTGCGCGCTGTGCCTATAATAGGCCGGGCAAGGCTACGGCTGTGCTGACTGGGGGCAACCTGGCTATGCTGGCGCACCTGACGGGATCGGCAAGTGAGGTGGACACGGCGGGCAAAATACTGTATATAGAAGATATAGGGGAACACCTGTATAATGTGGACCGGATGCTGCTGAACCTAAAGCGGGCGGGCAAACTGGCGCACCTGGCAGGACTGGTGGTGGGTAGCTTTACGGATATGCAAGACACAGAGCGACCCTTTGGGCAGACGGTGGAGGAGATAATAACTGATAAGGTGCGTGAGTATGAGTATCCGGTATGTTTTGGGTTGCAGGCTGGTCACCAAACGGTGAACTATACGCTAGTGCTGGGGGCGCTGCACACACTGCATGTGACAGATGAGGGTGGTGTACTGAGTTTGGTACACTGATAGTGTTTTCATGATTTTATTAGCGGAGAGTATATAACCAGTAACCGGGGGCAAGGTGGGTGCTATCGGTAGGGTGCTGGTGCTGTGACAGATAGGTTTTGTAATAATCGTCTACTATACCCTCCATGAGTAGGAGGTATTTGACCTGCATACTGTCGAAGACTCTTTTGTTTTCGGGCATGGGGTGCTGCCATGCGTGAATGATGCACTTTTTGCCTGTGTAGAGGGTGACCAACCGAGGGCGGGCACAGAGGATAATATCTGAGTCGTTGACGTGGCTGCGGATATACTGAAACGCTTTGTAGTCGGGGGCGGTGGGTACATAGGTAGAGGGGGTATGCAAGGTGGACTTGAGGTATCTGCCACCAGCATATAGACACAGCACGGTGATGCCCACCCCTACAAACCTCAATGGTACGGTGGTGATGGCTGGTAACAAGCGCAGCAATGCCTGATAACAAAAGAAATAAACGATAACTATAACTGGCAAGAAATACCGAGGATCGTGGATGGGATAGTATAAGACCATGCCCGATACTAGCACAAAAAAGATATGCTCGAAGGTGAGTTTGCGGGCAGCGGTGAGCCAAAAACCTATAAAACATAG
>CAZRPA010000200.1:0-6869 GCA_964601855.1 uncultured Flavipsychrobacter sp. | reverse complement strand
CATTTGCAGCTTGCCGCCCTGAGGCCTACCACCCCAAACCGGCAGGGTACTATAGGCTAGATACGCCTGCCACACATCAATACCTGCAATTTTCTTACCCCGGCTTCCCATTTAGCTTTGAGTATCCTGCCAATAGCACTGTATCTCGCGATACAGTATTTAAAGGAGACCAAGACAATAAATATTGGATAAACATACATGTACATGGCATGGAGGGAATATTCAATATTACCTACAAAGAGATATCAGAAAAACAACCATTGTACAAACTGATGGATGATGCGTGGGGGCTTTCCTACTTCCATCACGAAAAAGCAGACTATATAGACCCAGTAGGTTTTGTGAATGAATATGGTGTATCAGGTATGTTGTATACGGTAGGAGGCAACTCAGCATCGAGATATCAGTTTGCCGCAACTGACTCTGTAAAACACTTTATGAGAGGAGCACTCTACTTTGATGTAACACCCAATGCTGATTCATTGCAGCCAGTAACAGATTTTTTGCTGAAAGACATCCAGCATATGCTCCTTACACTACAGTGGCATGACAATTAAATAGACACAGCTAACGTTTTGACGCAAAAAAGTCCTTCATCAATTGCGCACATTCGTTTGCCAACACACCATACACTAATTCTGCTTTGGGATGAAATGGGGAATTGTCGCCTGTTAAACGTCTGTAGCCATTTTTAGCATCTGCTGTGCCGTATACTATCCTGTTTACTTTGGCCCAGTATATAGCCCCTGAGCACATGAGACAGGGTTCTACAGTTACGTATAGTGTAGCCTCGGGCAGGTACTTACTGCCTATGCCATTAAAAGCCGCAGTTAATGCTATCATTTCCGCATGTGCGGTGCAGTCATTTAGCCGCTCTACCTGATTGTGCCCTCTGGATATTACCTTGTTGTCCCAGACCACTACCGCCCCCACTGGCACTTCATCTGCATCATAAGCCAGTTGTGCCTCTCTTAATGCCTGGCGCATAAAATACTCATCATCGAACATCATAACAGGAAATTAACGACAAAGAAACAACAATACAGGAAGGATTTTAAAGACAAAACCGTTAACTTAGCCTATATCCCACTTTCACACCATTCTTATTTATAGGGTCTGGGCAATCATGTACGGGCAAATAAAAGAATAGCATCTTTCGCCCATAAAAAATAAAATACCATATGAACCTATATAGTATCCTCACAATTGTGGTGTCGTTGGCTGCAATATTTGCATACATCAATTACAGGTTCCTGAAGATGCCATCTACTATTGGCATCATGCTACTATCGTTAATAAGTTCATTGGGCATTTTCGGGATAGGGGCACTTCATCCTGAGTTTACAGCATCAATAACAGGAGTAGTAAAAAGTTTAGATTTTTATGATTTGCTCATCAATATCATGTTGAGTTTTCTACTTTTTGCAGGTGCAATACATGTAAATGCTGACCGGCTGAAAAAAGAAAGACTTCCAGTAATAGCACTAGCTACGGTAGGCACCATCTTGTCTACTACGATAGTAGGTGTGTTGCTTTATTATCTCCTGCATGTAATGGGGCATGGCATAGACTTGATATACTGCCTGCTATTTGGAGCACTTATCTCTCCCACCGACCCTATAGCTGTGCTGGGTATACTAAAACAAGCCAACATACCCCAATCGCTGGAGATGAAAATAACTGGCGAGTCATTGTTTAATGATGGGGTGGGAGTAGTTATTTTCTTGGCTTTGCTGGAGATCAGTAAAACTGGATTAGCTAACATTTCTGGTTTTGATATAACAATGCTTTTTGTGAAAGAAGCTGGCGGAGGACTAATTTTTGGAGCCCTGCTTGGTTATGTAGGTTTTTATATGCTCAAATCTATAGACAATTATCAGGTCGAGGTGCTGATAACACTGGCTGTAGTAATGGGCGGCTACACATTAGCCAATGCACTACACGTATCGGGGCCGCTGGCTATGGTAATAGCAGGAATCATAACAGGTAACAAAGGTAAACATGAAGGCATGTCGGACATCACAAGAGATTACCTAGGAAAGTTCTGGGAACTAACCGACGAGATATTAAATGCGGTTCTTTTCCTGCTGATAGGGCTAGAAATGCTGATTGTGAAATTTGACAACTTGATATTGCTTACCGGTTTCATTTGCATACTTATTGTTTTGCTATCAAGATGGATATCAGTAATAATACCAGTAACGATATTAAAAAGGTTTATACCATTTGAAAAAAACGCTGTTACTATGCTCACTTGGGGTGGACTGAGAGGTGGCATATCAGTGGCTCTTGCATTGTCGCTGCCTGAGCAAATGCACCGTAGCGAGCTGGTATCAATTACCTATATCATTGTGATATTTTCGATAGTTGTGCAAGGACTAACAGTAGGTAAAGTTGCAAAAATGACTCAATAAAAACCATGAATAACCTATACCATAAATTTCGCAACTTCTTGTCTGTAAGATTCTCTCTCACCGACGACAAGGATGATGACGCAGTGATAGTAGACCGGATAAAAAAAGAAGTGCAGTTTATGGGCACCAACCTATGGACGCTCATATTTGCGATATTTATAGCTTCAATAGGGCTCAATGTAAACTCAACAGCAGTAATCATTGGGGCTATGCTCATATCGCCTCTTATGGGGCCTATAATGGGCATAGGTCTGGCAGTGGCTATCAATGACTTTGAGCTACTAAAAAAGGCGGGGAAAAATCTGGCAATAGCAGCTGTTTTCAGTGTAGCTACTTCAGCTTTATATTTCCGTATTACTCCGCTACATGATGCCAGTTCTGAGCTATTGGCACGCACCACTCCATCGCTTTGGGATGTGTTCATAGCTATATTAGGTGGACTTGCTGGGATTGTAGCAGCTACACGAAAAGAGAAAAGCAATGTAATACCCGGTGTAGCTATAGCCACCGCACTGATGCCCCCACTGTGCACTGCAGGTTTTGGACTAGCTACTGGGCAGATATTTTACTTCTTGGGTGCCGCCTATCTATTCTTTATCAATAGCCTGTTTATATGTTTAGCAACATTTGTAATTGTAAAACATCTTGGATTTAAGAAAGTATATTTTGCTGCACCAGCACAAGAAAAAAGAGTATCACAATCTATTCTTGCAATAGTAATCATCACTATTCTTCCCAGTATATATTTGGCATACAGAATAGTGCAAAAAAGCATTTTCGAAAAAAATGCTAAGAACTTTATAACACAGGAATTCAACTTCGACAAAACTCAAGTTATCACCAGAAATTTACAATTCGATAAAAAAAGATCTATTGAATTGCTGTTAATAGGCGAGACATTGTCTGACTCTGTTCTAAAAACCATAAAAAACAAACTGCCTAAGTATAGCCTAGACACTGAGTGTATGGTAATAACCCAAGGACTTGAAGCAGCAGAAAAAATAGACCTGTCGAAGATAAAAGCAAGTGTACTAGAGGAAATACATTCTATGAACAAAACATCAGACTCTATAAAACAAAACCACAACAAACTACAGCATGTGATACCAGAAATAAAAGGTGAACTTATGGCACTGCACCCCACTCTAACTAGCTATAGCCTACACCAAACAATATTGCACCATACTGATGACGCATTGCAAAACGACACAGTAACTATGTTTACAGGAAAATTCAAGAAAAACTTATCAAAATCGGAAAATAAACAATTGCAAAACTGGCTAAAAGAAAGAACGAATTCGGACAGTGTAGTAATGTTTATCCAGTAATAAAGCACACGAATATGATAACGTTTATAATTGCAACTATAGAGAATATCCTCTTCATAGATAAAGACAAACACAATACTATTGTCCCAATAATTTGATAAAACAAACCGACAACAATTTTCAAAAGACTATTCTCCTTAAATTGCATTATGAACATAAAATCGTTAGTACTACTGCTGCATTTTGCAATACTAGGACATGTTACTGCCAAAGCACAATCGGGTGGCTTTTGTGATGTAGTAAATACAATACTCAAAGAGTCGGACAGCAAATTCAAGAACATTCAAGGAAAAATGATGGAAATGAATGCTACCGCTACCATGTGGGCTAGTACGGTAAAATTACCTGGCTCAATCGGGTATAGAATAGTAAACTCGATGGGCTTCTTTTACGAAAGCGCTGTACTACAAACCACCAACAGAAATGAGATAAAACCTATCTACGACGAGTACAAAAAAAAGCTTTCTGAGTGCCTTAGGCCACAGGGTTATGAAATATCATATCAGGAGAATTTCACGGCTGGGCTGAGCGACTACAAAAAAGTAGTGTACATGAAAAAAGTAAAAGAAGACACCCCTCTGGAGGAGTTGCCACCACACGTAACAATGGAGGTGACTTACAGTAAAGAAGTAGGAAAATTTACTGTGGTAATTTTCCTTTTTCAGCATTAATACAGAATACCTTTTTCCACTACACGATAACCCACAACCCATGAATAATACAGAACATTATATAGACATCAACAGCCAACTTTGGGATAAAAAAACACCATTCCACACCGCTTCGGCTTTTTATGATAATGAAAGTTTCATCAACGGTAAAAACTCACTAAAAGTTATTGAAACAGACCTACTGGGCGACATAAATAACAAAACGATTTTGCACCTTCAGTGCCACTTTGGTCAGGACACTTTATCTATGGCTAGGATGGGTGGAATAGTAACTGGAGTAGACTTCTCTGTAGCTGCCATAGCAGAAGCTCGTAAGCTGAATGAAACCCTATCACTGAATGCCACTTTTGTGTGTGCAGATGTGTATGAATTACCCACTGAATTACACCATAAGCATGACATAGTATTCTCGTCTTACGGCACCATAGTGTGGCTTCCAGATATCCCAAAATGGGCAAATGCAGTTGCAAGATGCCTGAAGCCAGGTGGTAGATTTATATTTGTAGAAACACATCCTTTAGCGCTGATGTTTGATGATGATTTTACTGGCATAAAATATTCCTATTTCGACACGGGCGTGATAGTGGAAACAGAAGCTGGTACCTACGCGGATAGAACTGCTGACATCAACATGAAGTCCATGACATGGAACCATAGTTTGGCTGATGTGTTACAGGCATTGATAAATGCAGGTCTTAGTATTTCAAAATTTCAAGAATACAATTATTCCGAACAAAATTGCTTTGGAAACATGATAGAAGTAGCACCCGGAAAATATCAGGTGATAGGCATGGAAAACCTTATTCCGCTGGTGTATGCAATAGAAGCACACAAACCATTATAACACGATAATACGCTGAAAAGCACACTAACAACAATGAACTGGATACAACTGAATTCTGAAGCTCAACTTGAAGATATCAATACAGAAAGCAAATCTGCACCTGTGTTTATAATGAAACACAGCACACGCTGCTCAATAAGCAGTATGGCACTAAACAGACTAGAGAAAACTGAGCTCGATAAAGAAGCAACATTCTATTACTTGGACCTACTGAAACACCGCAATATATCGGACAAAATCGCTCATGATTATCAGGTTCATCACGAGTCGCCACAGGTGATGCTGATAATAAATGGTGAGTGCGTATATGAAGAGACACACAACGGAATAAATGCTGCCGAAATCAAAGAACAGATTGCAGAATGGAAGCGTAAACTGAGCTAGAAATTTATATTTTTTTACCCTTCCACTTACCTGTTTTCAGGTACAACACTGACCCAATAAGTAAGGAGGTCCAGTACACAAATTCTGAGCCCCAACATAGATACAATTCGCTATGATGCACATTGATGACGTAGTAGCAATAAACAAGGTACAATGACACACACGTCACCTCCATAGAGAGGTTGACAAGTGTATTACCTGTACCCACCACTCCGTTGAAAATAACAGTGGACAACGACATAACGAGAGTGGCTACAATAATGACGCGCAGGCTAGGAATGGAAAAAAGAATGAGCGACTGATCGTTGGTGTAAACAGACAAAAACTCCTGTGCAAAAAACAACATCAGCACACATACTATAGCAGCATAGGCAAAGCTCAACTTCGCTATTTTAGTAATAACTTTTATCACGTCTGCCTGCCTACCCTGCCCTATCACATTACTCACCATAGTATTGCAGGTGGTGGCAAGAGCCCAGGTACCAACACTTACAATCCCAAAAATATTGCGTAAGACCTGCGATGCAGCTAGTGACTGCGCTCCAAGATGCTCAATGAAGAAGAAAAAAACCAACCACCCGCCGATACTAAACATAAACTGTACAATGAGTGGAGCAGCTACCCTGAGTGAGCGTTGGGAAAGATCAATATCGAAATGGCGAAACTGAAATAATGGATACTTGTGGTGCAATCGCTGTGTGAAGAACACACCCAGCATTACCATACAACCTGCTACCTCTGACAGCACAGACGCTACTGCTGCCCCGCCAAACCCCATAACAGGCATTCCCCCTTTGCCAAAAATAAGCATGTAGTCTAGCAATATGTTGACAAGTGTGGCAGCAACAGACCCATAAATGAGCATCTTGGACCGATTGATGGAAATGAAAAAAGAATACAATAATTGTGTCAGCATCAGAAAAGGCAAACCCCAGACTCTTGTATAGATAAACTTGACACTCAGCTCAAAGTTGCCCTCATCTTGAAGGCTGAAACCGAACAGAAATGGCACTAACCACAATGTCAGTAACATTAAGCCAAGCGAAAACAACACTGACAACATAACCCCATTGGCCAATAACTGAGAAAGCCCTTTTTCATCTCCCTCTCCTGCTCGCCTTGCCATTTGTATTTGTATACCACTAGACAGACCATAGCCTATAATAGATAATATTAGAAAAAAAACACCAGTTATTCCATTTACACCAAGCTCCTTTTCGCCCAGCAT
>CAZRPA010000199.1:0-6934 GCA_964601855.1 uncultured Flavipsychrobacter sp. | reverse complement strand
TCCCTATTTTGTATGCATTGTACACACTGCTGGTATCCCTTATTACTGAGCTGTCAAAATCTGACAAAGAATAGAGGTCTGTAGCTCCGCTTTCATCTTTAGAGGTAAACCATATAGAATCGTTTCTGAAGATATCTCTATTGCTCAGTATTTCACGGTTGTGCGTGGTAGCTATGATCTGAGAAGATTTAGAATTAATAATAAACGAAAGCAGGAAATGAGTCAACAAATCTGGATGCAAGGAAGATTCTAGTTCATCGATAGGTATAGCTATAGAGTGTCTGATTAGCTGACTCAACAAGCCCGCCATTCCATAATAGCGTTGAGTACCCTGAGATTCTAGATAAAAGGGCAAATTGTACGATTCATTGTTTACTGTGTGCTCTATTTCAATATTTAAAGATGTATTCTTTGCAAAGCTTTTTAAATTATTTACTTCATAGGCTGATTCTATTTCTCTCAGCAAACCCAAAAAAACTTCTGGTATTTCTTTTTTCTCTCTTTTTATGATGATGTCTGATATATTAAAGTCAGCTTTTTTCAGAATTGAAATTACGTCTTGCTTGTTAATGTCAGATGAGTCAATTTGGGCAGTGATGTAATTGTCTAATGCTGTACTCGAACCAACAACAGGTTTGAGGTACCCATCAAACCAATCTACCACATCTTTTAGTTCTTTTAGTTCAATATTTGTTTTCAGGAAACCACCCAATACAGTGTTGTTCCAAAGTGTGTTAGACTCCAGCGACTTCTTAAAAGAGCTATCTACAGATATCTTGCTGCCAAACTTTATTTCGGTAAGCTGCTTATCTATATCAGTTGTGCGTTTGAATACCGATGCTTTAGAGGGGTTATAATTATACAACTCTTCTCTTAGTACAGCAATTTTGGTAAACTCCACTTCATATACATACCTCACTCCATTTTGTAGGAGATCGATAGATAAAACAGAGGGGAGATTGGGAGAACTCTTGTCAAACAGAAATGGGTTGAACTTCAAGCTATCTGTTTTTTTGCTTTCAGGCTCCAACACTAGGTGTCTTAAAAAGTCAATAGCTTTAAGAATACTTGTTTTGCCCGATGCATTGGCGCCATATATAAGCCCTAGCTTCAGCAGCCTTAATCCATTGGGTGAGTGTATTACCAAATAATCTTCTAAATGGTTAGATTTATCGGCCTCAAAAGACAATGTTTGTTTGTCTTTGATAGATGAAAAATTCTGAACACTAAAATTTACCAGCATTTTATGCTCATTTTTGTAAGTGAATTACAAATTTACAACAAATACTCTGTTTTTTACACTTTTTTAGCAACATTTTCCCCTTCTATAAAAATATAATAACATTACTATGCAACAGCTAGCTAAGCAAAAAATCAAAAAAAGCACCTATCAATGCCATTATAAGCAGTGATATAACAAATTAGGGTAATGATCCGTTTTTCATTAAAAAAAGCAAATGAATCGAAAGCCTATTTAGTGAAACATGGCTTTAGGGAGGAATTGATGAGAAACAGGTGATATGTTACTGATGATGGTTTTTCAGTTCGTGGGTTGTGAACGGTACAACTAGGCTCTAGAATAAAAACATCATACCTAAAGAAATAGATTTTTGCGACATGCTGTAGTTATTACCAAATTGCATTTGAATCAACTCAGCCTGAGCAGTTAGATGCAAACGATTAGTGAGTTGGTATTGTGTACCCAATGCCCCACCATAGCCTATAGCATTATATTGTTCAGATCCGGGATTTAGATTGTTTAAGGTCACTTTTACATCTGAATGAACCCAAGAAGTCTGTAAGGAAAGGTAAGGTGAAAATTTGCCCAGTGGTAGCACATATTTGCCATATGCCCCTAGCTGCAACATAGGGTTACCAAAATAACGGTCATTGTTTTCGTAAAGAGGAAAATTAGAACTCAGCCTTATATTAGGAGGCACTTTTTGCTCATACTGATACAGTACAGTTTGTATGTTGCACCTAATACCTACAGAAATACGCTGAGACAACCTAACGCCTACTTTTAGTGAATAAACAGGGGTGTAATTACTTTTTAGGTAGGTAGAAAAGTACTTATCGTAAGAGGCAGCGTAACCCATATAATTAGGGTCTAGCTTTTTTACTTTCAGTGGCGTACTATTTCCATATCCCACACTTGCCCAAAGTTCAAATTTTTTAGATTTGGCAGTGTTTACCTTGTCTACAATTTCCTGTGAGGATGCAAAAAGAGGTAGTAACATCAGTAATGCTAAGGTTGGTTTCATAAGGTGAATATGATTTTGACAGTAAACAAATGTAAACAATAACATAGAAAACCTACTGCACCTTGTATGATATGCTGAATTGACCCCTATTATGTATTATGTGTAAATGGCGTTGAAAAAATAGATGTATTTGTATAGTGGGTTGCAAACAGGGAAAAATGGAAATACTTAGTTATCCACATTGGTTGTTTTACAGAAATTTAGGGAGTAAATTGTGTATTCATAGTATTACCGTTTTTATCAGTAATTCTCCAATATGCGACAAGAGATAATTAAGGAGCTAATAGACATTATTGCCAAACCTGACATCAGCGAACGTGAGCTGATAACGCAACTTAGGTTAGTGATAGAAAAACCACAGACATCCGCAACTTATAATACCGTATCACTGGCACAGCTATATAATGATCAGGTAACATCCTTGCTGGCGGGGCAGCTTAAACACAACATACTGAGAACTGGTTTTAGAAATTTAGATGAAATAATTGGCGGTTTCTTTCCTGGAGAGTTTGTGGTAATAGGTGCTAGGCCATCTGTGGGCAAAACACAGTTGTTGATAAATCTTGCTCTCAATATATCAAGGGTCAATCCTGTGCTGTTTTTTAGTTACGACCTGCCCGATTTTATGCTTGTCAATAGATGTATTTCTACGCTTGCCAATATCCCTTTACAGCACGTATTACAACCTGAACTCGCTACAAGCAGAGAGAAACAACAAATTGCTGAGATAAGTAAGCTTTTGAATACTCACAACATATACATCAATGGCGGAAGTCTAAATAACCTATCGTCATTCAGGCAACAATGCATGGACCAAATAAAGGTAACAGGTGTAAAGGTTATAATAGTAGACACCCTGCAGCATGTTTCGCTAAGCAGATTCAGAGGGAACCGTGAACAAGAAATCAGCAACTTTACCAGAGAGCTAAAAGCAATAGCCAATGAAACTGGTGTGGTAGTGATTGCTTCCAGCCAGCTAAGCAGGTCGGTAGAAACACGTAAGGAATCAAAAATTCCAGTATTGTCTGACCTCAGAGATAGTGGCTGTATAGAGCAGGATGCCGATAAAGTTATCATGATGTATTGTCCGGAATACCACGGAATAACTGACGATGAAATGGGAGAAACTACCGAAGGAGAAACACACCTGCAGATAGCTAAGAACAAATATGGAAATATGGGTGCTGCTAAAATACAGATGCTTAGCACAAAAACAGGTTTTATAGACATGGAAGATTCATACGAAGGGTCAAAACTATTCATTCCGGACTTTTCCTTTACTGCCAAACGCACAGAGGAAATTCATAAAAAATGAATATCATTATGATTAAAATAGTAGCAAATAATGGGCCGTTGCTTCAAGATTATGAGTCATTGATCAAGACTTTGCGGTTGTGTTCCTGCAGCCCACTTCGTAATGAAGGAATTATTCGTTTGGTTGCGATGCTCACTGCGTTCCGCTTCTCACAAACGGGTTATAAAAATAGATAATCAGCAACGGTCCATTATTTTTATGAAAACATCTACAGCATTACTGGCAGCATCTAAAAAGTATAAAAAGTACGTCTGGAAATATTTCAGAGGAAGAAGCAAGAGGTTATCGGCTTATCTCTATGATTTCGATAAACATGAATTAGATGTCTTGTTGCTGCTATCTGTAGATAGCCCTATAGATTTATCCACCTTCCTTGGGCAGACATTTTATGGTCTGGAAAAAATCATCAACAACCCATCCTATCAACATTACCAAATAAAAAAGAAAAAAGGCGGCTGGCGCGATATCTATGCTCCAGATGAAGAACTGAAAAAGATTCAGAAGAGACTTAATAACTACTTGCAGGCTTACTATCTGTCTGTGAAGCCTGCTGAGGTACATGGATTTGTTATAAACCTTGGCACAGACAAACAATGCAATATTGCCGCCAATGCAATAGCGCACACGCAAAAAAAGTATGTACTGAATATGGACCTGAAAGACTTCTTTCCCAATATCAGCGCAAAGCAGGTATTTGATGTTTTTTCTTCTCCTTTATTTGGGTACAACGAACAGATAGCTACTGCACTTACATTGCTCACTACCCTAAATGGAGCCCTGCCTATAGGTGCACCCACATCTCCTGCTATATCCAATTTTGCTTGTTTGGATCTTGACACACAGCTCTACAAACACGCAATAGCACATTCACTTACCTATACACGTTATGCCGATGACCTAACCTTTTCATCAAACCAAGCGTTTACCGACGATATTAGAAACGGCATTAACCATATCATACAAGATTGTGGTTTCATCATTAATGAGAAAAAAGTTAGGCTTGTAACATCTAATAGAAAACAAACCGTAACCGGACTAACAGTAAATGAAACAGTAAATGTAGACCGCAAACTGCTAAAACAAGTAAGAGCAATGCTGCACGATTTGGAAACAAATGGATTAGATAATGCTGCCCAAAAACACTTAAAACTAACCAACCTACCCGACAAGCTGCACCGAGCAATGTTTATGAATAAACTGGTAGGGTATATCAACTTTATAGGGCAAATAAAAGGAACAACAAACAAAGGCTTTACCAGCGTAAATAATAAACTTGAACAAATACTGATGGGTGCAGTGTAGTTACATGCTTCTTGTTATGAAGGTTTTGCCTTAGGGCTCACTGGCTAGAGAGAGGGGTTAGTAAATGGGGTTAAGTGCGTTACAAAAGCCATTCCGTAGCATCACCGTTACAAAAGGGGACTAGTGGTAGAATCCAACGACAAAAATAGATTGAAAATTATCATGAAGATATACACTATATTTACAAAATTAACACCCAACTTATGAAAAGTATAATTTTATGTATTATGATTCTTCCAAATGCACGAGGTTCAGCAAAACAACGGAAACAGTTATTTATTTTCGTGTTCCTTAGTGATTTATTTTTAATTTTATTTACAGTTTATTTAGCATCCTAATTGTGTACCCAACTCATCCTGCATTGCAAAGTAGCCAAATGGATCTCAAGAGCAATATAATTAATTTATTATTATATATTTATTTTTTGTTTATTTTATCCCTTTCCATTTATGAATGTAAAAGATCATTCCAGACAACATATATTACCTAAAACATACTTGAAACATTTTTCCAAGTATGGTGATGGAAATAATCTCTGGGTACTTCATTGTAAACACAAGTACAAAAAAAGAATAGAGAAAAGAGATTCTGGCAGTTCAATATTTACAAAAAACAATTTTTATGATAGTACATTATTTACAAATCCAAAAGAAATTGAGCTATTCTTTGCTAGAAGTATAGAACCAAACTACAACTATATTATAGCTGAAATTAATAAACAAAAGGAAATCACAGATTACTCATTGAAAATAAAAATATTAGAGTGGGTCATATATTCTAAAATCAGAAGCGTTTCATGGAGGGAAATGTTCAAAAGAGAGTTAGAAGAAGTAGGATATAATTTTGATTTTGACAGCTTTGAGTTACGTGAAGAACATCTTAACGTACTAACTAATACGGATATATGCGACTGGGTTCTAAATTACTATGATTTAGAGTTATCTTCAAAGAGATGGAATATATTGAAAACACCAATTGAAAAAAATTGGTTGACCTCAGACAACCCTGGATTTACCGTTAATATAGATGGTTACTCTGACAGAATTTGGGAAATAGTCCCTAATCCTTACTGTACGAACCTAAGAAACGATACAATTTTGTATTTCCCATTAAGTAAAGAATACTGCCTTAAAATTCAACCTTTCTATGAGGGAGAGGATGTTAAATTAAACCTTTCGAATACTCCAATTACATTCAAAAATGTTTCTGAGGATGAATTCAATCTTATCAATTCATGGACGTATTTGTCACAACATTCTTTTGTTTTAGCATGCACAAAAAATGATCTATTAAAATATGAAGACTTCAACAAAATAATTACAGAAAAATAAATATGCTTAACATTACTTTACACATCTCACTAAGTATCTATATAGTATAAATGAGTCAATTCTGAATGGATGTCAATATTCCATTAGTGAAGTAAAGATAGCTACCATTATTATAAACCCATTGTTCTGAAGCACGCCGAACATTAGTCGTTTTGTTAACGTCATCTGGTTCTCCCCAAGCTATTTTACACATTTCCTTATTGTAACCTATCTTAACATTGCCACTTAAAATTGAATTGAATTTATCTTTCCCAAACTTATTTGTGAATAATTTACCTTCATTTGATGTACAATGCCATGGAATGTTCTCCATAAATAATTCACTATTTAAAGATATCTTTTCCCCAATTGAATTTTCAAACAAAAGTGACAATCCAAATTCTTCATTATTCACAACAACATCGCTACATTTCCATTTATCACCTAAGATTTTGCTAATATTTTTCCCTGTTACGTAATCTTTTTTTTCACTGAATGCGTCACGATTACAGATATGATAGCTATTACCTAGATGCATTTTTCTTTGTTTCTCATAATATCCCTGAACAATGAATGGGAATGAATTCTCAGATTTATTCGTGTACTTATAATACAAAGTATCTCCACTTGTTTTCTCATATAGTTTCATATAATAAGAGCGCAAACCAGAGAATGCTGTATACTTGTTGCTTTTTATTACGTCTAATACAACGAAATATTTACCAACAATTTTTCCATAATTT
>CAZRPA010000198.1:0-7011 GCA_964601855.1 uncultured Flavipsychrobacter sp. | reverse complement strand
CGGTAACTATAGCAGTATTGCTGCAGCCAGCACTGTTGGTACCGGTTACCGTGTAGCTGGTAGTAGTAGATGGATTTGCCGATATCGTTGCACCAGTAGTTGCGGACAACCCTGTGCCGGGAGACCACATATAACTTTCCCCGCCATTGGCTGTAAGCGACGTAGCAGAACCTGCATAAATAGTTGTATCGCCCACTACATCTATGGTAGGTCGCGCTGAAATAGATACCGTATAAGTACTAGAAGCAGACCCGCAACCATTAGTAACGGTATAGGTGATTCTTGAAGTACCCGCAGTCACACCAGTAACAACCCCACCCGATGATACAGTAGCATTGGCACTGCTGCTGCTCCACGTACCGCCGCTGCCGGTGGTGCTGAGGGGCGCTGTCGCACCCACGCATACACTAGTTGATCCACTGATCGTTCCCGAATTGGGCAAATTCACCGTTACTCCTCTTGTTGGGCTGCCACAGGTATGATTATAAGTTATTATAGCAGTTCCCGCCGCTACACCACTTACTACGCCCGTACTGCCTACTGTCGCTACAGCAGTATTACTGCTGCTCCATGTGCCGCCGCTCAGATTGGCGGAAAGTGTAGTGGTAGCGCAAAGTGTGTTAGTGCCGGTCACCGTCAATGCAGCCGGCTGCGTAATAGTAGCTGTTACTGTTGCAGTGCCCGATGCGGCATCTGTAACCGTACACGTATAGGTACCAGCTGCCAGACCGGTAGCCGTCGCGGCTGTGCCACCCGAGGGCGCCCATGAATAACCATATGGTGTTGTACCGCCGCTGGCTGTTACCGTAGCAGAGCCATTGGTGCCGCCATTACACGTTACATTTGTTTGAGTAGTAGTAGCAGACAAAGAAGAGGAGCCTCCGGTGAGCGTAACAAAATAATTTTCTGTTTCTCCGTATCCGGACCCAATGCCATTGGTACAAGCTTGCCCTGCCAATGGTAGGGCATTGTATACACTTCTTACACGCATCCTCAACGGCACACCGGTAACGCCACTTGGCATGACAAAACTACGGCTGTGAGTCAAAGCTAGCGGCGAAGAATCAACAAACTCCGATGCTTCATAAATACCATTGTTGTTTAAATCTATCCATATACCTACACCGTTCGAATAAATACCATGCCCCACTGAAGCAGTCCAAGCTACAGTTGAGCCAATAGTCAAGGTTCTAACAGGGGTGGCAAACGAATAATAGCCATTTGAATTACAACTACCATACGTATTGCCGTTTCCCACAGACGCCACGCCTCCCATCGAAAATGAAGTAATAGGATCGTAACGGCAATCCTGGGTGGTCGCAAAAGTTGTGGAACACTGTGCATGAATGATTGCTTGAAAAGCAAACAGCAAACAGAAAGTAAGCGCAATTTTTTTCATAAGAATAATATATACATGAACTAAATTATATTACATAGGTACGAATCCGTTGATAGCACATCGACACATATGATACACTCTGAATTGTTTTCTAATTCTTCCAATCTGCCCCAATGACTTGTTATTACTAAAAGACAACGCAAGTCGAACTTTCATCCATTTTAAAACCTCACTACTATCTTAAACACACAATTTCATTGTACATAATCTCCCGATAGAACAGATTACCAACATCTATAGTTGATTAATTGAAAAAATAAACGGATCTGTTATCGATACTATCTTCAGTCTCAATTTTTTCGAACTTGCAACTGGTAAATTGATGCCTTTTCTCTTAAAACCTCCCGCTTGTATTTCGGTCGTTATCACAGAAAATTCGCTTTTGCCCTCATTATTGATGAAATCAATTCTATAGGCATCATCAATATTGCCAGTATTATTTAACTTGAAATCAACTCTGTTATTTTCAACACTATACTTAACATCACTTACAAACAGGTGCCTTTGTACAATGGTCTTGATGGGACAAGCCCTATACTGAACGAGCGGTTGCCAATCTGTGTCCGTTGATTTCTTGCAAAATGAAAAGGCATCCCAAACAACTTTTTTTGATGGTGTAACTTCAAATATTCTGTTTAAAGCACCAGCACACACAAGCAAATTACCGTTGGATAACTCACTAATATTCCCGCCACTCGCAGCTTTTCCAGTTGTTAGCGTATCAAAATTTATATCAAAGCTCCAATTAATTGCCTGCTCTCCTTTTTGTATCCTATCTTGTAATATAAGTACAGAAGATGTCTTTCCTGCATTTACATCATCGTTATTAAAAACGAATATTCTATTATCCGATGTAATACGAGCATCATGTTGAAACATGAATAAATCAGGAAAAGTCACATCTCCTGATGGGTACTTTTCGCCATAGGCCGCAACTACTTGTTTTGTCTCGATGTCTATCTTTACAATTCGACATAAGTCCCGCATACCTAAATAAGCGTAAGTACCTTCATCATTGACACTAAAAGCATTTGTATGTGTACTGAAATTCGGGAAATGTTCAGCTGTTTTTTTATAATTCAAATCCACATCTTGTAAGTACTCATTTGAATCCCAGTACCAAAGTAGCTTTCCTGATTGGTTAAACTTCAATATAACTCCCAGTTCAGTAGCATTATAGATTCCACTGTCTGTTCTTAAAATGTTTGCCTGATTATTTAAAACCTCGTCTGGTATTTTTTCCAGTATTTTTCTGTATCCGGTGTACCTGCCTAAGACATAATAACAATTATGTCTATCTTTTATGAATTCGTGATGATAGCCTATGTTTTTCCCATTTAGTACAAATGGTTGCGGCGCTTTCCAAAGTACATTTCCTTCAAAATCAATTTCACACGCATCTTTATCGGTTAAAAAGGTTAGGGTGTTGTCGTGCGTCAATTTTATATCTCTAATCAAAACTATACTATCTACTACCCCCTTGATCATAGGCAATTTCCATACTGCCTTTCCTGCCCTGTCAAAAATTGTTCTTGCCTGATCCAAACAAATTAGATTGTTGGAATAATTTCCGCCATTTTTTGTATTGGTTTGCAATTTTATTTGACCAAAAGTCGCATGTTCCATCTTAACAATGTCAAAACGATGGACTGTGCTTGTCGCAATGCAATTCCCATTTTTACTAATTGCATTTACTTGCCAATAATAGGTAGCCCCCCACTCAAGATTATCGACAGTAAATACCGGGATCTCATTTTGTGCATTGCTCTTTACCGAAACCGTTTGGCTGAAGATCGAGTCTTTGCTAACACTGATTTTGTATTTGCTTGCTCCTGTAACTACCTCTTCCTCAAAATAAACTGAAGTATAATGTAAATAACTATTCTCTATAGGCTTTACATTAGCTTTTGTGACACATAAGTATATCAATTGCAAAATAAAAAACAGGAAAAATTTTTTTGATTCCATAAACAAATAATAAACGAATATGATACACTAGCTGGTAAATAATAAATACACTTAAGTTGTGTCGCTTAAACGACTATTTTCCCGATTTACCGAATGCATTACACTTTCTGTCGCAAATAGTACAAAACAACCAGTTGCTGGACGCAATGAATATTTTATTTATTGCGTAAACCGAACAAACCAATGCTCGATATCGACTACTCATTGAATCCTATTAACGTTACTGATGTCTTCATAAATGTCTTTTAAAATAATAGAGATAATTGTATGCCTGTGGGTTATATAATCAACTATCTACTACCCCCAAAAAATTATTATACAAAACTACTAATTTAAGTAGTAAATCTTCTGGTATAACAAAAAAATTTACATATTTTCAATCCGCAATAGTACTACTTGTAATATATTAAATCATCGTTGTTCCAAAAAGTCAACTGTAACTGCCTATAAAAATCGTTCTACCTAACGCCTTCAATTTCTAGCAGCCTAATTGTTTCCGCAATCATAGTAGTTCCCCACAATAGGCAAGCAAATGAATAAATAACCCATAGTACAAGAGTGGGTTTCACTTGCAATAAATCCACATCTCAAAATGTGGATATCTTTATCATTGCCACACCTATATTAACAGAAGCTGGCGCACTTTTTGCGACATTACTGGAGCGTATTGTTTTTATCCATTACCCTATATATCCCCTACTCGTTATGTCAGCTAATAATTTCCCTATTATCAAAACAAATATTGCCCCCTACCCCAACACAACAACCGAACCAGCAAATGCATGAATAACGGCAAAGTAAATAGCATTGATAATCAACGAGTTATCCATCAAAACACATGAAACAACCGGCAAACAACCGGCAAAACCTATCAGTAGCCATAGCTTTTTAGCGAAGGCTACGGCAATAAAACGGCAATTTCACCTTTCCCCAACACCATTTACTATCTATTTTTCACCCTTTCTTAAAACAGCACGTATATAATCAACTATGAATTGTATATTTATCGTTGTTCAATATCAGCGCTATGAATTTTACTCGTAGAAACTTCTTCAGGTCTGCCACTGCACTGGCTACAATGTCGTTGACACAGCTACAATCGCTATCTGCCACAGCGCAGATGCACAGCGGCAGCGCACCCAAAAACGAGAAGGACGACGACTATTGGCGGGGCATTCGTCAGCTATTCCCCCTCACCCACTCCATGACCTACCTCAACAATGGCACATTTGGTCCATCGCCATACCCAGTTATAGAGGCTGTAAAGGTGGGTATGATGGAAAGCGATATGAACGGTCAGTATGGCAACTGGGAAGATACTGTAGAAAAAATAGCAAAGTTTGTAGGTGCTCACAAAGATGAAATAGCACTTACTCATAATGTTACAGACGGCATTAATATAGGTTGCTGGGGCATACCACTCAAGCGGGGCGACGAAGTCATCATCACCACCCACGAGCACCACGGTAATGCAATGCCTTGGCTCAACCGCCAAAAACTACATGGCATAGTAGTGCGTACCTACACTCCCGCCAGCACAGCCGCCGAAACCCTCAATCGCATTTCAGACCTTATCTCCTCCAAGACAAAGGCTATTGCCACACCGCACATACCCTGCACACAAGGACAAATATTGCCAATAAAAGAAATATGTACACTAGCTCGCGATAAAGGTATTTTTTCGATAATAGATGGTGCGCATGGCCCCGGCATGATACCCCTCAATCTTCAGGATATGGGCTGCGATACCTATGCCAGTTGCAGCCACAAGTGGATGCTGGGCCCTAAAGGCACAGGATTCCTGTATGTGCGTAAAGAATTTCAGAACATACTACAACCCTACACAGTAGGTGCTGGTAGCGACGACGGCAAGTGGGATCTTATGACCACCCCATGTACTACCGCTGGTTATGCCCCCAATGCTCACCGCTATTATGCTGGTACCCAGTCCAATGGGCTATATGCAGGCGTGTTGGCTGCTATCGAGTTCATAGAAGGTATAGGTGCCCAAAACATCTATGACCGTATAAAGTATCTGGGCAAGTATACACAAGATAATCTCCTAGCCATCGGCGACAAAATAGAGCTCCTCACCCCCACCGAAGAAATATCCAGAGCAGGCGTCAACGGATTTAGAATCAAAGGAGTAGACTTTCAGAAATTCTTAAGTATGTGTGGCGAGCACAAAATACGTATCCGCGGCGTCAACGAAAACGGTCTTAATTCACTCAGGGTATCTACCCACATCTACAACAATACACAAGAAGTAGACAAACTAATAGATTTGGTAAAAAAGTCGCTGGCATAGCCTTTTTAGGATACGATATCACTAAAAAGATAAGCGGCTGTAACTCACCAGAGCTACAGCCGCTATTATAAAATATTAGTTAGTTACAAACCTATTGTACCACTACAGTTTTCACAGTAGTATTGCCATTAGCAGCATTTACAAAACGTATGTAGTACATGCCCTTAGCCCATGTAGCCACGCTTATCTGAGTAGTGCCGCTCACATTACCTTCCCACACCAGTTGACCCAGTGTGTTGTAGGCAGTAGCAGTAGAGTTAGCACTTACGCTCATGTTCAGCACATCAGCAGTAGGCACAGGGTATACATTTATCACATCCTCTGGGGCAGCTACCGCAGCTACTCCAGTAGGTGTTACTGGTAATCCAGAGTTGTAAGTCACCGTAAAGTTGTTGCTGTTTACGTTGAAAAATACATTATTAGCACCTTTTACTTTAAAACGGGTAGTTGTGCTGTTAGTAGCTGGGTTAGGCAATACCACACTAGCCGTGCCAGTATTAGGGAATCTACCCACTAGGTACTGCCATGTAGTACCACTATTGGTAGACATATAAATATCTACATTAGTAGCGTTTACAGGTGCAGTATTAGTGCTTACCACATTCCACGTTATGGTTTGTGTACTACCACCAGTATATGATATACCAGTAGTACCCTGACTCGTTACCTTGAAGCCCGCACCAGTGCTATTAGTAACAGCATTTAGGGTTATCAGTTCATCTGGGATGGTTACACAGCCTTTATTGTTGCGGATATTGCGGTATAAACAACGGAAGTTCATGGCACGAGCCACAGTAGGTGCTTTTTCAAATTGGGTATTCAGGTTACCTACTAGCACAGATGCCATTTTAGGAAACACGCGCACATTAGATTTAGTAGGATTGAAAGAGCGGAACAAAGGCCCCACACTAGTGGTAGCCGCCCAAGTCATACCAGACGAGCCTCCTAGATCATATTGCTCCCATGCATACAGCACCACAGAGTCACCCATAGAGTCGGTAGCTACTGGCGCTGTTAGCTCAAATGGAGTTAGGTAAGGTATAGAATAGGTAGTGGGCGAAAACGCACCATATTTCACCAGTTTGTTGCCAGTAGGTGTCTGAACAGCACAGTTGGCACTGCCGTTCATTAAAGTAAGAATTTTAGATATACTGCCAGCATGAAAGTAAGGATTACTGTTGTTCTGTACATTATCAGCATCGCACAAACCAGCATAAGCCATGATAGTAGAGCCACTGCCTGGTTCATAAGAAAGAGATGCGGCTCTGTTTCCACCACCACAGCCACCTGTACCAGAGTTAAAGGTATGATCAGACCCAAACTGGTGACCCATTTC
>CAZRPA010000197.1:0-7028 GCA_964601855.1 uncultured Flavipsychrobacter sp. | reverse complement strand
ATTTTGGAGAGCACTTGTGGGACTTCTTTCCTAGAAAAATCAGATTCATATGCAGCTAGTAAATCATAGCTTTCAGGAAAACGAACATCACATTTTAAAATACTGAGTTCAGGATCTGCGACAAAGAGAAGCGAGCACCCGGCCATTAACGGCAGGACGAACAGTACTATCGATCTCTTTATAGAATTCATTATGTTTTTCCCCCTGCATTAGGGCCGCTTATTACAAGTATGCGTTGTTGCCTATCCAGTGTTAGGTTGAGTGGAATAGTTGGTTTGTTACTATTTTTGTTGTGAAGGTATAATAAAGGGTGAAACGCTTTTTCGAGGTGAAACCCCGGGTGCTGCGATACTCTGGGCATATTACCATTCATATCTATAGCCAGTAGTGCCTTAGCTCTTATATAGTCATAAAGCCCACATAGGTGATAATAAGTTTCCAGCAGTGGAGCATATACAGCCAAGTCTTTAGTGAGTTGTGCCAATATGCGTTGTATCTCTCTGCCTTCAGCGCGCTCTAACGAAAAAATTTCGTTGTTAAGTTCTGTTGTTTCTTCTGGCTCTATAAATACCGTTTTCTGTGTGTCACTTTCGCCATGTAGTATGCCCTTTACTATTCGTTTGTACTCTGCCAATACCGCCACCGTACGCCGTCCATTTAGGAAACTTTCAGAAATATCTGCCAGGTATCCTTGCTTGTTAAGTTTACGAAGCACACTTTCAAACATTTTTCTGGCTTCATTCCTCACTCTGCCTAGGTCTGCACGGATGCTCATCAACTCGCGCGATGCATTGTCACGTACAGTTCCTGTTTCATCTATAATGGCAGATATGGTTTCGTGTATTTTTTTCTCATAAACAACCCGAGCAGAAACTGCCCGTAGTGACTCAAAGAGTTCGTTATTTTTCTTAAACCACAATAATATATCCCTCACTGTCAATGCCAAATGCTGCACAGAAAGCAATTGTTCTCCGCTCAGTACGCCACCAGGTATAGATAGTAATTTGAGTTCTTTATGCAGATTGCGGGTGAAATCATTGGGAAAGTAATCACCACTCATCAATATATTGCGATAGTCATATGTCTGTTGCAGATCGCGTATAGCATGGTCTTTGTGGGTATGAAAACGAATATTGTCCACTCTATCGCGTGCAGCATCTGTTCGGCACTTATGGAGCAGCAGATTTTTTATCTTCGAAAACTCCAATGAATCTAAAGCATTGGCAGGGTATAATTGCATCATATCTATATCACTTATTCAGGCTCGTCTCAGGTACACAAAAACATCTCTTTTGCTATGCCTCATCGAAAGTATATGCAAAATTAACTCCCTAAAACTACATTTGCTTATTTCCCTGATAATTGACTGTGTTTTTATGTGAAAACACTACAATTTTGATAGCTTTCTGATTTTTGGTCAGTGCCATTCTAGCTATTTACTTTTTACTTGTTACATTTGACCCTGTTTTATTCATTTACTCATCAATCGTTTGCCAAAATACATGATGTCCCCCGAACAGTTCTTTGAACTGCTACTAAAAGAGCTGGAAGTGCACACTGAGATGCAACCTTACTACAAGTTTCTGGGAAAGAAGTCTTCTTGGCATTTTAGGCGCAATTATTTTTTGCAACGGTTGAGGTATATCCACAAGTATCTGGTAGAGGGTAGAAACCCAAATGATGCTCTATCTATTTGGGATTGTGGTTGTGGCTATGGCACTACTTGTTTATACCTTGCTATGAATGGTTTAGCCACTCATGGCACTACACTAGAGTTTTACTACGAAACTGTGCAGAAACGCAAGGAATATTGGAGCCAATATGGCGACACCTCTCTGTTTACATGTACTTATGAAAACTTATTTGACAACAAGCCAGCAGCGAATACCTATGATTGGATAATAGTACAAGACACCCTACATCATCTAGAGCCGATAAACGATGCGTTACAGATTTTCAATAATTGTTTGAGAACAGGAGGTCGAATATTGTCTATTGAAGAGAATGGTAATAATATAATTCAACGTGCAAAGCTTTATAAGTACAGGGGCAACAATCGGATAATAACTATTTGGGACGAAAAACTACAAAAAGACATATTGATAGGCAACGAAAATATACGTAGCCTTGCCAATTGGCAATCACTAATGCAACAAAACGGTTTCAATATTTCTACCGATTCTGTACAATATGTACGGTATTATTTACCCTTAGTCTATCGGTTCTCCGATCCACAGAAACTATTGGAGAAAGAATTGACGATACAGTCAACTGGTGGGGTGAGAAGAGAATATTTCTTTTTTGGGTTAAATTTTATTGCACAAAAGAAATAATGGAATTAGCAGAAAAAGAACGGAATTAAGCAGACTTGAGCGTAAAGAAAAATGAAGACCCCTCTCCTAGCTCTGAGTTAACCCATATACTTCCTCCATTTTCTGTCACGAATTCCTTGCACAACATTAGCCCGATGCTAGTGCCTTTTTCATTAGCCGTCCCTCTTTCGCTACTACTAAATGGCTTGAATATATCTTTCAGTTTATCTGGATGTATACCTATTCCATTGTCCTGAACACGAAAAGTGACTTCACTGTCACCGATACTCTTTGCTGCACTCAAAATAACTTTGCCATTGGGGTGAGTAAACTTTATCGCATTTGACAACAAATTTCGCAGTACAAAATCAAAATGAGTTGGGTCTGAATCTAATTCTATACTCTTATCTATTTCATTTATTATGATAATGTTTTTTTGTTGGGCAGTGTTATGTGTCAGTTTCAGAATACTATCAACAGTGTCGCCAACAGTGAAATTGATTTTATTTACCCCTGTGCCTTTAATCTGCGCTCCGCCCCAATAAAGTAGTTTGTCTAATGTTTCTTTTGATGCATAAACATGGCTCAATATACTTTCATACATGTAGGTACGTTCTTCTTCTGTAGAGCTTTCGTCATTCATTAGTTCAAGCATAATAGGAATACTACCTATGGGACCTCTTAAGTCATGACCAATGATGGAGAAAAGCCGATCTTTAACATCATTGGATTTTTTCAACTCTATTTCTCGTTTAGTAAGGGTATTGTTGAGTAGCATAGTGCGCCTATAGACCACAAACATAAGTATGACAGCAACAGCCAAAAATATAGCTAAGCCAAGAAATATATTTTTTTTAAACTTACTTGTTTCGGATTGTTGTTCAGCTACAGATAATTTCGCATTAGCATTTTCTAATTCATGAACAGAAAGTAAGTTCATAATTTCCTTTGACTTGTTTACATTAAACAAGCTATCTTCCAGCGACATCAGTTTTTTTAATACTTCTGTTGATTCTTTGTATTTCCCTAATCTTTCAAATGTTTCTGATAGGTTTTCATATATATCTGTCATTATTGACTGTTGACCTATCATTTGCGCCAGTAATAACGCCTCATTAAGAGGCGCTATAGCAGCAGAGGGGCTTGTTTTGCTTATGACAGATGCTCTGCTCACCAGTATTCGTGCTTGATCTTCTGGCAGGTTTTTGTCTTTAGTTATTTGCAATGCTTTGTCAAAATAATAAAGTGCTTTGGAGTCGTTATTTTGTTTGTCATATAAAATTCCCAAATTATTAAGGGTTAAAATTCTAACTTCTTCAAAACTAGGTTCCGTTGTACCAGCTAGAGCTATTTCAAAATACTTTAGCGCAGAATCCATCATATTCATTTTGGCATACACCACACCTATGTTGTTAAACACATACATTGGTTGTGTGCCTTTAATTTTCCACTTATTTATTTGTAGCATTGTTTCGTGGTAGTACTCAAGGGCAATTTCCAAATTGTTACTTTGTTCGTTTATTACTCCCAGCTTGAGATATGTGTTTACAATACCATCTTTGTCATTTAGTTTTTCAAATAACTTCAGTGCAATTACAAAATGCTTAATAGCTTCTACGTGTTGTCCTCTCCTTCCATCCAATACCCCTATTGCATTGTGCACAGTAGCTGTGCCTCTATCGTAATTATTTTTACTAAACAGATCTAGTGCTTTATTGTATTTCTCCATCGATTGCACAATCCTGCCTTGCTTGCCATCTATAATTCCTAAAAAAGTAAGCATTGAAGCAATACCGATTTCGTTGTTGCTTTTTGTAAATTCTTGCAACCCTTTTTCAGCGTAGTATATTGACGAGTCCGCATCTCCGAATTCATAATACTTGTACAAAGCAATGTAAGCTTCTATTCTGTTTTTAGGATCTTCTGATTCATTAAGATCGCTAATCAGTTTTGCAGCATCGGTTTGAGAGGATGCATTAAAACTAAAAAGAAGCAACAACAGTACCAAGAATCGTACATTCATAATTATAGTAGTGCTATGGGTATATAAGTTGCAATATAGTGCAATAAATGGGTTACTCACAACTACATTTTAATGTATTTATTTACATTAACAACTGTATAAACAATAGAGGGGGTAATTAGTAACAAAAACTACACGCTATTCACTAAGCCATGTTACCTTTGCTGGCAATATGCATTACGTTTCAGCAGAGCGAATATCGAAGTCTTATGGTATAAAACCATTATTTACAAACATTACCTTTCACATTAGCGAAGGAGATAAAATAGCACTGATAGCAAGAAATGGCAGTGGTAAATCTACGCTGCTGAAAATACTAGCAGGAAAAGACAATGTAGATAATGGTAGTGTATGGATACATAAAGATGTTACAGTAGCATTGTTTGAGCAAGAGCCAGTATTTGACGAGCAAGCAACCGTATTAGATAACATATTTCATTACAGACACCCTGTAGCTGAGGCACTACGCAATTATGAACGAATAATAGCTACTGACGATAAAGATCCTGAAGTATTGGCTTCTGCATTGGCAAAGCTCGACGAGCTAAGTGCCTGGGACTTTGAAGCCAAAGTACACCAAATACTAAGCAAACTAAACATAACTAACCTTAACCAGCAGGTAAAAACCCTCTCTGGCGGGCAACGTAAAAGAGTAGCGCTGGCACAGGTGCTAATTGATATAGGTTTTGAGCACAAACACGTGCTGCTGATAATGGATGAACCTACCAACCACCTTGATGTAGAAATGGTAGAGTGGCTGGAAAACTACCTCAACCAGCAAAAAGTGACCCTGCTAATGGTTACCCACGACAGGTATTTTCTGGAAGATGTTTGTGATGTGATTTGGGAACTAGATAATGAAAATCTTTACTCCTATGCAGGCGATTATCAAAACTACCTGGAGAAAAAAGCAGCTAGGATTGATAGTACACTTGCTAGTATAGACAAAGCCAAAAACCAATACCGAAAAGAACTGGAATGGATGCGCAAGCAGCCTAAAGCCAGAACCACAAAATCGAAGAGCAGACAAGATAATTTTTATGAAGTAGAATCTAGAGCCAAACAAAAAGTAGTGGATGCTCAGGTGGAACTGCAAGTAAAAATGACCCGCCTGGGTGGAAAAGTAGCAGAGCTAAAGAAGGTATATAAAAGCTATGGTGAAAAAGTAATACTGAAAGGGTTTGATTACACCTTTAAAAAAGGAGAACGAATAGGTATAGTAGGTAAAAATGGTGCGGGTAAAAGCACATTCCTACACTTGCTACAAGGACAAGAAGAAGCAGATAGTGGGAAAATAAACATTGGCGAAACAGTGGTGTTTGGCAATTTCTCGCAACAAGGGCTAGAGATCAAGGAGGACATGAGGATCATAGAATTCGTAAAAAACATAGCTGAAAACTTCCCCCTAGCAGATGGCAGTACCATAAGCGCATCGCAGTTTCTTACATTGTTTCTTTTTCCTCCAGATCAGCAATATACTTACTTATCAAAGTTGAGCGGGGGTGAAAAAAAGAGACTGCAACTGCTGGCAATTCTATTTCGCAACCCTAACTTCCTGATACTAGATGAGCCTACCAATGATTTGGACTTACCTACGTTATCAGTTTTAGAAAATTTCCTGAGCGAGTATCAGGGCTGTTTGCTCATAGTATCGCACGATCGCTACTTTATGGATAGGCTGGTAGATCATTTGTTTGTTTTCGAAGGTGGTGGAGTAGTGCGCGACTTTCCGGGCAATTATTCTCAGTATCGTATAGATGAGCGCAACAAAGAAAAAACAAAAGATGTACCTGTTGTTGCTGTAAAAGAAATACCGGTTGCACCTGTAACTAAAGCAGCTGAGCCAGAAAAACGCAAGTTGAGCTTTAAAGAGAAACGCGAATTTGAGCAGATAGAAAAAGACATGCCCACATTAGAGGCTGAAAAAAATCAGATAGCCGAAAAAATGGCTAATCCTTCTATCAATTACGATGAAATTCAACAACTCAGTTTCCGAATCACACAGATTACTACCAAACTGGAAGAAATGGAAATGAGATGGCTGGAACTTAGTGAATTGATGAGTTGATTTTTTGTTTATTTACGCAGTGTTTATCCGATACTTTTTTCCGTTTTTTAGGAAAATCTGTATATTACAGGTGAATATTGTAGATAATAAGCACATCAATTATGTCTAAAAATCTGAGTGAACTATCGGGAAGAAAAGGACTTAGGGAAAATCTATTTGAGGAATTGGGTATTGCAGCCTCAGAAACGGGAGCAGTATCCAAAGAAAAAGCAGAAACTCTAGCCAAGGAATTTCTGATGGGTAGTGCCAATGTATACGGTGCAGCAACCTTTTATGATTTTTTGCGTCCTGAAAATCAAGGCAAAAAAGTATACCTATGTAATGGTAGCTCCTGCCTTACAGCCGGCACTCAAGATGATGTGAAATCAAAATTGAGTAAAGAATTCTCGGAAAATGAGATAGGCGAAATGTGTTGCTTGGGAAGATGCCATGAAAACAGTTCGTTTTTTTATAATGGCAGAAATTACTCAGGCACTGACATAGACAATATAGCAGAGATAAAGGCAGGCAAAGAAATGCCCATGGATACCTACCATGTAGCAAGCGTAGGAACACCAGTCTTAACTACACCTTTCGAGGGCACTGAACCTTATTACAAAATACTAGATAAGGCACTTAAAATGAC
>CAZRPA010000196.1:0-7128 GCA_964601855.1 uncultured Flavipsychrobacter sp. | reverse complement strand
AGCCCCAATAGGGCCATATAGCCAAGCCGTACAATACGGAAATACCCTGTACATATCTGGGCAGATACCAATGATAGCCCAAACAGGAGCAATAATAACAGACGACATAAAAGTAGCAACCAAACAAGTAATGGAAAACCTGCAAGCCATACTCGCCGCAGCCAACGCCACATTTGAAGACGTAGTAAAAACCAGTATTTTTCTTACCGACATGGGACAATTTGCACAAGTAAACGAAGTATACGCAACCTACTTCACAAACAACCCACCAGCAAGAGAAACAGTACAAGTATCTGGCCTGCCAAGAGGAGTAAATGTAGAAATAAGTATGATAGTAGGGAAATAAAGGAAAAAATTAGAAAACAAGAAAAATGACCTAACTTTGGGGACAAATGACCGGAAATGAAACGCGAAAAAAAAATAACCCCTAACTATCCAGCACCTACAACCGAACCAACAACAGTAGAAGAACCCATAATAACCTACACCAACACAGCCATGAGAACCATAGGTATGATGGGGATGATAGGCAAAAAAGACTATGGAACCATAAAAAATGAAAACGACCTGATAGACGTAATAAGAACCGGCGTACCCAGACGCGTAATGGACAACCTGATGACTATAACAGACATAAGCATGACTGAAATGGCAGCAATTATACACACATCAGATAGGACACTACGGAGATATACCCCCAGCCAAAAACTATCGCAAGAGCAATCTGAACGAATGGTAGAACTAGCAAGGCTATATACCAGAGGAGAAGAAGTGTTTGGTAGCATACCTGAATTCAGACAATGGATGAACACACAGCTAGCCACCTTTGGCAATAAAAAACCCAAAGACTACCTAGATACATCGCTGGGAATAGCTATGATAACAGACGAACTGGGAAGGATACAAAACGGAATATTTGCCTAATGATAGTATACAGAATAGGAGACTGCAACTATATAAACGACCTGTCAGGAAAAGGGGCAGCACTATATGGAGCAAGATGGAACAGCAAAAACACCTACATGCTATATACCGCCCAAAGTGCATCGCTGGCGCTGCTAGAAGCAGTAGTGCACATAGGCAAACTACCCACTAACAGATACTGCATGGCTACAATATCGCTGCCAGAGGCAGCCATACTAAAACTGAAGCCAGAAGAACTACCCAAAAACTGGTACGAAAATCCGGCACCAGACTTACTGAAAAAAATAGGTGATGAATTTGTAAAAAAAGGAAAGTACCTGGCAATGGCAGTACCATCTGTACTGATGGATATAGAATATAATTACCTCATTAACCCATCACATCCATTGTTTGGAGCAGTGAAAATATCAGAACTTTTGCCACTAAGACTAGATGAACGGGTACTGAAAACAACCTCATAAAATAATACTCCGGCTGCAACAAACAGCCGGAGTATTGATTTATATAGATAAAAGCAAATTATTTTTTCTGCTCCTTAGCCCAAGCATCTTTGAGCGTAACAGTACGATTGAAAATGAGATTTTCGGGAGTGCTCAGCGTATCTACGCAAAAGTAACCCTTGCGCATAAACTGCACACTAGAGCCTGGGGTAGCAGCAGCCAATGAAGGCTCGATGTATACTTCATTCAACACTTGTATAGAATCAGGATTGATGTAATCTTTAAAATCACCATCCTCATTAGAAGGATCTTCGACCCTGAACAACCTATCGTATAACCTAACCTGTGCTGTGTGAGCATGAGCAACACTCACCCAGTGAATAGTACCCTTAACAGTAAGACCACTAGTATCATTGCCACTTTTGCTCTCGGGTAAATAAGAACAATGAACCTCAGTAACAACACCATTTTCGTCCTTAACACAACCATCGCACTTAACAATATACGCACTCTTAAGTCTTACCATATTGCCTGGGGTGAGGCGGAAGAACTTTTTAGGCGCTTCTTCCATAAAATCTTCCCGCTCAATCCATACCTCGCGAGAGAATGGCAATTCGCGAGTACCTGACTCAGGGTCTTCAGGGTTGTTTTCAGCCGAAAACAATTCGGAAGTGTTTTCGGGGTAGTTAGTAATTACCAACTTAACTGGGTCGAGCACAGCCATAACACGATTGGTGGTTTTATTGAGCTGCTCGCGCACGCAAAACTCCAACAACCCAATATCTACTATGTTTTCGCGACGAGCAATACCAATAACATCAGAAAAACGTCTTAAAGCCTCGGCAGGATAACCACGACGACGCATACCACTGATGGTAGGCATACGAGGATCATCCCAGCCAGACACATGATTGTCATTGACTAGTTGCAACAACTTGCGCTTACTCATAACAGTATAAGTAAGATTGCGGCGAGCAAACTCGAACTGGCGAGAAGGGAAAATACCCAACTGCTCGATAAACCAATTGTATAGCGGCCTGTGGTGAATAAACTCTAATGTGCAAATGGAGTGCGTAATTTCTTCTATACTATCGCTTTGGCCATGTGCGAAATCGTACATAGGGTAAATACACCACTCATTGCCAGTACGGTGATGGTGCTCATGCTTGATACGGTACATAAGCGGATCGCGCAGCAAAAGATTGGGGTGAGCCATATCAATCTTGGCACGAAGTGTTTTTTCACCATCCTTGTATTTACCTGCCCTCATTTCGGCGAACAAGGTTAGGTTTTCTTCAACAGATCTATTGCGATAAGGGCTATCAGAGCCCGGAGTAACAGTAGAACCTTTGGTAGCCGCTATCTCTTCGGCAGTACTATCATCGACATAAGCGAGGCCCTTGCCAATAAGTGTAACAGCAAAATTGTATAGTGTTTCGAAATAATCGGACGCATAAAATTCGTTATCCCACTCGAAACCCAACCAGCGAATATCGTTTTTTATACTATCTACATACTCAGTATCCTCAGTAACGGGGTTGGTATCATCGAAACGGAGATTGCACTTTCCGTTGTATTTTTTTGCCAACCCGAAGTTGAGACAGATAGAAGTAGCATGCCCTATGTGTAAATAACCATTAGGCTCTGGAGGGAAACGAGTATGCACTCTACCACCATTAACACCATCGTTTATATCGCTTTCTATAATTTCTTCAAGGAAATTAAGTGATTTTTCTTCGCTCATTTTGTATTGATTGTATGTAGTGTAACAGAGTGCAAATGTACGTATCGACAATGCTATTTGGAAAGCGAAAAGCAGAAGCCGCATAAATTAAGTAAAAACAGTAATTTGGATGCCTCAACACTACCTGATACTACTATGCAGCAACACAGAGCAATAGCATTTGTGTGCCACCCATATCACCGAGGAGGCGTAACACGATGGATGGCAGACGCAGCCATACACACAGCTAAAAGCGGATGGAAAGTTTACTTTGTGACCGTAAGCCCCCGAAAACCCTTTAAAAATGCTGGGGGACGAGAAACCATGCAGGAGTTACTGGCACCCTACCAAAACAAACTGGCACTAATAAGTGAAGAAGTAGGATATGAATTTGAGTTTGGGACAGAACGATACAGAGCAAACATATACAGTAAATTATTGCAAGCCCATGTACCAGAGGGTACAGCCGTAATAGCATCGGACGATAGTGCAACCTGGGCAGCGGTAGCAAATGTGGCAGATAAATATAAAATGATAGGCGTGCTGCACGGCGACCAAAACTACTATTACGACATAGCAGGCAAGTATGCACACCAACTGAGCGCAGCCATATGCGTGTCGGGGAGGATAAAAAAAACATTAGCTGCCCGATACCCTGCTGTAAGTGCTGAAAAAACCTTTTTGATACCCTGTGGCATAGAGATACAGGCTGGGAAAAGAGTAGCAAACAGCACCAAGATAACTAAACTGATATTTGTGGGCAGACTGAGTGACTATGAAAAAAGAGCTCAGGATGTGGTGACAATATGTGGTTTGCTGAAGGAAAAAAATTTCAGTTTTCATTTAGACATAGTAGGCAATAGTGAAGAGTCGAAATCCGAATTTTCGGTGATGTTCGACCAAGAAGAGGTATTGGCAAATGTCAGCTTTCATGGCTGGCAACCTGCTGCAAAAGTTCATGAACTGTTAGGTAAAGCAGATATACTACTATTGACATCTAACTCTGAAGGTATGCCACTGGTAATGATGGAAGCACTGGCAGCCGGATGTGCATTTCTGGGCACCAGAGTGAGTGGGATAGAGGATTTTGAACAACATAAGTATGCCGAAAAATGCTTTGCAGTATATGCGATAGGAGATGTGATGGATGCCGCCAACAAAGTAGTAGCACTGAGCAGCATACCCAAAGCGGAACGAGAGATAGCCGCTGTGGAACTGGCCACTACAGAGTTTGGAATGGGAGTATGCATGACCAGATACCAAGAAGCAATAGACAAAGCAACTACAAAAGTCATGAAAGCTGCAAAACTAAATTTGGGCACTATGGAAATTATGAAATCGAAGCTAAGAGCGGTAGTCAGGAATGTAAAGATGTCTTTAAAATAAAAAACCTTCGCAGGCGAAAGCGAAGGTTTGAGAGAGAAAGATTGTGTGGCATGTTACATTTTCCAGTCGTCTATACTACTGTCATCATTGGCAACAACAGATGGAGCAGACTCTGTATGATTTGATGGTTCAGTTATTGATTCTGTAACACTGATGTGAGCAGTATTTTCTTCATTTTCGTGATCATGATTGAAAGCATCAAAATCGAAATTGGGCATCAAATCGGTCTTTACATAATTGATAGTATCGGTAAGACCAGCAAGAAATTTATTAAAATCTTCCTTGTATAAGAACATTTTGTGACGGTCATAGCCATTATCATCAAAACGCTTTTTACTTTCGGTGATAGTTATGAAATAGTCATTGCCACGAGTAGCTCTTACATCAAAGAAGTAGGTTCTTCTTTTTCCAGCTTTTATACGCTTACTGTACAAGCTTTCATTACGGCTATCGTTCCTGTTTTCGTCAAAATTTTTATTATCGTACGTCACAATGCAGTTTTTAAGTGATGAATCGGACACAAATTTAACCAAACGAATGAAGTATCCAAATTATTCTGAATTCTGATAAAGCGTCGGGGCGCATTATTTAGTCAATAATGTACATTTTAGCAGTTTGCCAAACGTTAATGAATTGAAAATAACATTCTAAAGAATACAAACAAAAGAAAAATATAACAACAACATTAGACCCTCATTAGAAAAGTATTAATGTAGTGTAACACTAATGGTTTTCTGTGATTGAATAACGCAATATCTACCATCTTCACTTATATTTGTTGCTATGAAAGTAGTCATATTTGCAGGCGGCAGAGGCACCCGAATATCGGAAGAGTCGGCACTGCGCCCTAAACCCATGATAGAAATAGGTGGCAAACCCATACTGTGGCATATAATGAAGATATATGCCGCATACGGACATACTGAGTTTATAATATGTCTGGGATACAAAGCACATATGATAAAGGAATACTTTGCCAATTATTTTCTGCACAATGCAGATATAACAGTAGACCTTTCTAATAACTCACTAGAAGTACACCGCAACTCAGCTGAGCCATTTAAGATATCGCTTATAGATACCGGGCTGGACACGATGACGGCAGGTAGGCTAAAAAGGGTGCTGCCTTATGTAGGTAATGAGCCATTTTTGCTGACCTACGGCGACGGGGTAAGTGATGTGAATATAGATGACCTACTGGCATTTCATAAAAAAAGCGGAAAGATATGCACCATGACCGCCACACAAGCTACCAGCAGATTTGGGGTGATAAAAATGGAAGAAAATGGTACTATCAACAGTTTTGAAGAAAAACCAGAAGACTCTGGCACTTGGATAAACGGAGGTTTTTTTGTGGTGGAGCCTACCATAGCCCAATACCTACATGATGACGCTGACGATATAATGTGGGAGCGACAACCTATGAATGACCTAGCAGCCGACACCCAAATAGCCGCATACAAACATCATGGCTTTTGGAAATGTATGGATACACTACGCGACAAGGAAGAACTGGAGCAAATGTGGCAAACCGAACCGTTATGGAAAAAGTGGTAACAGAAGCATTTCTAAGAAAAGCATATAGTGGAAAGCGTGTTTTCCTGACAGGGCATACGGGATTTAAGGGAGCTTGGATGCTACAAATACTACACTGGCTAGGAGCCAATGTAAAAGGATATGCACTAGCACCTGAAAAAGACATTGACCTATACAATCAAATAGGGGGAGATAAACTTTGCTATAGCTCAGTAATAGCAGACATTAGCGACAAGCAAAAACTGCAAACAGAGCTAGTACGGTATGAACCAGACTTTGTGTTTCACTTTGCTGCGCAACCACTGGTGCGCAGGGGGTATGATATGCCATCCTATACATTTATGGTGAATGCACAAGGCACCGCACATGTGCTGGATGCTTTGCGCAACCTACCTACTACCACTGCAGGTATAATGATAACCACTGATAAGGTATATGACAACCCAGAAAGAGGAATACCATTTGCTGAGGATGACAAACTAGGTGGATATGACCCCTACTCTGCCAGCAAAGCGGCAGCAGAAATAGTGATAGATTCTTACAGACGATCTTTTTTCAACCCTGAGGCGTATGCCCAACATAAAAAATCGATAGCTGCTGCCCGTGCAGGAAATGTGATAGGCGGTGGCGACTACTCTGACGACAGGATAGTAGCAGATATAGTGCGCGCTATAAGCCATGGCGACACTGTAGGGCTTCGCAACCCTGCATCTGTGCGCCCATGGCAGCATGTATTGGAGCCCTTAGGTGCATATTTGCTGCTAGGTGCCCAAATGATGGAGCAACCAACTGTACACAGTACCGCTTACAACTTTGGACCAGACCCAGACGATATGCTGACGGTAGAAGACCTGACTAAAATATTTATAGCAGCATATGGCACTGGTGCTTACAAAGACCTAACCAACAACAATGCCCCACACGAGGCTAAACTGCTGCTGCTTAACAGCAATAAAGCTCTAAAAAACATGGGCTGGAAAGGCATGTTGGACGGACGAACTGCTATAGAATGGACTGCTAAATGGTATGCAGACAGGCACACGCCTGCACACCAAAAGTGTATGCAACAAATAGAAACTTATTTTGCTTACACTTTCAGAAATAAATATTTACCCGATC
>CAZRPA010000195.1:0-7213 GCA_964601855.1 uncultured Flavipsychrobacter sp. | reverse complement strand
CCGTGCTTAACTCATAGGTAATTGTAGCAGCGCCTACCGAAACCCCAGTTGCAACACCTGAAGAACTACCTACAGAAATGATAGAAGAATTAGAAGACGACCATGTACCACCTGAAAAAGCATTGGTAAGACCTATCGACGATCCTACACACACATCTGGCGTAGTAGTACTTACAATAGGTGCCGGAGATTTTGTTATGAGCTGGGTTGTAGCACTGGTTATAGAACCACTTACACCTGTACAAGTAGCAGAGCCACCACTGGTCCAGCTTATTACACAGAAGAAATAATAGTTACCTCCTACAGTTATTGACGGTGTGTAGGACAATGAACCAGTAGCAGCGGTAGATGATGTAAAGGGTATTGGCCCGCTGGCTAATGTAGCTCCTACAGTCGATGTAGAATTGGTAGTGTTATAGTACCATCTTATTTCGCATGCCAACCCTGATGGCAAACCACTAGTACCACTGCTACAGGTAGTATAGGTATACACCAATGGTGCCACCACAGAATCTACACAGTAGCTGCCAGCACCTGTAAAGGAAGCTGTTCCACTAGGCTGATAAACAACCTGTGCCGATGATACTAAACTGATACAACAAGCAATTAAAAATAGATACAGACTTTTCATTAATAAACTATAAATGGTTTAAAATATTGCTAAGGGTTCCTGGAAATTTAATCTGCTTAAAATTACGAAATAAAATGGTATTGACTTTTGCAAAACACAGTGACATTACATTTTCACTAATTTTACTGTAGTCATCTTCTGTCCATCATTATCATACACTGTCAACAAATACAAACCAGCGTTTAACGCTGTAATATCTACTTCGTTCACTCCACTCTGTTCTAGGTACACTTTGCCATCTATACCACTGATGGCTATGTTCACCTTATGTTGGGCAGATATATACACCATATTGTTAGCTGGATTCGGGAAAATTGCCACATTATTCTTATCAGCATTGTCAGCCACATTCAAGAATGTATTGTAGTTAAATGGTGCAGATGTACCTATACAGCCACTACCGTCTGTAACTCTTACAGTATAGTTGCCATTATGCACACCAGCTACTTTGTATATAGTGGCACCAGCCAGCATACCATATACACTATGATACCACTGGTAGGTCAAAAAGCCCATTGATGTCTCAAGTGTGTTTGTTACATTGTTGAATGTAATTACCGGTGCCGGAGCCGCTGTTACAGTTACAATCTTAGAAGTAAAGCATCCTGTAGACAAAGTATATCTTATCACTACATTGCCTCCGTTTACACCATTCAGTATACCAGTAGTAGCACCTATGGTAGCAGTGCCAGGCGACATTGATGTCCATGCGCCACCGGGTGTAGTATTATAATATGTTTCTGTTGTACCAGCACACAATATATTAGCACCTACTATGTTGGCAGGTACCGGATTTACAAATATCATTGTTGATACCGAACATCCAAACCTAGATGTGTACACTATAGTTACCACATCTGACGATATACCTGTCACCCTACCAGTAGTAGGATTTACACTAGCTGCTCCTGGGTTAAGACTTGTCCATGTACCACCACTTGTGGCACTAGATAAGTTAATCTGAGAGCCAGGGCAAAGATCCGATGGGCCGGTAATAGGAGCTGGCAAATCTACTACTGTTACCTGCCTTGTAGTGAAACATCCGCCTGGCATGGTGTAAGTAATATAGCTGATACCCGGTATAATACCTGATATAAGACCTGATGCAGGCAATACAGAAGCTACTGTCACAAAACTGCTAGACCATGTACCACCCAGTACCACATTCGCAAAAGTCGTAGTACCGCCTACACACAATGTATCATCACCTGTTATTGTATCGGGTAATGCATTTACAGTAACCACCGCTACCGCACTACACAAACCCACAGTATACGATACCGCTGTGGTACCAGCCGCTACACCTGTCACAAACCCTGCAGATGATATTGTAGCCACACCCGGTACAGCACTAGACCATACACCACCCGCTAGCGGATTGCCCAGAGTAACGTTGTATCCTGTGCATATAGGTGCATTTCCTGTTATAGCAGGTATTGCTGCTAGTACAGTTATTGTTTTGGTAACGTATGCCGAACAGGTACTTGTGTAGGTAATAGTAGCAGTTCCTGCGCCTATTCCTGTCACCACACCAGCCGCCGATACTGTAGCTATAGCTGCATCAGAACTACTCCAGCTACCACCTGTTGATGTAGTATTAAAATTTGTAGTTGTCCCAGCACATATAGTATTGACACCAGATATTGCTGCTGGCGTAGCACAATCATACGTAACAGATATATTATCTATAGCTGCTCCAGGCGATACACCACCACTGGCATCGTTCTGCCACGTAAAAATCAACCGCACAGTACTGCCTGCAAGCCCTGAGGGCAGCGCAACCGTTGCAGGTATGTAAGAGTTTTCAGCATAGCTAGGCTGTGTCCATATCAATGTAGCACCTGCCATAGTGGTAGAAGGCGATGCAGGCATATTAGCTACCGGCAGCACAGTTGTTGGTGCCAGATACACCAATAGTCTGTCAGCACCACTCTGCCCGAATCCCTTCCACTGAAATCCAAGATTGATATCTGAGGCACCAGTAGGTATCGTGAAATTCCGAAACAAATGACAAGTACGGGCCACTGTAGTAGTGTAGGCGAAAGTAACAGTATCATTGGTCACATGCGCACCTGCACTACCTGCAAAAGCCGGTGCATTGTTGGTAAGTGTCCATTGATTGGCATAAGTAGTGGGGTTTACTGTCGTCCATCCGTTAGACGTGAATGTAGCCCCTGATTCGAAACCACCTTCTGCAGTAGGATTCACTGCAATTATTTGTGCATTACCAGCTAAACTAATGCTACAAGCTATAAGTAGTGCCTGTAAAAATTTCATAAAAAAAGAAGTATAAACTACATGATAAATAGCACTCAAACTACTACTGCTTCACTACTTTCTGTACCAGCAAACGGTCGCCACTTGCCGAATAAACCGTAACCATGTAAACACCTGCTGCGTTACCAGCCATATTTACACTATTTACATTACGCTCGTCTACTACTATCCTTCCGTCTACTGTGCTCACCACTACTCTTACTGGTGTAGCATACGCTATCTGCAGTGTCGCACTTACAGGATTAGGATACAAACTCACAGCTGCCGAGTTAATGTCATTGATACCTACAGTGTTTACCGGATAACCAGCCGAGAATGAAGTACAACCATTAGCATCTGTTACCCGCACACGATAGTTACCGTTAGTGGTAGGCGCATAGGTAGCATTGGTAGCTCCTGCTATTGACACAGTATTGATAAACCACTGATACTGTGCAAAAACACCCGAAGTACTCAACAAAGACCCAGAATATGCCACCACTGGTGTAGGATAGTCGTTCACATCTACTACCGTAGCACTAGATGGAGAACTGCATGATGTAGAACCTACCGAAACTATACATCTGTAGGTGCCAGACACCGACACAAAGTGAGTACTACTTACCGAGCCTGGTATGTCCACGCCATCTCTTTGCCACTGATACGTAATACCTGCTGTTACGCCATTGGTGTTCACAGACAATATTCCATTATCTCCAGAGCACAGCAGCACTGGCCCTGCGGGTGATACTGGTGGTGTAGACAACAACACGGTAGACGTTGCTACAGGTGTTATCCCCGTACAGCCATTTACGTCAGTTACTTCTACTTTATAGTTACCAGTCACTCCTGTTTTGTATATCTGGTTGGTTGCGCCTGTTATTGCTGTCGTACCATCATACCACTGAAAAGTACTACCTGCTGGCCCTGGCACATCTAGTGTGGCACTGTCACCATCGCAAAACGCCAATACTGTCACAGGCGAAATAGTAGTAAGTGGTGAAGGATATACTGTCACTAACGTACTTGCTGCGGCTCTGCATCCACTAGCATCCGTTACAGTCAGTGTATAGTTACCCGATGATGGCAATCCACCTGTCACAGTAGGATTAAGCATTGTAGACGAAAAACCCAACGGACCAGTCCACTGATAGCTAGCTATAGTACCAGTAGCAGCTCCTGTCAGCGAAAACGTAGTACCTGGGCAAACTGGTGTAGCTGGTGCGGTTGCAGTTATAGAGGTTATATCTGGGCAGTTATACGTTACCCTCAAGAATGGTGCATGCACACCACTTGTAGTTGACGCTCCTGTTTCTCCTGTTATTGTATAAATCCTGCCTGTTCCTGTCGACCATATCATAGATACTGTTCTGCCTATATTGGTATCCACAAATTCCACTGCTAGCGGATCCGAAGGCAATATTTTATTGCCTGTAGTAGTTCCGTAGGTCGATGAATATACCTGCGGCGCCAAGCCCATAGTGGTATACAGTGTACCAGCTGCAGTTATAGTAGATAGATCTCCCAGATAACCACGTGTCACCCAGCCCGATCCTCCACCTCCAGTTGTTGTAGCCACATTAAATCGTAGCTCCACAGATGTTACCACTGCCGATGCAGGTATAGCATTCAAATCAAACACCGCATAGCCTCTGCGCACAAACGCCTGAGCTACTATGTTATTATCTGTACGGGTAGTATTAGAACTGTTACCAGTGGTAAATGACCCCAAAGGACCAGTAGAAAATATATCAATAGTGGTTTGCGCATCTGCCAGCAGACACACACAAACTGTCAACAACAACAACCCTATCTTTTTCATGAAAGTAAAAATTAGATAATACGCTTAAACTTTTCAGATAATACAAATAATACATTCAAATAATGAACATACACAAAATAGCAACTCAGGCTACTCATAGTATCCTCATGTTACGCAAAATAATACTAAATTATGGAAAAAGTAAAACAAAAACCCAAATTTTTATTCTCCACACTTCTTCTTCTCCCTTACCCTCCTATTTAGTTGCATATCACTAGTTTACAGCATACCTATCACTACCTCCAATACCCACATCAATGCTTTGTTTTTTATTTATTCATCCACTCTTACTTACCTTTGCCCCATGAACAACAAAAAAATGGGGATCATACTAGTATCCTTTTTTATAGTGCTGGGTATTGGCTTTTTAGGATATTACTTCAAAGTAATGAACGAACAAAAAAAGATATCTCCCCTACCCATCATCGGCAACGACCAAAACCACCATATCTCCCCATTTGCCTTCATCAACCAAGACGGCAAAACCATCACCAACGACGACATTAAAGATAAAATAGTAGTGGTAGAATACTTTTTTGCTACCTGCAAAGGCATTTGCCCCAAAATGAACGAAAACCTCAATATCATCTACAAAAAATTCAAGGGCAACAAAAACGTCATCTTCCTATCGCACACCGTCGATCCGCTCAAGGACACAGTAGAAGCCCTCAAAGCCTATAGCCAGAAATTTGATGCCGACCCACTGCAATGGATGTTCCTTACCGGCGACAAAAAAGAACTCTACGACATGGCTCGCTACAGCTACCTAATAAGTGCCGATGACGATACCGCCGGCCTCAGCGTAGACCAAGACTTCATACACGACAAACACTACATACTCATAGACCACCTGGGCAGGGTACGTGGCTTCTACGACGGCCTCAAAGACCAAGACATAGACAAAATCATAGGCGACATCAAAACCCTCATAGAAGAGAAGAAAGCCATATAAGCACCACACAAACACACACCTTGTTCTACCTCATACTTACTGTCCTGTTCAATGTGCTGGTATCTGCCGTGCTCAAGCTATACCCCAAGTACAACATCAACTCCATGCAGGCTATCGTGTTCAACTACGTAGTTTGTGTCATCACCGGCATGCTCTTCACCGGCATTCAGCCCTTCACCACCACCACCCTGCACGCACCTTGGTTCCCCTGGACCCTCCTCATGGGCATAGCCTTTATATCCATCTTCAACCTCACCGCCCATTGCACCAAGGTCGATGGTATGACCACCACCGTCATAGCCAGCAAGTTATCGCTAGTCATACCCGTCATAGCATCTATCCTCCTCTATCACGATGCTTTGGGCATAGGCAAGATAGCCGGCATAGTGCTGGCACTACCCGCCATGTACCTCACTACCCGCACGCCCGACGAAAACAACAATCCCCCCAGCCTTTTCTGGCCCGCCATGTTGTTTCTGTTTAGTGGTGGGCTCGATACCCTAGTCAATTACATTCAGCATTCCTTCCTCAGCACCCCATCTGCACAGGCAGCAGGCACCATTATTTGTTTTGCCACCGCCGGCGCTGCAGGAGTGCTAGTAGTAGGTTATCTGATCATTACCGGTCAGCAGCAGCTACAGTGGCGCAATGTCGTAGCAGGCATCTGCCTCGGCATCCCCAATTTTTTCTCCATCTATTTTCTAGTCCGCGCCCTCAACAGCAGCCAGTTTCAGAGCTCCGCCACCATACCCCTCGTCAATATCAGCATACTCGTAGCCTCCTCCATAGCCGCCATCATCTTCTTTCGCGAGCGCGCCGGCCGCTGGCGCATCATCGGTCTACTACTATCAGTAGTAGCCATATTGCTCATAGGCTTTGGGGATAGGTAAGTACTCTTTACTGATTTTCTATTTTGGGGCTACCATCCACAGCACTCCCAGCAGCGGGCTTTGCGTCGCTCTCTTGTACTGGCGGGGCAATGAGGAGCTGGGCCTATAAAATACCATAAAAAACCTATAAAAATGAGGGTCATTGCTAACCCCGAGCCCAGCCCTGTGCGCTAGCCCTCGGGGTGTGGCAACCTCGCGAAATGAGGGGGAACACACACCCACGAGCAGATAACACCAGAACTCCCCTCCTTTTTTAGGAGGGGATGCCACAAAAACATTGGCGAAGCCAGTTTTTGCGGCTGGGGTGGTAAGACTGCGCTCATTTTTTCTCATTCCCGCCGTTGTTGGTCTTATTGACCAACAACCTCGAGTAGGGCAAATCACACGGAATAATAGCAGAATAAAAAACAGCAAAGATGTAGAGAAACAATACTTATGTATCTTTACGATAGCTGTTTAAAAGCCAAATAATGCGCACAAACGGAAGATCACAAGTATAGCACAGCATTGCCTTATCAGAGCGACAATGACAAGGCTTGGATTTTTTGAACCTTTTTTTTTGATCGCATTTTTCTGTACAACACGTGGTTGTTTGTCAGAAAATAATACCAACAACGGCGAAAAATGCAGCGTATCGGGTAACTGGCTAATGTTTATCAGAC
>CAZRPA010000194.1:0-7226 GCA_964601855.1 uncultured Flavipsychrobacter sp. | reverse complement strand
GGCCCCAATGGGCATACCCTACCAAGCAGCAGCACGTAATAGCAGTGGATCTCTATTAGCAAGTACAGCCATCTCAGTAAGGTTCACTATACGAGATAGCGTATCCTCAGGTGCAATAAAGTATCGCGAAACACATAGTGTGACCACTAACACACAGGGTATGTTCAGTGTAAATGTTGGGCATGGCACACCCGTATCAGGCACTTTTACCAGCATCAAATGGGGAGTCAATGGCAAGTTTATGCAAGTAGAAATCGACCCTGCAGGTGGCAGCAGCTACATAGATATGGGCACACAGCAAATGATGAGTGTGCCCTATGCATTAAATTCTGGTTCTTTAAAGTTGACAGCAAGCACTACCGGTGATACATTATACAGCGGTGGCGGAAACTATGTTATTGTTCCCGGTATAAGTGTTGCCAATACTGCACTACCAAGTGCAGGTACAATAACAAGTAATGTTACAGTATGCCTAGGCAGTACTATCGTGCTATATAACGCTACTTCAGGCGGCGTGTGGAGTAGTTCTGCAACTGGTGTTGCTACGGTAAATAGTACAGGCACAGTAACAGGTCTATCTGCTGGTTCTACCATCATAAGTTATACAGTAACCAACAGTTTTGGCAGCGCCACTACAACAATTGCCGTTACAGTTGTTCCAATTTTATCTGCTGGCACTATTACAGGCACAGCTACTGTGTGTGCCGGCAGTACTACATTACTATCAAATATTATCACAGGGGGCACATGGATTAGTGGAGCTGCTAGTGTAGCTACGGTTGGAAGCACAGGGATTGTTAATGGCATATCTGCTGGTTTAGTTACCATTAGTTATACTGTAAACAACAGTTGCGGCAGTTCTACAGCTACTAGAATAGTTACTGTAAATCCACTACCATCCGCTGGCACTATCACTGGTACCGCCACCGTATCAGCTGGTAGCACTACTGTGCTCAGCAATGCCGTCACTGGCGGTACGTGGAGTAGCAGTGCTTCGGGCATTGCCACAGTAGGCAGCACTGGTATAGTAAGCGGTGTAGCTGCGGGCACAGTTATTATTAGTTACACAGTAAGCAATGCGTGCGGCAATACTTTAGCCACACAGGTGGTTACTGTTAATGCCGTAACTATTGCTATAGGAGTTACGTACGGTGGAGGTATAATAGCCTACATTCTTATGCCCGGCGACCCTGGTTATGTGGCTGGCGAAACACATGGCTTGATAGTTGCCCCAACCGACCAAAGTACAGGAATTGTGTGGGGATGTTACGGATCTAATCCAAGCGGAACTTCTACAGCGTTAGGTGCAGGCGCTGCAAATACCACTATTATTTCGAGTACCTGCGGAGCTGGCACAGCAGCACGGTTATGTGCCGACTTGATATTAGGTGGTTATAACGATTGGTTTCTACCCAGCACGGAGGAGCTAAATAAATTGTATACAAATCGTACAGCTATTGGTGGTTTTAGTTCATCTGCTTCTAGTGGCTATTGGAGCAGTTGCAATATCGATTTTCTCGGTGCACGGGTCGTCTACTTAGGGAGTACTGGAACAACAGGATCTAACGGCAAGAACAGCTCTTGCTACGTGCGTGCAGTTCGCTCGTTTTAATCTTTTAAAAAAGTTCAAAGGCCAACAAATAAAGAAAAGACCTCACTAGTATTTTATTTTTTTTAACTACTTTTACCAAATCTCAACAATATCAATTAATAAACGCCCACAATATGAATAATTTCATTAAACAAGCCGCTGTTTTGCTCTGCATATTATTTGCATTATCACTAAGTGCACAAACAATAGAGCGTAGGGTTATAAACACTGCCGGTGGTTTGTTGGCTCCATCTGGCGGCCCACAGCTTCACCACAATGTGGGCGAGACATTTAGTTCTACTTTATCTGGTGGTGGGTACATGCTCACTCAGGGTTTTATACAACCATTAGTGGCTAGTGTACCCCCTATTGCTGGTACACTAAGCGTATGTGCTGGTTCTAGCACTACCCTGAGCAATACTGCATCTAGTGGTAGCTGGAGCAGTAGTAATACTACTGTAGCTACTATAGGTAGTACTGGTATAGTATCTGGCTTGGTGGCAGGTACATCTACAATATCTTATACAGTGGGTGGTAGTAGTGTAACTGCTGTGGTGACTGTAAATGCTATGCCTATAGTAAGCGCAATAACCGGCAACACAACACTATCTACGGCTATTACTACTACTCTTAGTAATGCAACCAGTGGAGGCAGTTGGACAACATCCACATCTGGCGTGGCTACTGTCAATAGCTCTGGCGTGGTTACTGGGGTAACTGCTGGTACTTCTATCATTTCTTATACAGTATCTGTTAGTGGATGTTCTACTACAGTTACTACAATGGTAACCGTGAACACACCTAATACCACACTCAATTTTGATGGTACTAATGACTTTGTAAATATTGGAAATATACTAGCAGCCAATCAATCTTACACTAAAGAAGCATGGGTATATGCTAATGCCTCTTCATCATCTAATATCATAAGTGGAGGATCTCATCCATTTTGGTTGGCAGGCGGTAGACTATCTACCCAGCAAGGCACACTAATAAATGATCCTGCTCTTTTTCCATTGGGTGAGTGGGTGCATGTTGCAGCGACCTACGATGCAGCATCTACAACTTTGAAACTGTATAAAAATGGTAATCTGATTGCCTCTACAACATCTGCTGGATCTTATCCGGCACAAACAATATACATAGGGGAATATCCTGTTGCTTTGGGTAATGCATTTAATGGTAATATAGATGAGGTGAGAATATGGAATGTTGCCCGTACAGAATCGGATATTAAGGCCAACATGAACTGTAACATAGCACAAAATGCTAACCTTATAGCCTATTACAGATTTGATAATGGCATTGCTAATGGCACTAATACCGGTCTAACAAATGCTATCGATTACAGCGGAAACAACAATTGTGGAACACTTACCAATTTCAACCTTACAGGTACATATTCAAACTTTGTACTTGGTGCTGTTGGTAATTGCAACACAATAAGCTCAACTGTAGCAGCTATTACAGGTGCAAGTTCAGTGTGTGTAGGAAGTTCAATTACATTGAGCAATGCTACCTCGGGAGGTACTTGGCTGAGCAGTAATGCATCAGTAGCTACAATAAATGCTTCAGGCATTGTAACTGGAATATCTGGCGGTACTGCTACTATATCTTACACACAGATGTGTAACACTGTAACGGCAGTTGTAACTGTAAATGCAGCACTACTCCCTATTGCTGGCGCAACTAATACATGCGTTGGTAACATGGCCACATTAACTAACTCAACAACTGGTGGTACATGGAGCTGCTCTAATACCAGCATAGTTTCTATCAATTCAACAGGCGAATACACTGGTATATCCGTAGGAACAGCAGTGGTGACCTATACCGTAGGGAGCTGTCAATCCTCCACTATAATTACTATTTTAGCAAATCCATCTAGAATAGTAGGACCGGGCTCAAACAATATCATAAATGTAGCTGGAAATGGAATGGTAGCATTTAGCGGAGATGGTGGACTCGCAACTTCAGCTGCATTGAAATCCCCCTTATCTGCCTGTATGGATATGAATGGGAATATGTTTATAGCAGATAATAATAATTCTCGCATCCGCAAAGTTAGTCCGTCAGGTATTATTAGCACTATTGCTGGTACTGGCACCAATGGTTACAATGGTGACGGTATACCTGCTACAGATGCACAACTTAATCAAGTAAGTTCTGTGGCAGTAGATGCATCTGGCAACGTTTACGTTGCTGACCAATCCAATCATCGTATCCGTAAGATAAGTACCACCGGTATCATATCCACATTTGCAGGCACTGGAACTTCTGGTTATTCAGGCGAAGGTGGTGCCGCAACAGCATCAAATATTGCAAGTCCATCTACAATTGTATTTGATGCCGCTGGCAATTTATTTATAGCAAGTAGCAGCTCTGGTAGATTATTAAAAGTTAGTCCTTCTGGAATCTTAACTACTTATGCCGGAAATGGAACTGGAATGAGTTCTATAGTAAGTGGTAGTGTAGCTACAGCATCTCCTGCAGCTCCTTACAGTGTGGCTGTGGATAATATTGGGAACGTATACATCACAGAGCAAAGCGGCAGTCGTGTGCGTAAAATAAATACATCAGGCATAATTACTATCCTTGCAGGTACTGGCACAGCAGGATACAGTGGAGATGATGGAGCTGCCACAGCTGCTATGCTAAATAATCCGTCTGGCATAGCTGTTGATCAAGTTGGGAATGTATACATCAATGATGTATCAAACTATAGAATAAGAAAGATAAATACTAGCGGAGTTATATCTACAATTGCTGGTGATGGCACTTATGGCACTTCTGGCGATAATGGTCCTGCAAGCGCAGCTAAACTGTGGGGTGGTCAGTCTTTGTCTTTCGACCTTGATGGTAATTTATTGGTATCGCAAAGCGGAGGATCTAAAATACGCAAAATAATACTAAACACTACTGACATTTCATTGTGTGTGGGAAGTACCTATACAGTGACTAATTCTACTGCTGGTGGAGTATGGACTAGTAGCAATTCTAATGCTTCTATAAATAGCTCAGGGGTTATTACTGGAGTCGCTGCTGGTACTTGCAATATTACTTATACACTTACATCTGGTTGTAATACAGTTAGAACGGTTACAATTAACGGTTTACCCTCCGTATCTGCTGGCCCTGATACCGCTATTTGTGCTGGCAGCAGCACATCTCTTCTTGTAAGTGGTGCTTCTACTTACACCTGGACACCGGGTACAGGCTTATCTGCTACTACTGGAAGTAGTGTATCAGCTAGTCCTTCAGTCACAACTACATATACCGTTACTGGAACTAGTTCTAGCGGTTGTAGTGCTTCTGATATGATAACAGTAACAGTTCTTTCACTACCTAGTGCTGGCACCATCACTGGTCCTACAACAGTAAATACAGGATTTACAATAACACTTAGCAATGCTACTTCAGGTGGCGCATGGGCATCATCCAATTCTGCTTTAGCTACTGTTGGTAGCACAGGTGTAGTAGCAGGTATAGCTGCTGGTACTGTTGTTATCAGTTATACAATACCTAACGCTTGCGGAAGCGCAACAACAACATATAATGTCACCGTTGCTGCAGTCGCAAATGCACTGAATTTTGATGGCACTAATGATGCGGTGATACTTAACAATGACCCTACGCTACAACTTACATCGGGAACATTGGAAGCTTGGATCAAAACACCTAATGCCGGAAGTAGCTGGAGAGCTATTGTTGCCAAACCATTTGCTTTTGGCTTATTCTTATTTGACAATGAATTAGTAGCATATGATTGGACTTTAGGTTCAGGTATGGGCAATATTCATACTGGCATCTATCTTAATGACAATCAATGGCATCATGTAGCTGTAACGTTCAATGAGGGTGTAGGAGAAGGATCATACATTTATGTTGATGGAATACAAGTTGCTAACTTTACACAAAACATAGAAAATCATAGCTCTCCATTTGCAATAGGACAGTCAGGTAATGGTGAACCTTTTCAAAACTTTGCTGGTAATATTGATGAAGTTCGTATTTGGAATACACCTCGTACCCAACTACAGATACAAACTGACAGAAACTGTGACATAGCACAACAAGCCAATCTGGTTGGATACTACAGACTAAATGAAGGTACTGCTAATGGAACAAACACAGGTATTACTAAAGCTATAGATTATAGTGGCAACAACTTTTGTGGCTCATTGACAGGTTTTGCTCTCATAGGCTCTACTTCAAATTATGTAGCTGGTGCAATAGGTAGCTGTTCTCCAATAAGTACTACTGCCCCTGCTTCTATTACTGGCACTCTTAATGTATGTGTCGGTGCTTCTACAACTTTAGGTAATGCCTCTAGTGGTGGTGTATGGTCTGCAAACAATGAAAACATCTCTATTAACGAATCTACAGGACTAATAGAAGGTGTTTTTGCTGGAACATCCGTAGTTTCTTATACTTTGTTTTGCAACACAGTTACCGCAGTTGTTACAGTTAATCCACTACCTATTGCTGGCACTTTGAGCGGCAGTGGTTCTACGAATATGTGTATCGGTGGTACAAATACAGTATCTTCAACTGGCACACCAGGTGGCGCTTGGAGTAGCACTAATACTGCGGTAGGAACTATAAACGCTGCAACAGGAGTACTCACAGGCATTGCGGTTGGTACTACTTCAGTCTCTTATGTAGTAACCAATGGCTGTGGTACTGATGCCGCTACCAGAACTTTTACTGTTAACCCTTTACCTGATGCTGGCACTATAACTGGTGCGTCGTCTGTAAATGATGGTGCTTCTATCTCTCTTACCAATGCAACTACTGGAGGCACTTGGTCTTCGTCAGATCCTGATATCGCTACAGTCGGTAGTACTGGCGTGGTAACTGGTGTTAATGCAGGTACAGTAACTATTTCTTATACTACAACCAACATCTGTGGTAGTGTATCTGCGATTAAAATCGTAACAGTAAATGCTGTACTCGAATCAGACATCACTGGTACGCTTACTGTATGCGTGGGCAGTACTACTAGTCTAAGTAATGCTACAAGCGGTGGTAGCTGGAGCAGTAGTAATAATGCAATAGCCACTATCAATTCAGATGGATTAGTAACTGGAGTTTCGGCTGGTACTTCGGTGATTAGTTATACTTTGTCTGGCACGTCAGTAACAGCTAATGTTACTGTGAATGCACTGCCTGTAGCAGGTACACTTGGTGGCGCCTCTTCTATATGTGTAGGTAGTACTGCTACCATAACCAAAACTGGCAGCGGCGGGGAATGGTCTTCATCAGCACCAGCAACTGCTACCGTAGGCACTACAGGTGTTGTATCCGGACTAACCGCTGGCACTACTACTATCAGTTATTCAGTTAGTAATGGTTGCGGTACAGCTGCTGCTACAAGAATAGTTACCGTGATAGCCCTTCCCGATGCAGGTACCATATCTGGTGCAGCTACTATTTGTCGCACCACTACTGCAACTCTGAGCAGTACAGTAACTGGCGGCACATGGAGCAGCAGCTATGCAGCTGGTGCTTCGGTTAACACAAGCACAGGTCTGGTTACTGGTCTGGCAGCAGGTTCATTTACTATAAGCTACAGAATGGCCAGTTCTTGTGGAACCGCTTATGCAATGTTCCCTATTACGGTGCTGAATGCACC
>CAZRPA010000193.1:0-7234 GCA_964601855.1 uncultured Flavipsychrobacter sp. | reverse complement strand
ATCTTATCGTCCAGTACCATTTCTTATCTTCCACCTCTTGATATAAAATCGTTGAGCTGTTTTTTATTCGAATCAAAATCAAAAACACTTGCTACTTTGAAGTAATTCTGCTGATCTACCGTACGATCGTATGCAAACTTGGCAAAGGTTACTTTTGTATTCTCAAAAGAGAATAGTCTGCATATTTCCATTACTTGATTAGTGGTCAAATAGTTAGCACCAAAAATTGTTTTGGCAGTAGATAGTTTTGTATCTTCAAATGAAGCAGAAACTATACTTTGTTTTGCGTCATTAAATGTGCGCATGTCCATCTCCATAGGTGCTGGGGGGGGAGGGGGAGTGTAAGTATTGTTATTGTTGAAATTATTGTTGTTATTGAAATTGTTATTGTTCCTAGGGTTATTGTTGTAATAATTATCGGTAGTAGTGGTAGTAGTTTCAGTTATCCATTGGCCTGTGATGGGGTCCATGTAGCTGGTTTCCGTTACTGTGTTCATTTGTTGTGGTCTGCCAAAAGCCATAACATATTCATCTCTAGGTCCATGATAGTTTCTATCACATTCAGTCATTCTGTGGAATTTAAGACGTGCTCCACCTCTATTTCTCGATATTCTCAATGTCAGATTTACCGCTCTGCTATCTATTGGGTCTGCAATGTTGATGGTGCGTCTTATTGGTTGTGTGCGGTTATCTGCAAAGAAAATCTGTACATCGTTTTGGAATTTTGGTAATGCTTCAATTCTAATCTTGCTTTGCGGTAGCATGTTTTGTTTGATACCGTTGATCACTACCAAGAACTGTTCGCCGTTTTCAGAAAAAATAGACAATACACTATTGTCAAATTGCATGTTTTCGTATCGGTATTGGGGGTAACCATTGTTATATCCTCCACGTTGAGCATCAGATGTAAAAGGTAGTAGCAGTGCGAGAAATAATAAATAATTGATGCGTGTCATTTTAGCTTTTGTTTTTTGCAAGATTAATAAATATTTTTCAGATGTAGTAACTACTTACGGCAACAAGTATGCCAAAGCCTTGTAAGTGAGAAGCGTAAGTAGTGTTAAACTAAATACAATGAATTTATTTCAGCACTATAATTGCATCGTTGTGACAAATAGCCGATGTCTAAACCGCTAAATATTCTGATATTGCAGCATTAATTTACACAAATTCTTTTTGTAGTTTTTGTCAATACACATATTAAGATGATCAGTAAAAGCGAACAATTATTCAGCAGGGCACAGCAATTTATACCTGGTGGAGTTAACTCCCCGGTACGAGCTTTTAAAAGTGTGGGAGGAACTCCCATTTTTATGTCTCATGCCAAGGGTGCATATATGTATGATGCCGATGGCAACAGGTACATAGACTACATAAACTCGTGGGGACCCATGATAATGGGGCATGCTTATGAGCCGGTAGTAAAAGCTATACAGGAAAAGGCTATCATGTCTACTTCTTTTGGTGCACCTACAGAGCTGGAAATAGAAATGGCAGAACTTATCATAAGCATGGCTCCTAATGTGGACATGGTAAGGATGGTGAGTAGTGGCACTGAGGCATGTATGAGTGCCCTGCGACTGGCAAGAGGATACACCGGACGAAATAAGTTTATAAAATTTGAGGGTTGTTATCATGGTCATGCCGATGCATTTCTGGTAAAGGCAGGCAGTGGTATGGCGACCTTTAATATTCAAACAGTGCCAGGTGTTACCGCTGGTGCATCTATGGATACCCTTACTGCACCCTACAATGACCTCGAGGCTGTGGAAGCGCTCGTAATTGCAAATAAAGGAGAAATTGCAGCAATAATAATAGAGCCAGTAGCTGGCAATATGGGTTGTATAGTTCCGTTGCCAGGCTTTTTAGAGGGGTTGAGGTCGATATGTGATAGAGAAGGCATTGTGCTGATATTTGACGAGGTGATGACTGGCTTCAGATTAGCAGCTGGCGGTGCACAACAAAGGTTGGGTGTGAATGCCGACCTTGTAACTTATGGAAAAGTAATAGGTGGTGGCTTGCCTGTAGGAGCTTTTGGCGGCAGAAAAGACATCATGCAGTGTATTGCTCCTCTAGGTAATGTATATCAGGCGGGTACCCTTAGTGGTAACCCTATAGCCATGATAGCAGGTTATACCTTGCTGAAAACACTAAAAGACAATCCGCAGATATATGATGAACTGGACGAAAAAACTGCACAGATTCATGCAGGGCTTGATATTGTATTGAGTAAGCTAGACCATCCTTATGTTATCAACAGGCTAGGCTCTATGATAAGTGTACACTTTAGTGACAAGCCTGTAAACAACTTTGCAGATGCAGCCAGTGCAAATAATGCTATGTTCAATAGATTTTTTCATTCTATGCTTGATAGTGGTGTTTATTTACCACCATCAGCTTACGAGACCTGGTTTATTAGCCATGCAATTTCGGGGTCAGATATTCAACATACTATAGAATCCGCTAGTAGGTTTGTATAGCAATTCAATTCTTAGATATTCTAATAAATAAGTCCCTGTCACTGGTTAGTAACAGGGACTTATTATTTGTGTTAGCTACAGCAATTACTGTCTGTATACTAATCTTGTTATTTTACTACTGCCATCATTTCCATCAAATCGCAGCAGGTAAATACCTGACGACAATGTATAGGGTAGGGTGATGTCGGTAGAGCCTTGTAGTACTTTATATTGTTCTACCATTTTGCCATCAATTGAGTATATGGTGGCTTTACCTTCTGTAGTTGACAATATATTCAAAGTACCAGAAGTAGGATTTGGGAAAACATTGAATTCAGTACTACTTTCATTTTCGTTGACAGGGCGAGATGAGCAACCAACAGTAATTGTTTTTGTTTTGAAGCATACCCCAACCTGATAGGTGATAGTAGCTGTGCCCACTGCTATACCTGTAACAATACCACTGGCACTTACTGTGGCTAAAGCAGGGTTGCTACTGGTCCAAGTACCTCCGCTAGTAACATGCGAGAATAAAGTACTGCCTCCAGTACAAACTGAGTTAGCACCAGATATGTTTGCCAATAATGGATACACTGTTACTGTAGTTATGCTTTGGCATCCAGTTGCTATATTGTATGTTATCCTTGCGGTACCACCGTTGATACCAGTAACCAGTCCAGAAGAATTGACAGTAGCTTTTGATAAGTTGCTGCTACTCCATGTGCCTGATCCTGTGCTATTGCTTAGTAGTGTAGTTTGTTCTTTACAAACTAGTGGAGAACCAGTATTGGCACCTGGAGCGGTATTGACGGTAACTGTAGCAGTTTTAAAACAGCCATAAGAATTGGTATAACTAACAATGGAAGTACCAGCCGATAGACCAAAAATTACGCCTGAAGTTGTGATAGGAGCTATAGAAGTAGTAGCGCTGCTCCATGCTCCACCAGAAGGGCTACAGGTAAGATTAGAAGATACACCTACGCATATGTTTCTTGATCCACCAGCAATAGCATTCGGTGTTCTGTAAACTGTGGCCAAAGTAGATTTTACACAACCTGTAGATGGGATAGTATAGTTTATGGCAACAGACGAGTTTGAGGTGGTACTATTTATGACACCTGTTAGCAGTCCTGAAGTAGAATCTACGGAAGCGACAGCTGCATTATTACTGGTCCAGTAGCCACCTGATGGTATAGCAGATAACGTAGCAGTGAATCCGGGACAAAGAGGAGGAGCAGAACTGATTACCGGAAGCGCATTTACTGTGGCTTGGGTTGTAACATAGCATCCAGTTGCAGTGTTTCGGTAGGTAATTGTTGCATTGCCTCCGTTTACACCAGTCATTATTCCAGAACTGTTAACTGTAGCAACAGTAACGTTACTGCTGCTCCATGTGCCACCTACGCTGGTGAGTGCAGTAGTCGATCCTGCGCATACTACAGGGCTTCCAGTTATTGCCGGAGGCAGCGCATTTATAGTGACTATGTCTGTTTTGTAGCATCCTGAACCAGTAGTGTAAGTGATTTCGGATGTACCTAAACTAATACCGGTTACTGCTCCAGTGCTATTTATTGTAGCTACTGAAGGGTTGCTGCTAGTCCATGTGCCACCGCTTACAGGATAGGTAAGATAGGTCATGGTGCCAATACATGCTGTTTTTGTTCCTCCTATAGGTGCAGTGCTACCGTTTACAGTTACTAATGTTATGCTTTGACAAGCAGAACCAATTATGTAGGTAATATTTGCAGTGCCAGCATTTATACCAGTTACGATACCCGATACAATATTCACTGTAGCTTTTGAAGTATTGCTGCTGCTCCACGTACCACCTGGTGATGTATTGTTTAGAGTAGTCGTCTGACCTATACACACTTCTGGAGTACCTGTATTTGCAGGTATGAAACTACTAACAGTTACTACAGCGCTTGTGATACAACCACCACTGTTTGTATAATTGATTTGAGCGGTGCCATTTGCATTACCCGTCACTAATCCTGATGAAGATATAGTAGCAATAGCGGTATTTAGACTACTCCATGTTCCTCCCGTTGTGCCGGAATTCAGATTTCCTGTGCCGCTTACGCATAGTGTTAATGGTCCACCATATATTGGTGATGGTACTGGGTTTACTGTAGCAATCATAACTCCAGCGCAACCTGTAGGTAGGGTATAATAAATACCAGTTACAGAAATTGAAGAGTAGTTGGATATCAACGCTGTTAACAATCCGGTGTTTGAGTCTATCGATGCTACATCAGGATTATAGCTACTCCAAACACCACCAGCGGGGCTTCCAGTTAAAGTAGCTGTTTCGCCAGGGCACAATTCTGGTGCAATTGATGTTATATCTGGTAGTGCATTTACAGTAACATTCTTAGTAGTAAAGCAGCCAGTAGTACTAGCAGTGAACGTGATGATAGCTGTACCAAGACTTACTCCTGTTATAACACCAGAGCCAGTGGCCGCTGATGCTACTGCTGTATTACTACTGCTCCATGTTCCGCTGATAGAACTGGTTAATAACGTTGTTCCGGACAAGCACATTGAGCTGTCGCCACCTATAGCACTTGGTGCAGGCGTTACTGTAAACAATATAGTATTGTAACAACCAGCATTCAGATAATAGGTTATCGTAGCGGTGCCTGCGCTAGTGCCACTTACTACACCTGTAGTGCTGTTAATGCTGGCAACGCCAGTATTGCTGCTGCTCCAGGTGCCGCCACTTACAGTGTGGAACAAAGTAGTTGATGCATTCTGGCAAATTGTAGTAGTGCCAGTAATTGATGGCACGGCACTGTTTACGGTAACCTGCACTATGTCTTTACAGCCGCTAGGTATTGTGTAGGTAATATTTGCAGTTCCTGCCGATAATCCAGATAATACTCCGGTTGAAGGATTGATTGTAGCAATAGCAGTGTTGCTGCTTGCCCATGTGCCACCACTAATTGTGGTGGTTAAATCAGATGAATTACCAACACATACAAATGGGATACCAGTTATTTCAGGGCTATTGTTCACTGTTACAATAGCAGTATCGGAACAACTTGTAAATGAATTTTGGTAAGTAATGACAGTAGTTCCGGCATCTACACCTGTTACTAAGCCAGAAGTTGATCCTACTGTAGCAATACCGGTAGAGCTACTTGTCCATGTACCACCAGAGATGCTACTGTTGAGTAATAAAGTAGCACTTTCACAAAGTTGCCAAATACTAGATGAAGAGCTAATGACAGGCAATGGGTATACCGTGATAGTTTTGGTAGATCTGTTTGTGCAGCCAAAGCTGTTTGAGATTGTGTAGGTAATTACAGAAGATCCTACAACATTTCCTGTAACAACTCCTGTAGTATTTACACTTGCTATTGCAGGTGAATTGCTACTCCATGTGCCGCCAACATTCGTGTTCGAGAGTGTAATATTGCCACCTAAACAAACTCCTGATGCACCAGTAACAGGTGTTGTAACAGGAAATGGATTTACTGTTGCGACAGTAATGATGGTAGTGTTACAACCAAATCCGTTTGTTATACTGAAAGTAATATTAGCTGTGCCTGGCGATGCGCCTGTAAGAATGCCAGTGCCACCACCTATAGATGCTATCCCATAATTACTACTTGTCCATATGCCACCGGTAGTACCTGAACTAAGAGTAGATGTAGTTCCTATACATATAGATGTTGTACCAGAAATTCCTGGAACAACAGGTATCGGGTTTACAGTAACTATAGTTGTTGTAAAAGTTGTACATCCAAAGCCGTTGGTAACAGAGTAGCTAATAGTACTTGTACCTGCAACAATACCAGAAACGATACCACTAGTGCCCACTGTGGCTATTGAAGTATTGCTACTTGTCCAGATGCCAGCTGGAGTGCTGCTGTTGAGGTTAGTAGTAGCGTTTTCACACAATACTCTGGTGCCAGTGATGTTACTTACAGTTACTATAGGATTAACAGTAACAAATCTTGTAGTGGCAGTAATACAGCCAAATGCGGAAGTTTCAGTATATGATATTGTGGCAACTCCAGCAGATATACCCGTTACTAATCCTGTGGTATTGATAGAAGCTATACTAGTATTGCTGCTGGTCCACACTCCACCACTAACACTGCTGGAAAGGGCAGAAGTTGTATTGACACACAACGCAAGAGTACCAGAGATGTCGGCAGAAGTAGGTAATGGGTTGACAGAAACAACGGTGAAGACTTCTGTAACACAACCAAAACCATTAGTAACTGTGTATGTAATTGTGGTTGTGCCAGAAGAAACACCAGTTACAACACCACTAGTGTTTACGGTGCCGATAGTTGGGACACTACTGCTCCACACACCACCAGTAGTAGCATTGGCAAGAGTAATAGTTCCTCCAATGCATACATTATTTGCACCTGTTATTGCAGCAACTGTGGGTAGTGGATTAACAATTACAGTTGTTGTATAAGTGGTAGATGGAGCACATCCTGCACCACTTGTTCCATTAGAAACTGTTAAGGAATATACCGATGTAACTGTAGGTGTAGCTGTGGGGTTTTCTGCTGTGGTAGATGATAGAGATGGTCCACTCCAGCTAAATAAAGATGCACCGTCAGCTGGATTAGCTGTAAGTGTCACTGTATTGTTCAAACAAATAGGGCCGCCATTTGTGGGGCTTGCAGAAGGGGCACTGGTCACAGAAGCAATAGTAGTATAAACAGTTGCAGGCGCGCAACCTGGCTGAGTAGAACCATCACTAACAGTAAGTGAATATACTGAAGTTACAGATGGTGTGGCAGTAGGGT
>CAZRPA010000192.1:0-7357 GCA_964601855.1 uncultured Flavipsychrobacter sp. | reverse complement strand
CCAGAATATGAATGGTAAATCGGTTGGCGTGCGGATTATCGGTTACAATAATTTTGCCCCCATGGGCTTCTACAATTTTCCTCACAATATACAAGCCTAGTCCGGTACCTTTTGACTTTCTGGTTTCTTCATTTCCTACTCGGTAAAATTTTTCGAAAATTAATTCGCGATCAACTGTCGGAATACCAATTCCATTATCGCTAACAATCATTATGATTTTATCTTCAGCTTTTTTTAATACAAAACTTACTTCCGGATTTGTAGTTGAATACTTGATAGCATTTTCTATCAGATTATGAAACAACGAAACAATTGTTGCTTTGTCAAAATAAAATCCAACAAGTGATTCAATTGATTCTTTAAATACAACCGACTTGTATCCCTCAGTATATGCAAGTGATTGTCGAACATCCGAAACAGTAGTTGCAAAGTCTATTTCTTCAGCATGCTCGATACCTTTATGAATACGTAATGTTTGATTGACTTGAGTCAATATTGCATTCAGGTTTGTAACACTTTGTTTTACTAAACCAAAATATGATTTTAATTGGGCTGCATCGTCATCTGCCGCCAAAGCAATATTTGAAAGTGATAAAATATTAGCTAATGGACCATTTACGTCATGAGATAATCTGAAAGAAAACAGTTCCAAAGCTTCTATAGTATTCTTTAGTTCTGTGATATTTGACGCAGTAGCTCCAATACCTTCATCTACTCTAAAAGCCTTTATTCTATTATGTTGGTTCCCATAAATAGGATTTAAAGTACTATTTTCTATTATTATGGGATTACCAGTTTTCAAAACAGACAAATATTTATCATAAATTCCATTGTCCACAGCATCCGGAAATATCTCTAATATGTGTCTGCCTAAAAAGTCACTTTTATTTCTGTGATAGTAACGCAGTAAAGCTTCATTTACTTCAATCACTTTCAAATCTTTATCAAAGATTATAAAGTGTAATTCTGCATTGTCAAAAAACCTACTTTTCAATTCCTTCTGCTCCAGTTCATTGCTATTCATATCATAGCGTTGTATTGTTAGTAATTCGTAACAGTATGTATTTGCATCGAAAACACCCAAATGTAAAACATAAAAGAGTTAATTTGAAAATTATTACTGAGTATGCTTTGTTACAATGTTATAACTAACTAAGGAATTCTATCTATTAATGTCGCATATTCTTTGATTACATAATCTTGTGCTATTTTTTCTGAAAAAGTGTATTCATCCATATCTAGTAGTGCCGCATGCCCACTACGTATATTTCCCGCCCATGCATGCTGAGCAAATGGTGAAATGTCAAAATTAGCAACTGTATGCCCCATATTCAGTACATCCGAAAACCATCTGGTGGCAATATCCAGCTCATAAAACGCACCAAATGGTATTGCCTTTCCTATTGGTATAGTAGCTGGGCGAGCTACAGACATATTAATCAGTGCAGTCCATTCATTCAATCGGCATTCTGGCAGCGGCCATGGGCGTTCTTTGTGTGGTAGTTTACCATAATCTTTTTGCCTACTGCCTGGGTATTGTCTCAGTAACTCAGTTAGTTGATTGTATGTGGGCTTGTATTTTGTGTACTTGTCTGGAGTGCACAATCCTGCAAAATTTGCCGAGCAATTCCAGCATTGTCCTACTGGACCTATCCCTATATTGGTACCTATGGCATGAAGCATGTTGCCTATCAAATCTCCTGTGTATAGCACATCATTGTGGGTCACAAAGAGGTATTCTTTATCCGTATTTTCCCATCCATATTGGTATCGAACCGACTTTCGGAAACCAGGAAAACTAAATACAAATTTATTCCGGAAGGGACGTACCCATAGCCACATGCCTGGGGTGTACGATACTATTCTATTGCCTAATGCTTCTTTTATAAACCCAAAATCACTTTTGTGGGGCTGCTTTCGCTCAGTGATGAAGTATATTTTATCAATCCATTGCCCCGAATTTTTCAATAAAGAATAAACTGTAGCAGCAGTATTCCATGGTTTTCCATATATATTTATCACTACATCAGTTACTGGCTGCGTAGCCTTATAACCATTACCGGCAGCCATCAGTTGCCCAAACATTATTTCGGGGGTCATCATTTTCACCTGACAGCTATTTAATAGTCAAAATCTACTCCAGTATAGTTGTGTGGTGTTATTGTTTTTAGCTCCTTTTTTATCTTAGCCGATACCTTCAGCGAATCAATAAACGCATGTATATCATCTTTGCTTATACTCGATTTGCCTCTAGTTAGGTCTTTTAGTGCTTCATACGGCTGAGGATAGTTTTCCCTACGCAATATTGTTTGTATTGCTTCCGCCACCACTGCCCAGTTGCGCTCTAGATCTTCTTCCATTTTTTGTTGGTTCAGCAGCAGTTTACCCAATCCTTTGTCTATCGAGCGCAGTGCCAAAAAACTATGAGACAATGGAATACCTATATTGCGCAGCACAGTGCTATCAGTTAGGTCGCGTTGCAATCTGCTTATGGGTAGTTTAGCACTTAAGTGCTCATACAGTGCGTTAGCTATACCTAAGTTACCTTCTGCATTCTCAAAGTCTATCGGGTTAACCTTGTGCGGCATTGCACTACTACCTATCTCTCCGGTTTTTACTCGTTGTTTAAAGTACTCCATGCTTATGTATTGCCACACATCTCTGCACAAGTCTATAAGTATGGTGTTTATACGTTTCAGTGCGTCAAATTGGGCTGCAAGACTATCGTAGTGTTCTATTTGTGTAGTGTATTGCATACGCTCCAAGCCTAGTTTTTTCTCAAGGAAATCATTACCAAATTTCACCCAGTCAGTATCCGGAAACGCTACTTTATGTGCATTAAAGTTGCCTGTTGCCCCGCCAAACTTTGCCGCAAAGGGTATGTTTAATAGTTGATCTATTTGTCCTTCTATTCGCTCCACAAATACCATCCATTCCTTGCCCAAAGTTGTGGGCGATGCTGGCTGTCCATGTGTGCGTGCCAGCATAGGTATGCCTTTCCATTCTTGTGCCAGTTGGTACAGATGTAGGTGTGTATTAAGAAGCAAAGGCAGGTAAGCTTCTTCTAGTGCTTCCTTCCACAGTAGAGGTACAGCCGTGTTGTTTATGTCTTGCGATGTCAACCCAAAATGTACCCACTCTGTGCAGTCACCAGCACCCATAGCCGATAGTTTTTCTTTCAGAAAGTACTCTACCGCTTTTACATCATGGTTAGTTGTGCGCTCCGTCTGTTTTATTGCAGCAGCATCAGCTTCAGTAAAATTCAGATATATATTGCGTAATTTGGTGGGCTTTACAGATGTTGGTAATTTTATTATCTTCTTTTCAGCCAAATACAGGAAATATTCTACCTCTACTCGTACACGGTATTTAATAAGACCATATTCCGAGAAGTAAGGTGCCAATATTGCTAGTTGCGAGCGATAACGACCATCTATAGGGCCAATAGCTGTGAGCGCGTTTAGTTCCATACTGCAAAGATAAGTGGTGGTGTGAGTTTCTACTTACTATTTCACCTTTACTTTTTTATTTATACACTTGATAAATATTGCTTCCAACTGAAATAGTAATACTATTGTAAATAGTATTATTGCTACTTTTGCTAAAAAAAGTACATGGACTATAGTATACTATTGAGCAATATCACAAATCCAACCTTGCTGTTTTTCGTGCTTGGTGTAGTGGCTACTATTGTGAAGAGCGACTTGGAGATCCCTGCATCCACCTCCAGATTTATTTCTTTATACTTATTATTTTCTATTGGGTTCAAAGGTGGTCAGGAATTGGCACACAGTGGGTTAAATAAAGAAATTACTCTTACGCTTATACTATCAATACTTTTTGCAGCCATTGTACCATTCTACACTTTTTTTATACTAAAACGCAAACTGAGTACAGAAAACTCGGGTGCCATCGCTGCAGCTTTTGGATCAGTAAGTGCCGTTACTTTTGTTACTGCAATATCATTTTTAGATAATCAGGGTATTACCTATGGTGGTCACATGGTGGCCTCCATGGCGCTCATGGAAGCTCCAGCAATAATAATAGGGGTAATGCTAATAAGGAGATACAGCAATGAAGAGGCAGGTAGCAGCATAAAAAGTATTTTGCATGAATCGCTCACGAATGGTTCAGTATTAATGATTATGGGTAGTTTACTTATAGGTATTATTACTGACGTAAAACAGGCGGAAGGTATAAAACCGTTTACTACAGACATATTTAAAGGATTTCTTGCTATCTTCCTGTTAGAGATGGGCATGGTTGCTGCTCGTAGATTTAGCGCTTTTAGGTTTTATGGCATGTTTGTAAGTATTTTTGCATTATTTATTCCTATATGCAATGGCTTATTGTGTATCTTTATCACATCATACATGGATATTGCTGTCGGGAATCGCTTTTTACTCACAATGTTAGTGTCTAGCGCATCCTATATAGCGGTTCCAGCTGCTATGAGGCAGATAGCTCCGAAGGCTGATCCAGGTTTGTATATTCCTATGGCTTTAGGTATAGTTTTTCCGTTCAATATTACTTTAGGCATGCCCTTTTATTGGTTACTTATACATTGACAATGACATGTTTTAATTATATTTTTACCCGAGATTAGAATGTTATTAGAATCGATAGTATTTAACACTTCTATAATAGCTTTACTATCTCATTGAGTGTTTATTGAAGTACATTTGTTTCTTTAAGTTTTACCTATGGCAGAAAAAAGAATAAGTACGTTAACGCGCTTTTTAGAAATACTCAGATTTGAGAAAAATGAAATCACATCAATTTACTTTTATTCTATATTTGCTGGTCTCGTTCAGTTGTCTTTGCCGCTTGGTATTCAGTCTATTATAAGTTTTGTTCTAGGTGGTGCTATCTCTACTTCTCTAGTGTTAATGGTTATTATAGTTATACTAGGGGTCTTTATAAATGGTTTACTACAGGTAAATCAGATGAAAATTATTGAAAAGATTGAACAACAACTATTCGTCAGGTATTCTTTTCAATATGCTCACAAAATCCCAAATCTTAACCAGAAAGAGATCAATGATTACTATCTGCCTGAATTAGTAAATCGTTTCTTTGACACAATATCTTTGCAAAAAGGGATTGCTAAAATCTTGCTCGATATCCCAGCCGCAACCATTCAAATAGTTTTTGGTTTAATTCTGCTTTCATTCTATCACCCAGTATTTATATTTTTTGGCATATTGCTTTTGTCTATTCTATATCTTATTCTCCGCACTACAGGCAACAAAGGTTTGGAAACAAGCATCGAGGAAAGCAATTATAAGTACAAAGTAGCAGGATATTTACAAGAATTGGCAAGGGTAATTACCACTTTTAAATTCTCACGCAACAATTCTTTACACATCAGCAAGACAGATAAGTATGTAACGGGATACCTTTCTGCAAGAACTTCTCACTTCAAAATATTGCTATTCCAATATTGGACGCTTGTTATTTTTAAAGTACTTATTGTATCAGCTATGCTGATAATAGGAGGCTATCTGCTGGTACACCAACAACTAAATATAGGTCAGTTTATAGCAGCTGAAATTGTAATTCTAATGGTCCTAGGTTCAGTAGAGAAGCTAATAGTTAATCTTGACAAAGTTTATGATGTGCTTACCTCTATCGAAAAAATAACAAAGGTGATAGATAAACCTAATGAGAAATCGGGCGATGTACAACTCTCAGATTTAGACAGCCCTTTGCATATAAAAGTAAAAGATTTATCGTTTCACTACGAAGAAGGAAAAAACGTTCTTCAGAATGTATCATTCGAAATATTGGCTGGAGAAAAGATTTGCATAATGGGAAAAGACAATTCCGGGAAATCCACATTACTAAGATTACTCACAGGTACTTACCCCAATTACAACGGTAGTATACTGATAAACGGAGTTCCGTTGAGTAATTATGACACAAAATCTATAAGAGTAAACACTGGTATTCTTGTACAGATGCAAGATATTTTTCAGGGTACATTGCGCGAAAATATTTGTGTAGGTGATGAATCTATCACAACCTTTCAGCTAAACGAATTGGCAGAAATAGTAGGTCTGAAAAAGTTTGTAGATGATCATAAAGAAGGGTATGACCTGGAATTGTTCCCGATGGGTCAACATTTATCTGGTAGGGTTATAAAAATGATACTACTTATGAGGGCACTCATTCACAAGCCAAAACTATTACTATTAGAAGAGCCATGGTTAGGACTAGAAGAAGAATATGCTAATAAAATAAAAGAATATTTGCTTAGCTACTCCAAAAACAATGTGATGGTTGTGGTAGGAAATGACGAAGAATTTGCAACAAAATGTAACAAAGTAATAGTACTTGAAAAAGGAACAATAAAAAGCCTAACAGTAAAGTAAGCTATGCAGGACATAAAAAACAGATTGGAAAAAGAAACCTCGCTGAATGATATTGTGGCTTTTAGTAAGATATACAGAGCCGGCAGAAAAAGCAGGGTTAAATATTGGTTTTATGGTGCCATCGGCTTCATAGTATTCATGCTATTCCTGCCTTGGACGCAGAATATAAGAGCCAGAGGGTCTATTACCACGCTCAGACAAGAACACAGACCACAAGAACTAAACTCTATCATAGCTGGTAGGGTAGTGAAATGGTATGTAAAAGAAGGAGATATCGTAAATGCTGGTGACACTATCGCTAAGTTAGCAGAGATAAAAGACGCTTATTTGGATCCTGAGTTGCTAAACCGAACTAGCGAACAAATTGTGGCTAAAAAGTCGGGAATTTCATATTACAACAATAAAGTCAATGCTACCGAATCTCAGATTAATGCACTAGAAAATTCATTGCAGCTGAAATTAAGACAACTGTATATGAAAATTATGAGCGATAGTATGGAGGCAATTGCTGCTACAAACGATTTCAACATAGCTGATGCTCAATACAAAAGACAACGTATTATGAGAGACAGTGGGTTGGTTTCTCTGGTGCAATTGGAGCAACGCAATCAGGCTTTTCAAAGTGCATTAGCTAAAAAAATGAGTGCTGAAATCAAATTTATAAACACCCGTACCGAACTCAATCAGGTACAACAAGAATATGCAGAAAAAATATTTAAAGCTTTAGGTGACAAAGCGGCTGCGCAAAGCGAAATAGCTAGCACCAATGCTGAAGTGTCTAAACTGACAAATCAGTTTGCAAACTATACCATTCGTAATGGTATGTATTATCTGCTGGCTCCGCAAAGCGGACAGGTTACACAAGCTACAAAGGCTGGTCTGAACGAGATAATTAAAGAAGGTGAAAAAATTGTCGAAATCATTCCACTTGAGGTTGATTATGCTGTTGAAATGTTTGTACGACCACTTGATGTTCCTCTATT
>CAZRPA010000191.1:0-7607 GCA_964601855.1 uncultured Flavipsychrobacter sp. | reverse complement strand
CATTGGTAGTAGCAGAACCGCCACCAGCCACGGTAACAATGATCTGCGCCTGTGAGCAAAAGGGAAGAAAAAGGAAGAGGAAAAGGAGCTTTTTCATGGCAAGGGAAGTATGTATGTTAAAATTAGGGAATTTTTCAACATTTTATGGCTGTGACGAATTATAAGCCCTGCCCCTCCCTGCCCCGCCCGTACAAGAGTGCGATGCAATGCCCGCTGCTAGTAGTGCTGAGGCTGGGAGCAAAAGGAGAAATATAGGGCGCTGAAGTGGGGGGAGGTGACGTATTAACTTTTGAATTCTAATTTAGTTACTTTTGTTGGGGTAGTAAATAAAAGAAAGTGCTGTGAAATTAAAATCGCTGGAAATAAAGGGGTTTAAGTCGTTTGCGGATAAGACCCATATCATCCTAGACAATCCTATAACGGGTATTGTGGGGCCTAATGGGTGTGGTAAGTCGAATATAGTAGATGCCATAAGGTGGGTGATAGGCGAGCATAAGATAAAGGCGCTGCGGTCGGACAATCTGGAAGACCTGATTTTTAATGGGTCGCGGACACGGAGTGCATCGGGTATGGCAGAGGTGTCGCTGACGTTTGAGAATACCCGCAATCTGCTGCCTACGGAGTTTACGACGGTGACGATAACCCGCAAGTTTTATAAAAATGGTGAGAGTGAGTATAGGCTGAATGATGTATCGTGCAGGCTGAAGGATATTCACAACTTGTTTCTGGATACGGGTGTGAGCAATGACTCGTATGCGATCATAGAGCTGGGGATGGTAGATGATATCATAAAAGATAAGGAAGGTAGCCGCAGGCGTATGCTGGAGCAGGCTGCTGGAATATCGATATACAAAACCCGCAAAAAAGAGGCTAAACAGAAGCTAGAGGCTACGGAGCAGGATATATCGAGAATAGAGGACTTGCTGTTTGAGATAGGTAATAACCTGCGTACACTGGAAAGTCAGGCTAAAAAAGCAGAGCGTTATTTTCAGATAAAGGGGGAATATAAAACGGTAAGTATAGAGCTGACCAAGGCATCGCTAGAGCACTTTAACGACCAATACCGGACGCTGAATGAGCAAAACGATGGTGAAACTGACCGTAGGACCCAGCTAGAGGCGATAGTGGCTACTGAAGAGGCGGCGGTGGAGCAGCACAAGGTGAAGCTGATAGAAAAAGAACAGGAGCTGAATGGATTGCAAAAGAGATTTAACGACCTGATAAACCGAATAAGGCAACTGGAAAGCGATAAAAAACTAGCTGCCCAGAAACTGGAACACCTGCAGGAGCGCAACAAAACGCTGAATGAGTTTCTGGCAGGTGCGGATGGGCAGTCGCAAAAGCTGGAAGAGTCGATAGCGTTTGCAGACAAACAGATAGCCGAAGAAACGGCTGCGCTGGATGCGATAAAGGCAGAGCTGGACAGCCTGAGGGCATCGGCCGATGAAAAGCGTAAGGCATTTGACGAGAAAAAAAGGGCACTGGAGCAACTGCGTGCCGACTATCAGCAGCGGCAGAGAGGCCAGTTTGAGGCGGAAAAGAAGGTGGCGGTGGCTGATACATCGGTGATGAATCTGCAACGCAGTATGCAGCAGGTGCAGACAGAGATGGCACAAAGAGGCACACAGATAACCCAGCTAAAGGCCGAAAAACAAGACACTGAAGAAAAACTGGAAGATAAGCAGAACGAACTGCAAGACCTAGTAACCAAACACGAAGAAGTAAAAGCCAAAATACTGGCTAGCCAAGAGCAAATGGAGGGCCTGAGGGCAAAGCTGGTAGAGGAAAACCGAAAGCTGGATAGCCGCCGCAATGAGCACGACCTGCTGAAAAGCCTGGTGGAGAGCCTAGAGGGCTACCCTGACAGTATAAAGTTTCTGAAAAAGAACAAAGAGTGGAATAATACTGCACCTCTGTTGAGTGATGTGTTTGTGGTGAAAAATGAATACCGTACGGCGCTGGAGAATGTGCTGGACAACTACCTGAACTACTACATAGTATCGAACCCGCAGGAAGCGGCAAAAGCGATATCGCTGCTGGATGTGAATAAAAAGGGTAAAGCCAACTTTTTTGTGACTGATCACCTAGGTGAGTATAACCTGAGTGCTGCTGAGGCACCACAGGGTGCTATACCTGCACTAGATGTGGTGACGGTAGATGAGCAATATGCAGGACTGGCTAAAAGGCTGCTGGGGCATGTGTACATAACTGAAGACAACACTGATATAGCTGGTGCTGTGCTGCACAATGGCAATGTGCTGGTGAGCAAAACCGGCAAGATGATAAGGGGCAAGTATACAGTGGGGGGAGGGTCGATAGGATTGTTTGAGGGTAATAAGATAGGCAGGGCGAAAAACCTGGAGCGCCTGGCACAAGAGATAAAAGACCTGACCGACACCACTACCAGCCTGAAACAGTATATAGCTGATACTCAGAGCCTGATAAGTGGCTTCAATATGGAGCTGAATGACAGGGCTATAGAGCAGGCAAGGCGCGATGTGAACACACTGCAAAATCATATAGTGAATGTGGGTCACAGGATAGAAAACTTTGATCACCTGAACCAAACGGGTGAAAAACGTATAGCTGACCTGCAAGAACAACTGGACATAACCCACGAAAGCATACAAGACACCCGCGAGGCACTGGAAGATATAACTGCCCAGCTGCAAGCACTGCAAGACACGATAAGGGGTGCGGAAGAGGAATTCAGAACGGTAGAGGTGACCTTTAATGAGGTGACCCAACACTACAACAACCAAAACCTGGCTGTGACGCGCCAGCAGAGCAAGCTGGAAAACCTGAAGCAGGAACTGAGATTCAGGAATAACCAACTTACGGACCTGAAACGCCAGATAACCAGCAATACAGAACAACTGGCACTGGTGACTGCACAACTGGAAGAAACAGGCAAACTGCTGCACAGTGGTGACAACGAACTGTATGAACTGCTGACCCGCAAGGAAAATGAAGAGAAAGAACTGAACGAAAAGGACAGGGACTTCTATGCGATGCGCAACAACATAAGTGCGCAGGAAAGCAACCTGAACCAAAAAAGGAGAGAAAAAGACCAGGTAGAGACGCTGCTGAATGGTATAAAAGACAAACTAAGCACCATGAAGCTGCAAGTGGCGGGCATGAGCGAAAGACTGTCGATAGAGTTTAAGGTGGCGCTAGATGACATACTGGACGAACCTAGAACGACTGAACTGACCATAGAAGAGCTGACTGCAGATGCGGATAAGATGAAAAAAAGGCTGGATAATATGGGTGAAATAAACCCTACAGCCATAGAAGCCTACACAGAAATGAAGGTAAGGCACGACTTTATAGCAGAGCAGAGAGATGACCTGGTGAATGCCAAAGAATCGCTGCTGAGCACGATAATGGAAGTGGAAAACACTGCGAATGCTAAATTCAGGGAAACATTTGATATGGTGCGGGAGAATTTTGTGCAGGTATTTAAGGCGCTGTTTACTGCCGAGGATAACTGTGACCTGCGCCTGACAGACCCCGACAATATAGCCGATAGCGGCATAGAGATATACGCACAGCCCAAGGGCAAAAAGCCTAGTACGCTGACTCAGCTATCGGGTGGGGAGAAGACGCTAACCTCTACTGCATTTTTGTTTGCAATATACCTGATAAAGCCAGCACCATTCTGCATACTGGATGAGGTAGATGCACCGCTGGATGATGCGAATGTGGGCAAGTTTACACAGATGATACGCAAGTTTTCGGACAACTCTCAATTCATTATAGTGACCCACAATAAGCAGACAATGGCGGCTGTGGATGTGATATATGGGGTGACAATGCAGGAGCCCGGTGTGAGCAAGCTGGTACCTGTAGACTTCAGGAGCCTTAACTAAGAGAAATCGATTAAATAGTGAGATAGCTATTAGCTCCATTAACAAGGTGTAGTGCTAGAAACTATTTGACCTTCACTCATTTTTAATGAGTATTTTTGGAGTCGTATTTTGTGCTCATTATGCCAGAGTGCGGGATATAAAAATATAAAAGGTGGGGATACATATATTATTTATTGTTTTGTACGTAGCTCTTTCGGGCACTGTCGATGCTGTAGGTATGTATTCTATAATGATTGCCCATTGTGTGGTGAATCTGATAACAGATATAGGTAGCAAGGAGAAGAGAGGGATAAATGTACTTACAGCGTTCAACCTAGGTGTGTTGTTGATTACGATAGCTAATCTTTTGTTTGTAAATAGTATATATGTTTATGGGTTGAACGAAGATTCGATGTATAGGTATATTATACTTGAATATATAGAGGAGGGTACCTTGATATGGGTGATAGGGAATGCATCTATATTTTTAGGATTTGAAATATTCAAGAATAATAGCTTCCCTTCAATTAGCCTTGAGATAAAGAATAGGAAGATTATTGACAATTACTTCAAGTACATCATTGCCCTAGCGATACTTAGCTTTTCGGGTAATATGATAAATTTTAGTTTCATTACAGGTGGTATTCAGAAGGTATTGGGTCTGTTTAGTGTGATGGGAATTTTGTTTTATGCCAGATTATGGGGTAAAGATGGCATAGTTAAGTATAGGAATTATGCTATATTTCTAGCAATATTACAGACCTTTAATGCGTTGTATAATTCTTTCTTGAGGATTGACTTATTAACGCCTACTATCATTTATTATGGTGGATATTTCATAGGTAAAAGCAGCATAAAGTCCATATTATCTGAAAAATTGGTTCCGCCGATATTGATTATTGTTATTTTTTCTCAGTTTTTCAATGCACTTGCAGATAACAGGGCACACTTTATAGATTCGTTTTCATCGGGAGATGAGATTGTAACTTATAACTCTTATGCTGATTTAAGTGCAGATAAGAATTCCCGTGGTGGTTTGTTGGTGCGAAGTTCTAATATTGCACAGATTACAAATGTTGTAAATCTGGTAGAGAAAAAGGGTCTTTATTTAGGGCAGGCATCGGCACCACTAGTAGCGGCACTGGTGCCTCGTTTTTTGTGGCCAGACAAGCCACAGATTCAGTTGGGTTCTTGGTTTGCACTTGAAATTGGTGCGGCTTCTATATCTTCTGTAACAGGTAGGGCCAATAACTCTATCAACATGACTATACCTGGTGAGTTGTATCTTGACTTTGGTTGGGTAGGAGTGGTGCTGGGTGGAATATTGTTTGGGGGATTGGTGGGTTTATTCTGGAATGCTTCAAAATTTAATGAATCGGCTTACAACATTCTTGGGGCAATGTGGGGTGGATACTTGTTGCTATTTGCCCTATTTGGTATAGGTGCCGACTTACAGATAATAGTAACCCTACTTTCTACTTACATCATTTTTCTGGTCATCAAAAAATTAGCTAAGTCGTATGAGGGTATTCTCAGTAGGACCTCTGTGGCGAGGTAGTAATGCCGGTGGTTTGTTCAGAGCATTATCTCGTGCTGGCTGCCTGATAGAGATAATAGATGAGTTTTACTATATCAGTTTGCGGTCTAGGAGTAAAACAACAAAGATTGCCGAACGACTGATACGCAGCTATCAGGAGACTGAATTTAACGATGCTATAAAAAGTACGATAGTAACCTTTAAGCCAGATGTACTACTGGTATATAAGGGCGCGTTTGTGCGGGCAGAAACGCTCACCTATGCTCGCAGCAAAGGATGTAAACTAGTGCTGTTTTACCCCGATGTGAGCATGACCACTCATGGTGGTAATATACCCCAGTGTATACCCCTTTATGACCTCATTTTCACCACCAAAACTTTTGGCATCAAGGACATGAAGGATAAGTATGGTACTGATAATGCTGTATTTATACCTCATGGATACGACCCAGATATACACCGTCCGCTGAAGATAGGTGATGAAGAGCGGGCATTGTTTGGGTGCGATGCGTCGTTTATAGGTACATGGTCGGTGAAAAAAGAAAAGTGGCTGGCTCAGCTTAAGGAACAAATACCCCAACTGGACCTGAAAATATGGGGTGACCAATGGAATAAAGTAACTACCGACTCACTGAAAACCTGCATACAAGGCAAACCTATAGTGGGCGACCTATATGCACTGGCTATACAATGTTCTACCATCAATCTGGGTATACTGTCTGAGCAAGTATCGGGCGCGTCGTCTGGCGACCTTATTACCTCTCGCACCTTTCATATACCGGGTGCTGGGGGCTTTATGCTGCATGAGCGCAATGAGGAGTCTGTGCTGTACTTTAAAGAAGATGTAGAGGCGGGGTTCTTTGACGGGCCAGATGAACTGGTGCAAAAAGTAAAACACTATCTTGTGGCAGCTAATGCCCGCAATGCTATAAGACTGGCTGGGCACAAAAGAGCCTGCGATGATCACTCGCTGGATGCCAGGGCAGCAACGATACTCAACTACCTTAAACAAGGGCAATAAGATGGAGAACTATAAAAAAATTATCTACGAAAATTACATTTCGAAACATAACAGTAATCTTTATGGTGACATGTCTATTGCCCGCATCAAGGCATATGCCCCTGCGCTAAACCATTACTATTGCCGCCACCTACCAGCCGATAAAAATGCCCGAATACTAGATATAGGTTGTGGAGATGGTAACTTTGTGTACCACCTGCAGCAACTGGGATATGTGAATGCGATGGGTATAGACGTATCGGAGGAGCAGATAAACAAGGGTAGGAGTATGGGCATCAACAATCTGCACTGTGGCGACCTGCTGGAATACCTAGCAGCCAACCAGCAACCGCTGGATGTGGTGGTGGCTAAAGATGTGATTGAACACTTTACGAGAAATGAAGTGTTTGAGATACTGGCGGCAGTGAGTAAGCACCTGAAAAAAGGGGGTATATTCATCATGCAGGTGCCCAACGGACAGGGACTGTTTTATACCAGCATCTATTATGGCGACTACACCCACGAGATGGCCTACACCGAAAGCTCTATAATGCAGGTGATGCTGAATACGGGTTTTGAAGGGGTGAAGTGTTACCCTACAGGACCGGTGCCACATGGTATGGTATCGAGAATAAGGTATGTGCTGTGGAAACTGATGGTATGGAAACTGAAATTTTGGAAGATGGTAGAAACCGGTAGCCCGGCTGGCATATTCACCCAAAATATTATATCGGTAGCTGTAAAGTAGTATCGTGTAGTAATTGGTTGTACTGATCGCATTACAGAGTGTAGTGCTGGTGATAGGTGATGGAGTAATGATTTAGCCGCCAGGGTGACCTGTAAGTGGTAATTGATCGCAGACTTTTGGCTGATAAGCTTTCAACTGCATTGCCTTCGTGATATTGTTTACAGATTCTGAAACAGTAGTTAAAAGTTTAGTATTGATTGATAATATAGAAGACAAAAAAGAAGGAATGACGTGTGATTTATTCAATACTCAAAACAATAGCTAAAGCTTTGCGTATTTCATGCATTGAATTTATCTCTACGATTCCTATGCGCTTAATGAGTCGCTCCTCAGCTACTGAGCGTATTTGAAAACAATCGGCTGAAGAGGTTTTGCTTAACTTATTGTCCCTATCAGGTATGATTTTTACCATCCATGGTGCAATATCGTAACGTTCTTTCCAATCTGTAAGCGGAACTATAATTTTTAAAG
>CAZRPA010000190.1:0-7676 GCA_964601855.1 uncultured Flavipsychrobacter sp. | reverse complement strand
GGCTTTTACACCCGATGGCAAATCTTTGCAAACTTCGGTTACAGTTACAGATGGAGTAAACTCATGGATCATTTCTTTGAGTAATGATCTTGCCATTTCTTCATCATCAATTATTATTGCTTTGTACATATTCAGAGTGGTATACTTAGTGTTATGGTTGTACCTGTTGGCAGTCCTTTAGAATTTGTTTTATCAATTGTGTTTACTACTATTTTTTCAATCTTTCCTTTATTCAGCAGCTCCAGTCGTTTTTCATTGGCAGAGGTCGAAAAAGATCTATACTTATCAGCTTTTATCTTATTCAATTCACCCGATCGTTTTCTACCTATACCATTGTCGTCAATTGTCACCAAAAGCTGCTTACCCACCTGCTCAAAAACCACCATCAACCTTTTATCTCCCACCTTGTGTAGCAATCCGTGTTTTATTGCATTCTCTACATATGGCTGTATAATCATTGATGGTATTTCTATCGACTCTTTGTTTTCAATACCTACATACTGAATATCATAGTCAAACCCCGAGTCGAACCGCATCTTCTCTAGTTCCAGATACAACTTCATCGTTTCAGTTTCTTCTGTCAGCGACACAGTCTCTGCCTCAGACATCTGTAATATTATGCGCGTTAGCCTAGAAAACTTAGCCAAGTAGCTACTTGCCTTAGCCTTATCGTTCATAAATATGTATGCCTGAATAGTATTTAGCGCATTATAGAAAAAATGCGGATTCATCTGCGCTCTTATAGAGGTTAGCTTAGATTTACCAAGGTCTTGTTCTAGTTGCATTTTTTCTTTTTGCACTTCCAGCTTTTTTATCCTTACCCTTATCTGCCACCGGTAATAACCCATCACCGCCCCTGACAACATTAATAAACAACTCAAATAAAACCACCATTGCTGCCAAAATGCTGGCTTTATAGAAAAGCTAATTGTCTTTACAATCCTATCATCACCTAAACGAAATGTAATGTTGTATTCGCCCGCTGATAATGAGGGAAATTGCAACAAACGGGAATTAGGAGGCACCTCTTTCCACTGGTCATTATTCAATTTATAAAACAACGATTCAGCGTGCGTTACACCAAAATCTAATACAGAAAAACTGATTGCTATGTTTTTTTTATAAAATGGCAATGATTCAATCGTCGACTCCCCTACCAATTCATTGTTCACGAAAACCCCATCTATATGTAATGTAGCTTTTTTACGGTCTATTATGGTTTTATTCAAATGTACAGATATTATACCAGTATTTTTTACTATGTACAGCATGCTATCTGCCTTGTATATATCATTTACACCTTCCAAGCCAATATCAAGATTCAGCTTTTGCAATAGTCCTCCACTCAATGACAGAGAGTAAATGGTAGCATTAGAAACAAAATACAAATTATCCTCAAATCGTTTCATTATCACTACATCTTGCAAAGGCAATTCAGTCCACTCAATAGCATGCTTACCATCATCAGAAAAACTAACGCTCCACACCCTACCCATCGTGTTTAGCAAAAACAGCTTGTTTTCATAAACATATAACTTAGAAGCATATACGCGGTCGCCATTATGTACAAATTCTTCTGCACTATCTTTACCCAATGACAGCAAACCCCTGTTAGTGGCCGTAAAAACGCGCCTAACATTTGCAGCATACGCTACAGATCTAGCATTGGTGTAATTCAGAAAAAATGCAACGTTTTTTTCAACTTTATTTTTGTTAGCTTCAAAATACTCGTCCCACTCAGACTTTTTATCAGTAGCAATTTTGTTAATCAGTAACCCGCAAGAGCCACTAGATGCATATGCATAATACTTTTCATCCACCCTTACTATATCTTTTAATGCTAGCCCCATATTTTCTGCCTTAATCGGATTATGACCAGGCAAAAAAGTAACACCAGAAGATGAATAAACTACGTTATCCACATCTGAATATAAATTATAAATCGCGCCGTCACCATTTGTTTTATGCACTTGCACTGCATTCCGCAAATCATATCCAGCTTTCAGCAATACACCATTTTTGGTACCTATATAAAACCCGTCTTTACCTAGCTCCATTCTGCTGGGGACAAAACCCGAGAAATCATAAATAATATTATTGATATTGGGCAATATAAAAACGCCCTCACCAGTAGAAGAAAACCAACAATTATTCTGACGGTCAATATATACTTGTGAAATACTTTTTCCTTGGAAATACTTGTGCAATGCACCTTTCGAATAGGTAAAATTGTGCATAGCAATACTACCCACAGGCGTATTGAGATATAAATCTTCACCTACATGCGCCATAGTTTGTATCAAACCAGGATGATCTATTTTGTGAATGTGCTTTAATCTTAGGTCTTTATCATAAACATAAATATGCTCATCAATGTTTGACCTTGACGTAAGAAACAACCTATCTGCAGACACGCATACATTCCAGATTACCCCATCTAGCCTTACAGGCAAAGTGGCAGATGACAACCGCAACTTTTCATCTATCTTAAAAACATTAGTTTCGGTTACAACAAAAAACACACCATTCATACCCACTGAGTTTATCAGCATGTCAGTAGGTAAGTTTATAGTTTTCACAATTTTTAGACTAGTGATATCATATACATCTACACTATTCTTATTGCAGGCAAAAAGAAAACTGTCACTGATACTGAATGGTGTGAAAAAGTAAGAAGCATGTGCTTTAAAATATTTCAGTTTACCACTATCTACGTAATACAGAAAACCATCAAAGTTTTCATACCATATCCTTCCATATCTGTCTTCTTTTATACAACTACCAGATATAGATGATTGTTTATCTACTCTGAACGACACAAAATCTACACCATTATACCTACACAAACCCGACTCTGTGGCAAACCACATAAAACCCTGCTTGTCTTGATGCACATCATATACAACGTCTGATGGCATTCCATTTTGCCTGTTTACTGACAAAAAATAAGGTTGCTGCGCATACAACAGCTTACCTGTTATGCACAGCAGTACTACCAATAGAAATCTAATAAATGCAAACATGTATATAAGCCTGCCACAAAGATAATTCTATACTGCATGTAGTCACATCCATTTTACAAACACCCTATTTTAACACATGAAACCCCATTTTTAGCACATAAACCGTCTTAATAGCATGTTAACAAGCGTTTTTTAGTAATAAATACCCAAAATTCCCACTTAACAACGTTTATGTTGGATTTCAAGCGATTCGTAAAGCCATATGTCTGTTTCGTAAAACAGACCAGCAATACGGATGCACAACAGAACATCTTTGCTACGAACATTCAAAATCAGCAAAATGAAAAACACAATTACCAAAGCACTATTAGCGATAGCCTTTACATCGCCTCTTTGCCTGAAGGCACAGACATCTCCCACGTTAGAATGGGCGCAACAAATTGGTCGTCCCATTACACCTTGCAACAACACATCGTATGCATCTACAGTAGATGCTGCTGGCAATGTGTATACAACTGGTAGATTTCAAGACACTACCGATTTCGACCCCGGTACAGGTACAGTAACATTAACACCAGTCAGCACCTACAATTGTACTTACATTACTAAAACTGCTCCAAATGGCACCCTTATTTGGGCCAAACACCTCACTGGTGTGGGCGATGTTTTTGGTAGGGCTATAGCTGTCGATGATACTGGCAATGTACACGTTGTAGGTAGTTTCACCGGCACTATCGATTTCGACCCGGGTAGTGCTGTCAGTAACCGTACCTCCGGAGGTGCTGAAGATTACTTCAGAATGTCTCTAAACCCTAGTGGGAACTTTATCTCAGCTACTTCTGGTGGCTCATTAGGTCAAGATCTGGGTACAGCTATAGCTACCGACCACTCAGGTAGTATGTATATTTCATACGATTTAAGTGGAAGTTCCTCCAGAGATGTAGCTATTCTAAAAGGTACTGGTGGCGTACTAGCATGGTCTTACCAGATTTCTGGCGGTGGTGGCGGTTACTGCTATGGTGGCAGCAACATAGGCTTAGATGCCGCTGGCAACATTTACATAACAGGTTATTTTAGAGGTACAATCAATTTCAACCCTGCTGGTTCTGCTTATCTCAATAGTTCCCTAAGTGCGCCCGGTCCTAGCATGGCTCCTACCAATGATATCTTTATACTAAAACTTACGCCTACTGGTGTATTTTCATGGGTAAAACACATTACAGGCATTACTTCTCTTCAGGGGCAAAGCATAGTAGCTGACCCTGCTGGCAACACCTACTCTACTGGTCGTTTTATAGGTTCAAGTATCGATTTCGACCCAGGTAGCGGATCTTCTACTTTATCATCTACAGTCACCAACGGATACATACTGAAACTAGATGCCGATGGTAATTTCAGATGGGTGAAACAAGTGTCTTCAGGTACATTCTCACACGCTAAAAACGTAGCATTGGACAACAGAGGCAATGTATATGTCAGTGGCGAATTCACAGCCTCTTATTCACTTCCATGGGCTTCTGTTGGTCCATTCACCGGTGGCTCTGTCAATAATGATGGGTATATAATAAAAATGGATTCTGCTGGCAACCATAGTTGGAATGGCACACTGAGCGTTCCTACAAGTACAAGTTATGTACAACTATCTTCCATATCTGTTACAGGCGATGGCAATATATATGCTACCTGCTCATTCAAAGGTACAGCAGACCTCGACCCTAATTCAGGTGTAGCCAATTATACCGCAGGGTCAGATGTAGATTTAGGACTTATAAAACTGAAACAGTGTTTCCTCAATGATGCTACTACACTTTCAGGCACTACCCTATCTGCTACCATGACGGGTGTCTCTTATCAGTGGATCAACTGCGATGGCAACACACCCGTAAGTGGCGCAACAGCTCAGAACTTCACACCCACATTCACTGGCAACTATGCCGTTATAGTGTCATCTGGCTCCTGTGCCGATACCTCTGCCTGCACCAATGTAATCATTACATCAGGCGTAAATGACTACAACAATGCAGTAGCTACAACCGTCTATCCAAATCCTGCTACAGATGCAGTAACTATTAGCAATGTAGCACCCAATACAGATATTAGTATTGTAGACCTAACAGGTAAAGTAATAATCAAAACCACGACTTCAGCCCCTTACATGCTCCTAAACACTACACAGCTCGCAAACGGTGTTTACATTCTGAAAACTAATGACAATAATGGCCACTTCACTTCTTCTAAGCTGATTATCAACAGATAAAAAGTAAAGACATTACCTATCACTTTGAAACACCATTGCTAGGTGATATCCCCCCAAAGCAGTCTGCCTCAAAACAGACTGCTTTGATTTACATCAGACATTATCAGCAAAATATTTCGTGTACCTAAAACAGTGGTTCATAAAGCCAAAAACGTGTTTCACAAATCGGTTTTCATACCGCTTGTCCTCACTGGTACATTTGGTAGGTTATAATTTCAATCAATTCCCACAAACAACTTTTAACTACTCAAAACATAAATGTAATAATTATGAAAATCTCAAAACTAGAATTACTCATTTTGGCTGCTTTTATAGCCACCAGATCAACCGCCCAATCAGTGGGTGTGGGTATTAACGCCACAGGCGCTTCGGCTCATAGCTCTGCCATGCTCGATGTAGTATCTACAGATCGTGGTTTCTTGGCACCCCGCATGACCACTACCCAGCGCGATGCCATCTCTTCACCAGCTACTGGTTTACTTATATACCAAACCGACGGTACTGCAGGTTTTTATTATTACAGCGGCAGTGCTTGGCAGCCCATTAGCGGCAGCAGCACTGGCACTGGCCCATGGACAGTAGCTGGCACAGACATTTACAACAACAATACTGGCAATGTAGGCGTGGGCATCCCTGCCCCCCTTGCTCGCCTGCATGCCGCCGACAATGTTTTGTTTTCTGCACCCGGTTATGCCACTCCTACTACTCCTGGTCCAGTACCTGTAAGTGGCGAAGGCCGCCGCACCATGTGGTATGCCGACAAAGCTGCCTTCCGTACTGGTGGCGTTAACGGCACACAATGGGATGCTGCTAACATTGGAAATTATTCTTTTGCCGCAGGTAGTGACAACACAGCATCTGGCGAAAATGCTACTGCAATGGGTAGTTACTCCACAGCATCTGGTTACAGTTCTGTAGCTATAGGTGGGTTTTCTACTGCAAGTGGAGATGGCTCGGTAGCTTTGGGTGGAAGCGCTAATGCATCAGCCAACAACGCAATAGCACTGGGTGGCGCCAATGCTTATGGCGATAATTCTGTGGCTATTGGTAGTTCTAGCAATGCTTATGGCACAAACTCACTAGCTATGGCAGGGGGCTATACCGCCGCATCGGCCACTGGTGGTGCCGCAATAGGCAATTCCAATTCCAGCGGAACTTTGGCAGTAGCTCTTTGTGCCGCATCTGCATCAGGGCAAGCGGCCATGGCTTCAGGAACATCTGCTGCTGCAGGAAACCAGTCCACCGCTATGGGACAGGGTAGCTACGCATCAGGCGATGTATCTACAGCTATAGGGCATTACAACATTGCAAGTGGAATAAACTCACTTTCAACTGGCGAATTCACAAGAGCAAGCGGCAACCGTTCTACCGCTATGGGTTGTTACGCATCTACCAACAATCGTACTGGTGCTTTTGTAATAGGAGACTACAGCACTGCTATGACTCTAAACAGTAGTGCCGATAACCAAATGACGATGCGCTTTGCTGGCGGATACAAGCTATTCTCAAATTTCCCGTCAACTATTGGGGTAGAACTAGCACCAGGCGGCAATAGCTGGAGCACCATAAGCGATGTGCGCAAAAAAGAAAACTTTGCTCCGGTAAATGGAGAAGATTTCCTCAATAAAATATCGGGCTTCAAACTCACCTCTTGGAACTATAAAGGTCAAGACCCAAAACAGCACCGCCATTATGGCCCTATGGCTCAGGATTTTTACGCCGCATTCGGCAAAGACAACTATGGTACTGTAGGCAATGACACTACCATTAGCCAGGCAGATATGGAAGGTGTAAGTTTTGTAGCCATTCAAGCTTTGGTAAAACGTACCGAAGAACTATTGGATAAAAATGAAAAAATGCAGCAAGAAATTGATGCACTAAAAGCAGAAAACAAAACAGTAACCAACCAAAATAATGTACTGAAAGCCGAGCTAGTCGACCAAAACAAAACAATAATAACACGCATGGAAATGATAGAAGCAGAACTACAGAAAGGAAAAATAAGTACAAAATAAGAGAGCATATCAATAAATAAGCAAAGCTCAAATGTATTTCAGAAACTAAAACAGGGGTTTCATATATCCAAACACCCATTTGCGAAAAGTACAGAAATATAAAACTTAGCTACTGCTACATTTGGTTTTTAATAAATATTTAAACTCAGCTTGTACACATTATTAAAAACCGAATAAAAATAGACAATATGAAAATCTCAAAATTCGCTTTACTCATTTTGGCTGCTTTCATTGCCAACAGATCAACCGCCCAATCAGTCGGTGTAGGCATCAATGGTACAGGTGCATCAGCACACAGTTCAGCTATGCTCGACGTAGCCTCTACCGATCGTGGTTTTCTGGCTCCTCGTATGACTAATACCCAGCGCGATGCTATAGCATCGCCTGCTACTGGTTTGCTTATATACCAGACCGATGGCACAGCAGGTTTTTACTATTACA
>CAZRPA010000189.1:0-7695 GCA_964601855.1 uncultured Flavipsychrobacter sp. | reverse complement strand
CAAGGAAGTGCAGGTTCGATTCCTGTTCTGGGCACAAAGCACCCCTTGGGGTGCTTTTTTTATGTACTAAGCTTTCCAATCCTAGCAGTTTATGCTTACTGCGAAGTATATTGTAACCTACAGTCAATCAATAAAGTTGTTTCTGTATTTTTACTAATTCCATGTCCAATCTTTCTAGTTACTTATTGAAGTTATCTAAGCTGAAGGTCGACCGGTCTAAAGGAGCACCAGCTCCCCACAAAGCAATTTTGTTGATTTCGGTAATTCAATTAATCGATAACGGTTTCATTATTGATAACAATATCGGGATTACGCCTGAGTTAGTTGCTCGGTTCAAGGATAATTGGAGGTTACTTGTTATAGATGATAGGTTTAATCCAAATTTTTCACTACCATTTTATCATTTAAAAAGTGACAAGTTTTGGAAACTAAAGACAATACTCGGGAAAGAAATTTTGCTGACTTCTTCCTTTTCTATTAGGAGCTTCACAACGTTAAAGGATGCAGTTGATTTTGCTTATTTCGAGGATGACTTTTATAGTCTTTTGATGGACGGTAAAAACAGAGTTGCTTGTATTGAAAACCTATTAAGCGTTTATCTGTTGAGACGTCAACTGCCTTACTTGGTTGACGATACTTTTAGTAAGGTTGAAAGTCAAATATTGCATGAATCCTCTGCAGATTATACCACAAATGTAAAAATGTTAGATGCTGAAGATGTTTTTGTTAGAGGTGGAGTGTTTAAGAAAGTAATACCACGACAGTACGACTACACTTGTTGCATCTCCAGAATGAAAATAGTAGCAACAAGGGACATACAAATGATAGATGCCTGTCACATAATTCCATTTTCAGAATCTTACGATGATACGATAAAAAACGGTATTTCTCTTTCTCCTAATCTTCATAGGGCTTTTGATAGATTTATTATAACAATCAATCAAGATTTTGAAGTGATCGTATCAAATGACTTTAAAGAATCTGGATATCATTCAATTAGAGATTTTCATGGTAAGAAAATATTTTTGCCCAAAGAGCAAAAATACTACCCGTCATTAGAAAACCTTAAATGGCATAATGACCGTTTTATGAAATTGCAATCAAATTGCTGAATATAGTGGCTATTTAATTTTGTTTCTGTTATATAGACAGATAAAAATAGTCCGTTCAATGGCTGTTCTTCTTTTTTTAGGGATCCACTGGCAATTGGGTTTCTAAAGCCTATTTCGATCGATTCAACGAATTTAATATATCACCTTGGTTCGAAGTTTTGCCTGTCTGGGGCACAAAATGATACCTGTGCGGCTACCAATGCCCTTTCTCGCTCATTTTTCCCCTATTTCACCCTTGCGCCTTATCTTAACAGCTATCCCTATATGTTTTACATTATACGTCCACTTGTTAAGTACTATTGACATGAAAAGACCTTCAAGCTCAGAAACTATACCCACGGTCAATGCAATTTCCCAAAAAGGCGATACTATGCCGAATCCCATCGTTGCCAGCGTAGCTGCAAGTAGCGTAACGCCAAATATTTTGGCGCTTGTCGCATGATAGCTAGCTCCCCTCTTAAACTTAGCCCAATCTAGAGCATACCGGATCGCTTCAAGCCCTATTATGCCTACAATGCCCGCTTTGTATACTGTATAAACGGCTGGAAAGCTAAACCAGATACCCAAAAGAACACCCAGAAAAAACACAGTGTCTGCAATGCTGTCCCATTGACGCAGTGATGCAGTTTCCACACCCCAACGCCGTGCCAGCTTACCATCATAAACATCACTGGCTGCTGCAATGGACATTAGTAAAATGTAGGGTAGGCCTATAAACTGGTAATACCCAAACACGATAGCAGGTACCGTCAGTATAAACCGTAGGTATATCAGTAACCATGGAATTCGCGCTCGCATTATCAACAATTATGCAAAGTAAGGTATGAAAACAAATAAATATTATCCTACTAAATTCTTCGAGGTAGGTAAAACAGCGCAAAATACAATGCATTTTCCTTCGTTTTTTGTAAAAAGTAGCAAACGCTAATCAGTAGGATGTTTCGCAGCATATGTCCTTCTCATACATAGCTCGCTACCGCTCATCACCCAGCTTTAGCAATTTTCATTTTCTACAGTATTCATAAATTCACCTATCAGTTGTTTCATTTCTATTAACTGATTTATTTTCTCATTTATAGCCTGCATTTTGTCCTTTAGCACATTGAGTTTTTCGGCTTTATTCATTTTATTGCTATACCATGCATCCATCAGGTTACTTATTTCACTGATAGTAAATCCTATCGATTTTGCATCTTTTATCAATTCCAGTTTTTCTACGGTTTCTTCGTCGTAATGAAAATAATTGTTAGACCTTACTTTTTCATCTCTTTTACCCTGTATCAACCCCGATTTTTCATAAAATCTAATGGTATGTGCAGTTATCCCAGTGCGTTTGGCCAGTTCGTTTATAAGCATATCGCAAAAATACATCACCAAAAAATAAATTACAAGTATAGACTATACTCTATGGTTGTGGGTTGTAAATACTTGCCCTACTTTTGCTAAATAAAAAAATGTATAATTTATTAGTATGGCAACTGCATTGATTACTGGTGCGTCCAGTGGTATAGGTTTAGAGTTAGCTCGGGTTCACGCCTCCAAGGGTGGCGATCTGGTATTAGTAGCCCGTAACAAAGCTAGGTTGGATGAATTGAAAACCGAGCTAGAGAAAACCTACAAAGTGAAGGTATTTACAATAGGCAAAGATCTTTCAGCCCCCGATTCGGCTCAAGACGTTTATAATCAAATCACTAAAAACAACATCCAAGTCGACTACCTCATCAACAATGCTGGTTTTGGCGACTTTGGTATGTTTGCAGACTCCGATTGGAACAAAGAACTGCAAATGATTAACCTAAATATTACCACACTTACCCAATTCACAAAACTATATATCAAGGATATGGTCAGTCGTGGTAGTGGCAAGGTAATGAATGTAGCTTCAACTGCTGCTTTTCAGTCAGGTCCTACTATGGCTGTCTACTACGCTACCAAGGCATATGTATTAAGTTTTTCTGAGGCTATAAGTAACGAAGTCAGCAACAAAGGCGTTACTGTTACCACATTGTGTCCTGGTCCCACTGAAAGTGGTTTCCAATCAGCCGCTGCCATGGAAGAAAGCGCTCTTGTAAAAGGTAAAAAATTGCCTACTTCAAAACAGGTGGCAGATTACGGCTACAAATCTATGATCAATAGCAAAACAGTAGCTATTCATGGATTGATGAATTACCTAATGGCAAACTCTGTCAGGTTTTTCCCAAGATCTGTTGTAGTGAAAATAACAAGGATGATTCAGGACAAAGCATAGGATACAATCCCCTTTGTGAACTATTATGTTATATGCTCCTGTGGGTCTATTTTTCTTGTTGAACACTAGTAGTTGATATTATATCAGTGGCTATCATCTCTATTGGTATTTAGTATCTTTTTACTATTGTGCTTTGTATATGGCTCATTTTAACTACCAAACCCGCGCAACGCGCGGGTTTGGTAGTTATGCGGGCTGTAAGGGACAACTTTCGAAGTTTTTTGTGGAGGATTTGTGGGCGATTGCGTCACCTACCATTACTGCTTAGGGATACAATTGGTTCCGATCAGATCTGAAGTGTGACTCGAAAGTGGTCTTTAAAGTTCTATTCCCATGTCAAACACAGACAGTAACGTTTCTGCAGACTCTTCCCATGCGAACTATTATGTAATTCTACTTTTCTTCAAATAGACTTTTACATGTTTTTTATATAATATCATACCCTTGCCGTATCCAGTTTCAACCCTGTTTAATTTGTAATTTCAGATAATCAAATCAGCTATCCATTATACGTAATATAACGTATTGTGCCAGCGTTCCCCGTTTGGCAATTTTGTCCCGATCAAATATCGCAAGAGTTTCATAAATGGCATGGCACAGACAAGCGCTAAACACATGGTGTAAACTGCAACGATGTTTGAACGGTGGAGCAGCTACCATCAGATAAAACGGGTGAGACCGAAAAACCAAAAGAGTAGGAACAAAATAGAAAATGAAATGAAAACATTTACAAAAGCAATGACTTTACTGGTGATCCTCCTGTTTGCAGGGATTGGTTCTAAAGCTCAGTGGGTGCAGGAACCTAATGAGGCTCACCCATTTTATCCAGTATTCTTTACGGCCTCATACGGTGGAAAACTATGGGCAGTAGGAAACGGGGGCGTAGCCTCTTCGGCAGATAATGGTGCCACATGGACGAATCTAACAGCTGTAAACATGTGGGCCGGGGGCGGTGGCAACTCGAACCGCGAGGCAGTATTTAACGGTAGCACTATTTATGTACGCACCACAACAGAAGGTGTATTCAGAACGCTGGATGCCGGTGCCACCTGGGACCTTGACACGGTGGGCCTGGGTGCGGGCAGACAGGTAGACATGATCTATAATGATGGCACTACTGTCTTTTGTACTACCAACTGGCCAGAATACGGCTTCTTTAAGAAAACACCGGCTGCCACGTCCTGGACCAAAGTAACAGGTGTTTCTCCTATACTGGGCATGACGAAAAAAGGTACCAGGCTATTCGCTTTCTCCGCCAGCACACTTTATTCATCAACCGACGGCGGCAGCAGCTGGACCACTGTAGGTCCAGTAACCACCCCTACAACTTATTCAGGAACCCCGGTGCATTTAATAGGTAGCGACCTGTATTGCGGTAGCCAAAAATCGACGGACGACGGTGCCACATGGTCAACGCTGCCATATACCGGCAGCGCATACTATACCGATGGAACTAACTACTACATTGGCTTCGGCCCTATGGGGGGAAGCGATTCGGTTGCCATGACGGCTGACGGTGGCGCTACCTGGACTGTAACAGGTGGCGGCGGCCTCAATGCATTGGTAACATCAATTACAAAACACAATGGCGCGCTTTATGCCAGCGTATGGAGCAGGGGACAATTGATTAAGAACGGTACTAACAGTGCCTCGGCAGTAAGATCGGTGGTAACTGCGGAAGAGAATAATGCGTTCCCAAATCCTTCAACAGGCATCTTCAACATCGCCATTCCGGAAGGTGAAGGTCGCAGTATTTCAGTGTTTAACCTTACCGGTGAAAAGGTGTATGAAACCACAGCAAACTCAACAAACCTAGAGATAAACCTCAGTAGTGTACCGGAAGGAACGTACTTATATCAGGTGACAGGAAACAACTCCATGCTAAAATCCGGAAAACTGGTGTTGAGAAAATAGAGTACCCCCAAGCCCATTATCTCATATTACAAATCCCCCTAAATGCGGGATTTGTAATATGTTATCATACAAAACGTGCCCTTGATTCAGGCCAATTGTTTTAGCTATTGCATATAGTACCAGTCAGTTAATATAAAGCAATATTTCTGGCAGCGTATTTTACTAAAATAATTGGTATTCCCGTTAGTGGTAGCATCTCATTTATAGACAAAGAAACCAAAATCGATCAGTTTACCTGACTATAGAGAACCGTAAATAAATCATCACCATCAGTTGATACGATGTTTTATGGCAATGTGAATAGCCTGTGCTTTGGATGTGACGTGCAATTTCTCGTAGATGTTACAAATATGGGTGCGTACCGTGTTGTGGCTAATAAACAGTTGCTCACCGATTTCTTTGTAATCAAAGCCCTCCACCTGCAGAGAAAGTATCTCCTTCTCACGGGCCGTAAGCAGCGCCAGTGGCTGCGCCTTAACAGATTTTTCTCTTTCGGGCAAGATGGCCTTATTGAGCAATTGTAATGCCTTTCTGGCTATAGATGGGCTCATTGGCGATCCTGTCATTTCCAGCATATCATTGATTACCTGCTGAATCACATCCTGCGATTCATCTTTTAGCAAATAGCCTGCAGCACCCGACTTAATGGCTTCAAATATCTTATCGTCATCATCAAATACAGTTAGCACCACGAACTTAATGCCAGGATAGAGCACAGACGCAATCCTTATAGTTTCTATACCATCCATCTCAGGCATTTCAATATCCATCAGCGTTACATCGGGAAACGAACCCACGTCTATCTTCTTAAGCTGCTCCAGAAAGTCAGCGCCATTGGCTGCTTCCATCACTACCTCCATATTCCTGCACGGGCTAAGCTTTACCTTCACCAGTTTTCTTATCGATGGCTTGTCATCCACAATTGCTATTCTAATCATTTTTCATGATGTTTTATTTCGGTGATCGTTAACTTCATACCCTTTTGAAAACCATTTTCTATTTTCAATTTTACGCCAGCCTCCTCTGCCCTGATCCGCATATTTTTCAGGCCATAGCTCTCTCCGGCACCCGGTCCCTGAGTTGCGAAACCAATTCCATTGTCGGCATAGGTAATCTCCAACCCGGCTACTGTGGAAAAGGTCACATTTATCTCACTCGCCGAGGCATGTTTTAGGGTATTATGCAGTGCTTCCTGCAATATGCGAAGTATATTCAACGCAGTGGTTGGCTTAAGAATTACCTCGCTCGCAATATTCTCAGTGAAAGAAATTTTAATGCCGGGGAAACTCCGCACAATATTTCTGGCAAATAACTTATACCGATCATACAGATTTGTAACAGCAATCTGTTCGTTATTAAGCGCCCAGATGCTCTCACGCAAATTCTGCATAATACTCTTTCCCATTTCCGATACCTTAGCCACGGTCTCTCTGCGCTCATCGTTAGTAGCAAATGACTCTAGCTCTCGCAGGTTGGCATTTAGAGTTGTTGCCTGCGCCCCTAAATTATCATGTAGCTCTCTCGATATGCGTTCCCGCTCTGATTGTAATGCCTGTTGTAATTGCAGTTGCCGCATCATACCGCGAATTTTCTTCTGGTGCAATAACTGCAACGATAGATAAACGACACAGATTAGCACAAGCAATTCTAGCGAATAAAACCATGGCGTTTGCCAAAAAGGTGGTGCTATTACAATCGATAATAATCGGGAATCACTGAATTTCGCGATCTTTTTGTTCCCTGCCTGCAATTCAAGAGTATACGATCCGGGCTGTGGACTAATCGTAAATTCGAAACCGGAATAAATGTATTGCCACGATGTGTCATTACCGGTATACCGGTAACGGTATACCGCTTGCTCGGGTGGCGTGTAAGACATATCGGAAAATGACAAACTGATCTTGTTGCGGTTGAACGGCAGTGAGAGCGCTATGGAGCCGGCATCAATTGTATCTGGCTTTAATCCGGGACCGGAAGTAGAAATACCAGTAATAACGGGTGTATACGGTGGCTCTGCCTGATTTATGACCTGAGGATTGAACATGCACAATCCGGAGATCGTACCCACTATCATTTGCCTGTCAGGCAACTCGCAAAGGCAATTAGTATTACATTCGTTACTGGCCAGGCCATCAGCGGAAGAGAAATGTCTCAACAATCCGGTGGATAGATCGTAGGCAATTATCCCTTTATTGGATGACAGCCACAGATTATGCTGTCCATCGGGCAGTATGTTATAAATGTAGTTATCCGGAAGCCCTGCAACCAATTTCAAACCCTGCTTATCCCTATAAGTGTATAGCCCAATTGTGGTAGCTACATACATGGTATTATCTGCGGCTGTGTAAAAGTCCTTTACCAGTGCTTCGGGATTGCCGGGAAGAGCTATATGCTTCAACAACGCCCCGGTAAAATCCAGAA
>CAZRPA010000188.1:0-7796 GCA_964601855.1 uncultured Flavipsychrobacter sp. | reverse complement strand
CCCCTGAAGTATTCGAAGTGGTGAAGGGTGGTAGTGCCATTGTTGTTGTCTTGCAACTGGAAAACATGCTCGCCATCAAATATGTGAGGTATGCCCATGGTGCCTATCCACCTGAACTCCGTATTTTTTTTGTATTGCAACACAGTAGGTTTGAATTGCATTGGTTTTTGACCAGGAGGGCAAATAGTGGCAGTAATAGTATTGCCTACTTTTGGGATGCCGGAAATGGAAGTGATAAACGGATTCCATGTAGGGTATTGTTCGAAGTTCATCAATATGTTCCAAACTTTGTAGGGTGTGGCATTGATGATGATAGAAGAATACACAGATTTTCCGTTGCGTATTACTTGTCCATTTGTGTTGAAATTGGTTGGCTTGTTCATCTTTTGTGTTTTTTGAGATTTGTTGCACAAAAGTAGCCTGGCGGCACAGCGCCAAACGATAACAAAAGATAAGAAATGGACTATCGTTTTTTTGCAGCTCTGTTTCTTATACGGCTTAGGCTCACAGGTGTAATACCCAGATAATTGGCGATGAGGTGTTGTGGAATGCGCTCTGTAATTTTTGTTTTATTGCTGTTCAGTAGTGCATGGTATCTTTCTTCGGGGCTAAGGGTTAGTAAGCTTACCATGCGATCTTCGAGGCCCATCATAGCCCACTCAGCAATATGCCTGCCGAAACGCTCCCAGTGTATACTTACTGAAAAGAGTTCTTTTAGTTTGGCGTAGGGGAATATCAATAACCTGGTATCAGCCAGTGCCTCAATGGTAAGCAATGATGGCTGGCCAGTAATACAACTGATATATGCACTTACAAAAGCATTTTCGAAGTAGAAGTAGGTTGTTTTTTCTTCACCATCGCGGGTGTAGTAGTGGCGCATTTGCCCTTCCAGTATCATTCCTACTGTTTTAGCACGTTCTCCCTCTTTTACTAAACAATCACCTTTTTTTACAATAACCTCAATTATCGATGGTGCCAGCAATTCCCATTCATCATCTGGAATGGTAGCTATATTGTTGATTTGTTCTTTAAGAGTTTTTAGGTTGTTCATACCTGATATATTGTAGCAAAGTTATTGTGTAAGAGTTAATATGGAAAGAATAAGGGCAATAGTATTATTGGGAAATCAAGAATCACTGTTTAGTAGTGTGTGTGAAAAGCAGAGTCAAGAACTATCAAAGTGTACGATGTTGTGGTAGTGTTGATTTTTAAAAATATTTTGAGTTATCTTAGCGGAAATATCGGAGTATGAAGAAAGTCATCTTATCTGTGTTTCTTGTAGTAGCTTGCTGTGCAGCATTTTGGGGTTGTACCAAAGACACACCCTACATTACAACCAACAATCCATCGATGACTGCCGATATTGGCTCATTCAAGTTTGTGTCATCGGCAGTGCGCCCTGCAACTATAGATACACAAATAGCAGATACATCTACTACACTTGTTATCACAGGTTATACATCAGACAGAGTGAATCCGTATGATAAGATTGTGCTGTATGTAGCCAATTATAAAGGTGTGACGGGAACTTATTCTATAGTACAAGGCCAGGCAAGTGCGGTGTATTATCATAATGGTAGGGTGGGTATTGCCCTTGGTGGAATAGTAGCTATAAAGACAGTAAGTTCTACACTTATTACAGGTTATTTCAACTTCAACACTGATGATGGTGTAAAGTTGGAGAATGGTTTGTATTCTGTTGGGACTCCTTAATCTTTTCTTGTCATATACTATTTTTCAGTGTAGTTCGTTATAGTGGGTAGTATACTTGTAGTGTTATGAGGAAATTCATATTGTTTGGTTTGCTGATTTTAGTTGGGATGTCTACTGGTTGTAGGAAAGCCAAGGGGCCATCAAATATAAAAAGTGCTCAGCCAGATAATAGTATAGATTCGTTGCTGAATATGGTAGCCGACATTAACGGTGTGCGGTGGGAGACAGATTCGGCATATAGCTATAGGGTGAAAAACTCTGGGAACGACTCTAATGTGATAAACCTGATGGTAATAGCTACACAAAAAAGTGATAGTGTAACGAGTACCATGAAGTTTAATATCTCAAATTTTACAGGGATGGGTAACTATCCTATTTTACCTCCTGCCAATACTATCACTTACTACAAAGGCAATATCCGTTACTTTGCTACTTCGGGTGTGTTTACTGTTATCAAAGATTCGGGTGGGGTTATGTCTGGTACATTCAATTTTATTGCAGATACTATCACTGTCACTAATGGCACGTTTACATTGGCATTGCCCTAGCGTAGCTGTATATTTCCATTCATATATTTACATTACTGTGAATTTCTAATCGTCATTTTTCAGTATTTTTACCGATATGAAAAGTGTATTTGGTTTGTTAGCTACATCCATACTTTTGATGGGGGGAGGTTGTACATCTGTATTTGCAAAGAAAAAGAAGCCTGAAAAAGTAATGGCTCAAGTAGTAGAGGCCTACACCAGAGAGTCGATACCAGCACAAAAGGGAGGACTGCCTGTGAAGAATCAGCAAATAGTAATATTGTGGCAATACAAAACTAATCCGACTAGTTTTTTTTGGAGAGGGGATGCTGGATGGGCGAAATGTCGTGTAGATAAAGCAAAAAAAATTGTAAGTCCAAGAAAGAAACTACCATTCGGTTTGCTATATGATATGGAACTGGTGAAGTTGGATTCTGTGAAATATGGAGATACATTGATGATAACCCCTATAAATGGTGCAGGTGCGCCATTGCCTGCTGAGATACCAGACAGTGTAAGAAATACTCTCTTTTTCCAGACCAATGGTAGTAAGTGGATAAAGCTACCAGTACCAGATATCACCAAAAAAAGGTCGGTAAAAATGCAATAGCTACAGATGTTGTGGCACGTTATTAGTTTTATAAAATTGAATTTTAACATTAATTCGTTATGTATAAATATTTAGCCCTATCACTACTGGTATTGACCAGCGGTAATGCAATGGCGCAAAAATGGATGCCACAAACTGGTGGGCCTGTGAAGTATGAAGACGTGGTAGCCAACTATAGGCGCGAACATCCGGCACCTGAAAATGATAAACTGGTAAAGCATGGCAAGGCTGTGCTTGAAGATGAAAACTATAAGTTTAACCGCTGGTGCTGGTATTGGAAACAACATTTGGACTCGAATGGATACATTGTAAACGGTAATAGAACAGTAGCTGAATGGCGTAAATTCTCACAACAGCCAACTAACACAGCAGCAAAAACTACTGCAAGTGCCAATTGGGTTTTTCAAGGCCCTAGTACATCAGAGGGTGGGTATTCTGGATTGGGCAGGATCAATGCAATTGCATTTGACCCAATTGATTCAAATACTATATACATAGGTAGTGCGGCAGGTAGCACCTGGAAAACAACAAATGGCGGTAACACATGGACCTGCTTGTATGACAACATGGCAAACTTGAGTGTGAGCGACTTGAAAGTAAATCCTCAGAACCGTAATACAATTTATGTAGCTACTGGTGATGCGAATGGAACAGATAACTATAGTACAGGAGTAATAAAATCGCATGATGGTGGAACTACTTGGGTCAACGCAGGTATTACCTGGCCGATGAGCAATTACACACTTATTCGCACTTTACTTATTAATCCGCTGGACACCAATAAGTTGATGTTGGGTACTAACATTGGTATTTTTAAGACGAATAATGGAGGTGCTACCTGGACAAATGTAGCGTCTGGCAATTACCGGCAGATTTTGTATAGTCCGTTCGATACATCTGTAGTTATAGCAGCTATGGAACCTAGTCCTAATTCTCAGCTGGCACAATCGACAGATGGTGGATATACATGGAATACTGTAACTAGTTTTTCGGGTACACGGCGCATAAATATAGCTGTGACACCTGCTGCGCCCAATGTTGTGAAGGCAATAGTAACAAACACAGATAATGGATTGGCAGGGATTTATGGTTCTGAGGATTACGGTGCTACTTATACTCCATTTTTTTTAAATGATGCCAGTTGCGATAATAATATGTTGGGGTATGAAATAGGTTTGCCATCTACGAGTTGTAGCGGCCAAGGTTGGTATGACCTATGTATAGCTATAGACCCTACAAACGCCAATAATGTAATAATAGGTGGTGTAAACAATTACTTCTCTGCCGATGCAGGTGTGAGCTGGACTATTGCTAACCAATGGTGGAGTAGTTCGAGTGGGCTAGAAACTGTGCATGCAGATAAGCACTGGTTAGGATATAATACATTGACTGGAGGTTTGTACTTGGGTTGTGACGGCGGTATATATAAAAACTACAGTCCTCTCACTGGCGCATGGACTGACTTGTCAAACGGAATAGGTATTACACAGTTTTACCGCAATGCTGTAGACAACAATGCATCGTTTGTGCTAGGTGGTGCGCAAGATAATGGTACTAAAATGCTGAATGCTGGTGTATCTACAGACTTGACTGGTGGAGATGGTATGCAGCCACTATTTAATTATTCTGATCCTGAAACAATTTTTTATTGTGCTTACCAGAATGGTTATGTTGATATTACCACAGATGGTGGAGCTACATTTAATAGTATCACTGAAGATTTACCAACGCCTGGCGCATGGATAACACCTTACACCTTACATCCGTCCAATTCATCTACATTACTAATAGGTTACAAAAGAGTTTACATATCCTATGATAATGGTAGTTCATGGGAACCATTATCACCGCCGTTTTCTTCTTCTTCAAATATTGAGATTCTGAAAGTGTCTATAAAAGACCCTGGTTATATATATGCAGTAAGGGATAATGGATGGAGGTCTAAGATTCACTTTACTAAAGATTTGGGTGTAACATGGGATACGATTCCTGTGCCTTTCACTAATTCAATTACTGATCTGGAAATAGACCCTGATAGCGCACAAAAATTTTCGGTAACTATAAGCGGCTATGCAACCAACAAAGTTGCTACTTACAGTGGTACAACCAATAGCTGGATATATGAAAATGCAGGATTGCCTAACGTACCAGCTAACTGTATAGTATCAGATACTTTTTCTAAAACTCGATACATTGGTACAGATGCTGCAGTATTTTACAAAACTAAAGAAATGACTAGTTGGGCATTATACAATACCAACCTACCTAATGTAATAGTTAGTGACTTGAATATAAACCATACAACTAGTGAAATATGGGCTGCTACCTATGGCAGAGGTATGTGGAAAAGTACAAAAGCCGATGAAACACCTGTTTTGGGATTGAAAGATGTGGTGCATTCATATAAGATGACGATAAGTCCAAATCCGAGTAGAGGTACCTTTACAATATCGACTACAGAGGTGCCATTCAGAAATGCTACTGCTACAGTAAGGCTAATTACTACCGATGGTAGAATAGCTCAGACCTCAGAAGGTAAGTTTGACAACACAGGTATACTGAACGTGAACATATCTGATTTGGCTCCTGGATTTTACTTTTGCGAGTTATCGAACGCGAAAGGAACAAGTAGAGGAAAGATAGTTGTGTATTAATAGGTAGCTGAGATGTGGGGTAAAATTATTTGAAGTATTCAATAGGGATTACCACGCATTTTATATATTTGTACTCAGCGTTTTTATTGCTGATCAGGTTTTTTTATTTGAAATTTTGTAGCAATTTTCGAAAAATTATGAAAATACGAATAGGTCTTCTGTTATTGTTGTCGGGTTTATTTTTCTCTCATACACAGCTGAGTGCTCAGAGTATGGATTATCTAAGGCACAATAAGACATTTAATCTTTGTAGTTATGAGCGGGAATGCTCGGGTTGTTATGACTGTAACATGCAACGCTACAATGTGAAGGTGAAAAATCTGGTAGACAAAAATATTAAGCAGGTAACGTATCAATATTTTTCTGAGACTCGTAGAAAGGTATTAACTAAGGTAGCTGTGATAAATAACGGAAAAATAGAGTACAATCAGATAGGTTATCTAACAATGTGCTTGCCTAATGGACTGCATTGGGCTATTACAGAAATATTGTATGAAGATGATAGCAAAGTTACTTTTGAGGTGAAAGAAAGGCTGGATCAATTTTTACAGGAACCTGATGAGTGCGATTGTAATAAGCCTAAAAACAGGTATCCTAATCCTAATATCAAATAAGACGATTCTGATACTGAGTATTGGATTTTGAAGAAAACTTTTAGCAGCACATGGTCTTTATCATGTGCTGTTTTCATTTTTCTACTATGAGTTTGTTGTGAGTCTGCCTATAAGCAATAGTATAGCATGTTTTAGCAAATTCACAATAGTATAGTATTTGGGGGTGGAAAAATACTTTGGCATCATTCCCCTTCATTAAATATTTTTGCAGCACTATTAATCTTTAGTAACGACGGGTAGGTAATGGAAGAACAGGATATGTTTTCCGGGCAAGGCTCGGCTACGATAAATGAAATGTACCAGAACTGGTTTCTGGATTATGCGAGTTATGTAATATTGGAAAGGGCTGTACCTGCCATTGAGGACGGTTTGAAGCCCGTGCAGCGAAGGATATTACATGCAATGAAGGAAATGGACGATGGCCGATTTAATAAAGTTGCCAACGTGATAGGCCAGTCAATGCAGTATCATCCGCATGGCGATGCCTCAATAGGCGATGCAATAGTGGGGCTGGGGCAGAAAGACCTGATGATAGAAACACAGGGAAACTGGGGTGATGTGCGTACCGGCGATAGTGCAGCAGCTGCAAGGTATATAGAAGCTCGTTTGTCAAAATTTGCACTGGAAGTAGCATTTAATGCCAAGACTACTAACTGGCAGCTAAGCTATGATGGTCGAAAAAATGAACCCGTAACATTGCCTATGAAGTTTCCCCTGCTACTGGCACAGGGTACTGATGGCATAGCCGTAGGGCTTAGTACTAAGATACTGCCCCACAACTTTTGCGAAATTCTGGACAGTGCGATAAAGCATCTGAAGGGCAAGAGTTTTGAGTTGTATCCGGATTTTATGACCGGAGGAATGGTAGATGTAAGTAACTACAATGATGGTGCCAGGGGAGGGAAAATACGGGTAAGGGCGAGAATAGAAGAGGTAGACAAAAAGAGTATAGCTATCAGGGACGTGCCCTATGGCGTTACCACTTCGCAGCTTGCAGACAGTATACTGAAGGCTAACGACTCAGGTAAAATAAAGATTAAAAGTGTAACTGATAATACTGCTAAGGATGTAGAACTTATAGTACAGTTGGCACCGGGTGTGTCTACCAATCAAACTATAGATGCATTGTATGCTTTTACAGACTGTGAAATAAGTATATCGCCCAATGCTTGTATCATTATTGAAGATAAACCCCACTTTGTGGGAGCATCTGATTTGCTAAAGTATTCGGTAAAACACACCAAAAATCTGTTGCTGCGAGAGCTGGAGATAAGGCTGAATGAGCTGGATGAAGATTGGCATTACTCATCGTTAGAGCGGATATTTATTGAGAACAGAATATACCGTGACATAGAAGAGCAAACAACATGGGAGGGGGTGCTGAAAGCAATAGATGATGGATTGACACCCTTTAAAAAACTCCTTAGGCGTGCAGTAACTCAGGATGACATAATAAGACTTACTGAAATAAAGATAAAGCGCATAAGTAAGTATGACACCTTCAAGGCGGATGAACACATAAGAGGAGTAGAGTCGGCGATAGATGAGGTGAAAAATAACATTGCTCACCTGAATGACTATGCCATAAGGTATTATGAAAACCTGCTGAAGAAATATGCTAAGGGAAGAGAACGCAAAACAGAAATTCGTCCTTTTGAAACCATTCAGGCTACTACTG
>CAZRPA010000187.1:4801-7968 GCA_964601855.1 uncultured Flavipsychrobacter sp. | reverse complement strand
TTCTACTTCTGTAGGATCTTCTTCGCTTTTGTCGCGCATGTCTGCCAGATCAGGGTGGCGCATCAGTGCGTTGTCATCCAGATTCATTTTGCAGTCTACTGCTAGTATTTTATCATCAGCACTTTTGAACAAAGGATTGATTTCCAACATAGCACAATCAAGACCTACATACGCATCGTATAGGTTGGTCACAAATTTCACCATGTTTTTGAAAGCAACACCGCTCAGACCAAAGTTGAAAGCTATTTTGCGCGCCTGAAAAGCCTGCAGTGGGAAGCCTGGTTGTACCCACTCTCTGAATATTTTCTCAGGAGTATCGTGTGCTACAGTTTCAATGTCCATACCACCTTCGGTACTGTACATGATCACGTTCTGTTTTGTAGCACGGTCAAGTAATATACTAAGGTAGAATTCTTTACGTTCGCTAGGTCCATCATAGTACATATCTTGCGCTATCAGGATTTTGCTTACTTTTTTACCAGCATCACCTGTTTGTATAGTCACCAGTGTGTTGCCCAGTATGTTGCGCGCTACTCTTTCTACATCATCTGCACTTTTTATTACAGATACGCCGCTTTGTTCTGGTACTTCTACCATACGACCCTTTCCGCGTCCACCGGCATGAATTTGAGCCTTGATAACAGCAAATTTGTTGCCGTGTTCTACAGCTATTTGTTTGTAGGCATTCACCGCATCATCCACATTGGATACGGCTATACCCTCCTGAGTGGGTACATTGTAGCGTTTCAGCAGCTCTTTGGCCTGATATTCGTGCAAGTTCATGTGAGAATAAAAATTTTTGCGAAGATAGTTTTTTATTGTGAAAAAGGAACTTGCATATCTATGCGCGTCAACGTTAGTTTTCATTGGTAGCGATGTGATAACATTAGTGCTACGCTATACGGTATATATACTGGTAATGTGAGCAAAATGTGGCAATTTTCTTTGGTGTTTTCGGGTGTCATTTTAGGTAATTGTTCTAATTTTAAAAAATGATTCGCAACAAACGAGCTGTAGTCTATTTCCTTAGCGGGTTGGCAATAGGGGCAGTATTGGTAATAGGGGTAGCATCGCGCAAAATAGACCCAGGCACTACACCCGTAGAAATGTCGGCAGAGGGCAGACCTATGTACAAATGGCATGCTCCCTCGTTACCAGCATCGCTAGACTTTTGTGGAGAACCTGTGCCACTGGATAAATGGGAAATACGGGAAAAACTAGACCGTGAAGTGCTGGTGAATACTTATTTGCATGGGTCGCAATTGTTTATACTAAAGCTCTCTGGTAGGTATTTTCCGATAATAGAGGAACGACTAAAAGCGAATGGTGTACCTGATGACCTGAAGTATGTGTGTGTGGCGGAAAGTTCATTGCAGCAGAATGCATGGTCGGGTGTAGGAGCTGCTAGTTTTTGGCAGTTTATGAAGGATACAGGACCTAGATATGGACTTGAAATAAACGATGAAGTAGACGAGCGTTTTCATGTAGTGAAAGCTACTGATGCCGCATGCAAATACTTTAAGGAGGCCTACAGTAAATTTGGTAGCTGGACCGCAGCAGCCGCGTCTTACAACTGTGGTATGGGTGGTTTTAGTAAACAAGCAGAGTTTCAAGAGTCAAACAACTATTACGACCTCATTTTTCCAGAGGAGACAAACAGATATGTGTTTCGCATATTGGCTTTCAAACACTTGCTGACAAATGCCAAACGTTTCGGTATGATCATAGAAGACCACGAAGCTTATAAACCACTACGATACAGAACGGTAACTGTGAGTGCTACTATTCCTAATCTTACCACGTTTGCAAAGGAAAACAATAGCTCTTACAAGATGCTGAAAATATATAATCCTTGGCTGCGGGGGCACAAGTTGACAGTGAAGCCCGGAAAGACCTACGAAATACAGTTTCCACAGGATTAATGTATACAATAACTGGGACCAATAACACGTCAGTACACTAAAACAGCACCTCTATGAAGCAGCAAAAAAGTGGAACAGGCAGGCGAGTGGGTGGTGTATTAGTGCTCATTGCTACTGCTGTTCTGGTGTATATACTAGACAAACCAATGGGGGAGTTGCCGGCATTAGGCAGACTGCTAGACCCGGTAAGCGGATGCTGGGCTAATGCCGAACCTGTAGACCCATACTTCAGTAAGCAATTGAAATTGCCACTAACGGCTACCAATGCTACAGTATGGTGGGATAATAGAATGGTGCCGCACATACAGGCAGCTAACGAAAGAGATATTTATTTTTTGCAAGGATATATTCATGCTAAGCATAGGCTTTGGCAAATGGATATGCAAACAAGGGCGGCGGCTGGCAGAGTAAGTGAAGTAGTAGGGCAGTCGGCTTTTGATTTTGATAGGAAGCAACGTAGAAAAGGAATGGTATTTGCTGCCGAAAACTCATTGCGCGCTGCTGAAGCCGATGAGCATACAAACACTATGATACATGCCTACACCGCCGGTGTAAATACATGGATAGCATCACTATCCTATGCAGATTATCCGCTGGAGTATAAGCTCATGGGTTTTTCGCCTGAGCCGTGGACCAATTTGAAATGTGTGCTACTGCTAAAATATATGGCTGACGACCTAACGGGTAAGACAGATGATATTGCTTATTCTTACCTGCGCTCAGTAATACCCGCCAAAGATTTTGAACTGTTGTACCCCGACAAGATACTGGGTGCAGTACCAGTGATACCAGCAGGTACTGTTTACCCGGCAGCGTCACTCACACAGCCTGTTGCGCCGCCCGATAGTTTGGTGTTTCCTCAGTACGAGTCTACAGATTTTGGTGAACTACGTGAACAAGGAAAAGGTAGTAACAACTGGGCGCTTAGTGGAAGTAGAACAGCAAGTGGAGCAGCCATTTTATGCAATGACCCTCACTTGGCACTCAACTTGCCCTCGTTGTGGTATGAGGTGCAGTTGCAAACCCCAGATATGAATGTATATGGTGCCTCGCTACCTGGCGCACCGGGAGTGGTGATAGGTTTTAATGATAGTATATCGTGGGGGCTTACTAACAACTACAGAGATGTAAAAGACTACTACCAAATAAAACCAGTAGAAGAGGATAAGACTAAATATTGGTTTTCTGGCAATAAATTGGCTTTTGGCAGTAGGGTGGAGGAGATTAAAGTAAAGGGTAAGTCAA
>CAZRPA010000187.1:0-4791 GCA_964601855.1 uncultured Flavipsychrobacter sp. | reverse complement strand
GATACGGTGAGGTACACACTACACGGACCTGTGATGTATGACGAAAAATTTAACGAAAAAGGTTCTTTGCGCGGCATGCTGGCTATGTGCTGGACAGGCCACAGGGGTAGTAATGAACAATTGGCAGTATATAAACTTAATAGGGCTAAAAACTATGATGAATTTGTAAACGGTATTTTGCATTTTGAGTGTCCGGGTCAGAATATGATATATGCCGACAGGCGAGGCAATATAGCATTGTGGGGGCAGGGGCAATTTGTGAACAAATGGAAAGAACAAGGCAGGTATATCATGAATGGGTGGGATAGTGCCGCACTGTGGCAGGATATTATACCTATGCGGGAGAATCCACATGCCTTGAATCCGCAGCAGGGCTATCTGGCATCTGCCAATCAGTTAGTTACAGATAGTACTTATCCTTATTGGTACAACGGTAACTATACCGAACTCAGGGCATGGCGTATAAATGAGGTGCTGGATACCCTGCATGGTGCATCGATAGAAGACATGTTTGCCTTGCAAAATGATGAATATTCTGTACTTGCTTCAAAAACATTGCCTCTGATGCTTTCTTATTGTACTAGTATCAATCATCCTTATTTAGATACTTTAAGAAGCTGGAACTATATTCTGGGCAAGCACAGCAAGGCGGCTACAATATATCAGTTGTGGTGGCGCAATCTTTATTCTGATATATGGAAAGATGAATTTTCTAAAGTTCCAGACTATACCATACCATTGCAGGAGCGTACTATGCAACTGATACTGACCGATACAGCACTAAAATACTATGACTATCGCCGCACTGCTAAGATAGAAGTGCTGAGAGATATGGTATTGCGCAGCTACCAAGAAACAGTAGACAGCCTCAATAAACAGCAAAAGACCATAGGTTTGGAATGGTACAAAGCCAAAAGTACCTCTGTAACACACCTTACCAAACTTTCTCCATTTAGCTACAAAGATCTGGCAACAGGTGGCTGGGGCAACACTGTAAATGCTATGAAGCCCAATCATGGGCCGTCTTGGCGTATGGTGGTGCAGATGGGCAAGGAAATAGAGGCATACGGAGTATATCCTGGAGGTCAGTCGGGCAATCCGGGTAGCCCCAATTATGCTACTTATTTACAGCATTGGGTAGATGGTAAATATTACCGACTATTGTTTCTGCCCAATTCTCCTGCTCAGTCTAGCACGCAAATAACGCACACACAATCAGTAAGCAAAAAATAATATCTGCCACTACAAACTAGTATGTTTATGAAATTCTTAATATCTGTAGTTGCTATATCGTTTCTTAGTTATTGGCTAGGTTTCTTTTTGCCATGGTGGATACCTGCTGCAGTAGCTTTCCTAGTGACGTTCTTTTTGCCCCAAAAATCTGGTGTTTCGTTTTTGTCAGGTTTTGTAGGGGTGGGTCTTTATTGGTTGGTATATGCTCTGATGAGAGATGTAAGCAATGAACATATTTTATCAGGCAGAATGGCGGCAATATTTGGCTTGCCGGGTACTGCTTCTTTTATGGCTGTTACGGTACTGGTAGGAGCATTGATAGGTGGTTTTTCGGCTTGGGGTGCTTCGCTTTTGAGGCCTGCAAGATGAAAAATACAGTACAGCACTCCAAAATAGCCTATCTTTGTGCTGGTGCCAAACCTCGGAGCTGCAAAGAGTAAGCAATTACTGGTCTTGCAGTTACAACACAGCCTTTGCGAGAGCAAAGGCTGTGTCATTTACGGAGTGATTAGTCAAATTAGTTATTAGTACATCATACACTACACTCAGAATTCTTCTTTTATTAGTTCATGGTTGGTCATTGCACCAGCCATAGTGCCCATACTTACTGCCGTAGATACAGTGCGCATAGGGGTGGTGTTGTCGCCACATGCATACACACCGCTAATTGTGGTTTTTTGCATGTTGTCTACTTTTATGTGTCCTGTTTCCGTTAGTTCACAACCTAGCATCTGTGGGACAGGGCAGTGTTGCTCAAAGGCTATCCGAGCATACATTGCTTTGATAGACTGTGTTGTACCATCTTCAAACAGTATTTTTTCTATGTGTCCTTCTTTATGCTTAAAGCTGACTATTGTTTTTTCTACAACATTAATGTTGTGCTCGATAAGTGAGGCTGTTTGCTCGTTGGTAAGTGTTGAAGCTCCATTTGTGTATATGGTCAATTGTTTTGTCCAATTATTTATCATTTTTGAGAATTCAAACGCCATTTCCCCATTGGCTAGAATTCCTGTTTTTTCGTTCCTTACCTCATACCCATGACAATACGGACAATGTATGACAGAGATGCCCCAGCAATCCGAAAAGCCATCTATTGCGGGCATTATGTCCTTGACGCCTGTAGCGAATACTATCTTTTTTGCGGCGAAGGTTTCATTGTCGTTTGTAGTTACTACAAAACCATTTTGGGTTTGGGTAGCATTTACCGCCACTCCATCATAAAACTCAACTGTATTATATTTTGCTACTTGCTCTTTGGCTATTGTACTTATCTCTTTTGGGGTTTTGCCGTCTTGGGTCAGAAAGTTGTGCGAGTGTGGTGTTTGTCTATTACATGGGTTGCCACCGTCTATAATAAGTACTTTCCGTAATGCACGCCCTAGCGCCATACCCGCCGATAGTCCTGCATAGCTACCGCCTATAATTATTACGTCGTATTTGGTTTTAGTCATTGTTTGGTCTGTTTTAGTTTTGGTATTAAACGAATATGGTAAAGTCATACCTATTACGGCTACACTGCATTGGGTTATGAAGTTTCTTCTTGATTGTTGTCTTTTTTCCATTTTGCAAAGCGAAGGTACTACTATTTTATTGCTAATGCAACATTGTTGCATTAGAGTGGGTGATAGTGAAAACAACAAGTCAGTTAATAAAAAGGGAGTAAAAAGGAAAGCACATTAGTTTTTGAACGCCTTTCTAAATCCGCTATTTAGTTATATTTTTGTTGCAGAACAGATATATGAAAGTAACAGAACTACTGGCTGAAGCCAAAGACACAATAATATCATTTGAAGTATTGCCACCTACCAAGGGGAAAAGCATAGAATCTTTATATTCACATCTTAACCCCTTGATGGAGTTCAATCCTGCATTTATTAACGTTACTTATCACCGTGCAGAGCAGGTATTTAAAAAACGTGCAGATGGCACTTTCGAACGCGTAGAAATCCGTAAGCGCCCAGGTACTGTAGGTATATGTGCAGCCCTTATGAATAAATATAAGGTGGAAGCTATTCCTCACCTTATATGCGGAGGTTTCAGTAAAGAAGAAACTGAAAATGCATTAATTGATCTCGACTTTTTGGGTATTAAAAATGTATTGGCGTTGCGAGGTGATGCGGCAGCTAATGAAAAATTCTTCAATCCACATCCTAATGGTCATAGATATGCTGAAGACCTTGTAAAGCAAATAGTAACGCTGAACAACGGTAAGTATATGGAAGATGATATCATAGATGGTGCCAAAACCGACTTTTGTATAGGTATAGCTGGTTATCCAGAAAAACATTTTGAGTCTCCTAATATGGATACAGAGATTTACTATCTGAAGCGTAAGCTAGATTTGGGTGCTCATTATGTAACTACACAGTTGTTTTTCAGGAATGAACACTATTTTAATTACGTAAATAGGTGTCTTGATAATGGTATTACGGCACCAGTAATTCCAGGTCTGAAACCACTTACCAATCAAAAACAACTTACTACTATACCACGAGTATTCAATGTGGAACTACCAGTAGAGCTCTGCAACGAGATGATGAAAGCCAAAACCGAAGCAGCGTGTGAGCAGGTAGGTACAGAATGGTTGTTGCATCAATGTCGCGATTTACTTAAAAACAAAGTGCCAGTATTGCACTTTTATACTTTGGGTAAACCAATGGTAATTTACAACGTACTGAAACAGTTGTTTTGATAATATATACTGCAATATGAATTACTGGTTAGTGAAGTCTGAGCCATTTAAGTACAGTTGGGACCAATTTGTAGCAGATAAAATTACATTTTGGGATGGTGTGCGCAATTATGCAGCCCGCAATAATCTGCGAGCTATGGCAAAAGGCGATAGAGTGCTATTTTATCATAGCAACGAGGGGCTGGCTGTAGTAGGTATAGCAGAGGTAGCGAAAGAGGCATACCAAGACCCTACTACCGACGATACAAACTGGGTGGTGGTAGATCTAAAACCAGTGAAGCCAGTACCTGTACCTGTTACTCTTGCCGCCATCAAGGCAGAGCCATCTTTGGCAAATATGCAACTAGTAAAGCTCAGCAGGTTATCTGTAGCGGCTGTGACAGAAGATGAATTTAATATTGTTTTGCAGATGGGTGGATTGTGATATTTGCTACTTTCATATCGCAGTAGTCTGATCTAAAAACTATATCGGTAGTAAATTGTTCTACGATTGGCAGTATATGTTACGTATTGTATTCTTTGTCTGCTAGCGACAATACCCATATTTTTGCCGCTTCATGTTGATTTTGGTTCGTACATATAAGATATCTGCTTTATTTCTTTGTTTCATTGCTTCCAGTTTTAAGGTGGCTGGACAACATAGAAAGGGTAAAAAAGTACTGCCTGCAAAAGAGCCGAAATTTATTGAGAACATTTATCTGGAGGGACACACACGCACCAAAGCAACAGTTAATGCTATAGAATCGCGAAAAAAGGTTAGTAGAGAAGAACCTCCAAAGGTTTTAGTTCCTGAAGTGGTATCGCTTCCTCCAGACAACAAGTATACGGTACGTGATACAATTCCAGCTACGGACTCAAAATCTAGT
>CAZRPA010000186.1:0-8003 GCA_964601855.1 uncultured Flavipsychrobacter sp. | reverse complement strand
TCTTGGGTCTGGTTGATCTTTTTCTCTCCATTTTCCTTTGCTGCAACTTGCAAAAAACAGCAATCCAGCCAAAGACAAAAACAGTAAATTTTTCATCGTAATATATTTCGTTTGTAAAGATAATTAATACAATTCAATTTGCCATGTTGTGCAAGCTATTTAAGCAAACAATAACCTGAATTTAGTACATTATACAGGTTCTTTAGGCTCATCAGCGGTAAGTTTCAGGGTGCGGATGGCTGGTGCGGCAAACCAAGTGACTGCTACAACTACCAATGTCATTACACCTCCAAACACTACTGCTGGCACTGTACCCATCAGTCTGGCTGTAAGTCCGCTTTCCATCGCTCCAAGTTCATTTGATGAACTGATGAACATAGTATTCACTGCCGCTACCCTACCCCTCATTTTGTCGGGGGTGTGTAATTGCAGCACTGTGCCTCTTATGACCACACTTACCGCATCGCACATACCACCAGCAAACAACATAAAAAAAGCGACCAGAAACCCAACAGACACCCCAAAACCACCAATAGTAAACAAAGTGGAAGTGCCGAAATAGCCACAATAGCCAAAAACGATTGTAGTAAGCCCAAAACCTACTATACTCCACGCCAGTTTTGCGCCTGGCTTGCGGTGCAGTGGCGCTATTGACAATATAAACAAAGCAATAATGGTGCCAATGCCTGGTGCCGCTCTCAACCAGCCATATCCTACCTCGCCCACCTTGAGGATATCATCGGCATAAACGGGTAATAAAGCTACTGCACCACCAAACAAAACAGCAAACATATCTAATGATAGTGCAGCAAGTACTATCTGAGTACTGAAAACAAACCTCAAACCTTCTTTCAAACTTTTTAAGGCAGGTTCTTTAGAGGTATTTAAAATAGCCTGACGGGGAATGCGCAATACTGCAATTAGGGTAATAATCTCTACAAAAGCTACACAAAGTAAACTCCATTCGAAACCTGCAAAGGCAAGTAAAAAGCCACCGGCTAATGGACCAAACACAGCACCTGCCTGCCACGATGCACTACTCCAAGTAGTGGCATTGGGATATAAACTGCGCGGCACCAACAAACCCATTAAGGCAAAGGATGATGGGCTAAAAAATGCCCTTAACGCACCACCCACAAAAATACCAGCATATAATAACCAAACTATTGCAGTCACTGAAAATTGCAGCCTAGTGTAAGGCAATGCCAAACCAACAAAAAATAAAGAAAGCAATAAGTAGACCACAGTACACCACAATATAAGTGAGCGTTTTTCGCGCTGGTCTACAAAGTGTCCGGAAAAAAGAGAAAAACCTACAGCAGGAATGACCTCACACAAGCCTATAATGCCCAAAGACAGCTTGTCGTGGGTGAGCTGATATACATAGTAGCTAACAATAGCTGCTTGCATATTAAGTGCCATGATAATAGTAAAACGCAGCAACAAATAGTTCCTGAAAAGCGGATACTCCAGTGCTTTGTTTTTAGAAAAAAACGATGTAGAAATAGACAATTATACGATATTAACAACCGCAAATTTATCTTATGCTGATTGATAATAGAGTACTGTGTACAAAAAGTTACACACAGCAGACTAAGAAAATGACCACTGTATTATGCAAAGTATAGAATAATTATAGCGTATAATGTACAGTTACTACTTGCTTTAGTATGCAATAGCATGAATTTTGGCAAAAGATATTTAACTGTCTTTGGCAATATAAACTCCATTAAATTTGCCAGAGCAATGAGCACACTCAGACAAATAACAGGCACAAGTATCCTTCAGGCTTTTCAGGAGCTCAGAGCAAACAAATTACGTACTTTTCTATCGTTGCTGGGTATAACCATAGGTATATTTTGTATCATATCGGTGCTTACTGTGCTTGATAGTCTCAAAAACTACATACAAAAAGATATGGCTACTCTGGGTAGCGATGTAGTGTATATAGGCAGGTGGCCATGGATGGACGATGGTGGGGAGTATAAGTGGTGGGAATATTTTCGCCGACCCAGTATGACCCCCGCCGAAGTAAAAGCAGTGCAATCGCAAGTACCCGATGTATCTGTAGCCACACTTTGCCTTAGTACTGACAGACTTACGGTGAAGTATGACGATATGGAACTGAGCAGTATAGCTGGCTACGCTGTACTGCCCGACTTTGATAAGGTACAGAACATAGATGTGACGAGTGGCAGATACCTGAGCACCTCTGAGCTGGACGGAGGTAATAATGTGGTGGTTTTGGGATATGCTGTGTATAAAAATCTATTTTCTGTAAATATGGATCCATTGGGTAAAAAAGTTACTTTTTTGGGTAGAAAGTTCACAGTAGTAGGAGTGATGAAATTTGCTGGGCAAAATATGGCTGGCTTTGACTATGACAATTCTGTAATATTTCCATACTATGCTGCAGCTTCGCTAATAGATGTACGCTCACTAGAGCACGACCCTTTTCTGGCAATTAAGGTTGCAAAAGGAAAAAACATAGATGACGTAAAGTTTGAAGTAGAGGGCGTATTGCGAAAAATAAGAAAAGTAAGACCAGGTCAGGCCAATAACTTTGCGCTCAATCAGCTAAGCCAAGTATCTGAGCGGCTAAATGATATTTTCGCTACTATTGATATCGTTGGATGGTTTATAGGCGGTCTTTCACTATTGGTAGGAGCTTTTGGCATAGCCAATATAATGTTTGTGACGGTAAAAGAACGCACTAAAATAATAGGTCTTAAAAAAGCAATAGGAGCCAAAAGACAGTCTATATTGATGGAGTTTCTGCTTGAAGCTGTGGTACTTTCACTAATAGGTGGAGTGGTAGGAATCTTCGTTGTCATACTTATCAGTTTTCTACTTACATTTCTATTCGAATTTGAAGTTGTGCTATCATTTATGAACTTCTTTATCGGTATATTTGTTTCAATAATTGTGGGTATATTAGCTGGTATTATACCGGCAATAAGTGCGTCTCGCTTAGACCCTGTGGTGGCCATCAGATCAAATTAGAATAGCAATGACAAAGAAAAAAGTACTCATCCTAGATAAAGAACGAATAGCCTTCAAAATGCGCCGGATGGCATATGAAATATGGGAGCGCAATAGTGAAGAGCAAGAAATTGTATTGATAGGAATAGAAGGTAGTGGCAATGTGGTAGCAAAAAACCTAGCCGAGATACTACGTGAGATTAGCCCGCTGAAAGTGAATCATATCACATTTACTATCAACAAAAAAAGTCCGCTCGACTATGTACTGGATTTCGACACTAATCTGAATGACAAATCAGTAGTACTGGTTGATGATGTGGCTAATTCAGGGAAAACGTTAATGTACTCGCTACATGGTTTGCTCTCCTACAATCTCAAAAAGGTAATAGTAGCTGTATTGGTAGACCGCAAGCACAAATCTTTCCCAATAGCCTGCGATATAGTGGGACATACTGTAGCTACTACGCTACAAGAACATATAGAAGTGGTAACTGGAGCCAATAAAGTCAAAGCTGTTTATCTGGAGTAATGCGATATTCTTTGTTCACCTGCACCAAAATTTTTACCTTTGGATATGGACGAATACATCTCTTTTGAGCAAATTCCTTTTGGCAGTGACAACTTTGCCGACAATCCTGAACCAAGGTGTCCGTGTGTATTGCTACTAGATACGTCTGGATCTATGGCGGGTATGCCTATCACCCAGCTCAATGAAGGTGTACGAACTTTCAGGCAAGAATTATTGAGCGATCCACTGGCTACTAAACGAGTGGAAGTAGCAGTTGTAAGTTTTGGGCCAGTAAATATTGTTTCAGACTTTCATACTGTACCTAACTTTCACCCTCAAGAATTGGAAACTACGGGCGATACTCCACTGGGCGATGCTATACTTACAGGTATTGAGCTGGTGAACCGTCGTAAGAAAGAGTACAAAGAAAACGGAATAGCCTACTACAAACCGTGGATAATATTAATTACCGATGGTGCACCAACTGATGAGTGGGCACAAGCAGCAGTAGCCGTACAAAAGGGTGAGACCAATAAATCGTTTGCGTTTTTTGCTATAGGAGTGGAGAGTGCAAACATGGATATATTACGCCAAATATCTACTCGTAGCCCTCTGAAGCTAAAAGGATTGATGTTCAGAGAGTTTTTCATTTGGCTGTCTGCCTCTATGAAAATGGTATCTGCAAAAAATCCAGGGGCTGCTATAAATCTATTACCACCTAGTGGCTGGTCTGAACTATGACATGGAAAGCAATAGGACAAAGTGTTGTAGGCACTTCACACTCAGCTATAGGTATAGGCTGCCAAGATGCTGTAAATCATACAGTTATAAGAACTACCGATGGCAATGAAGTACTACTGGTGACCATCAGCGATGGTGCAGGTAGTGCATTATATGCAGCTGAAGCAGCTCAAATGGTGACTGAGAAGGCCACCGAGTATATAAAAGAACTACTGGAAAAAAACTACAGCATCTGTGAAACTCACGTATATGCACTAGCAGAATATCTTTTTGACCAGCTAGCACAAGCAGCTTTAAGCAATGAAGTGGGTATAGATGAATATTCCTGTACCATGCTTGGGGCTATTATACATGAGCAATATGCGGTTTTTTATCAGATAGGTGATGGTGCCATTATTCGTACAGATGAGCAAGGTAGCTACAGTACTATATGGTGGCCGCACAATGGAGAGTACCTTAACACTACTGCTTTTGTAACAGACCATTTATCCATGCCTGCACTACAAGTAGTGGTGCTACAAGAACAAATAAATGAAATAGCGCTCTTTACAGATGGCTTGCAAATGCTAACGCTTAGTATGGACACTATGACCGTTCACCAACCATTTTTCAAGGGTTTGTTTCATCACTTGCGAATGGCAGACACCGCTGAAAAAACAGAATTGCTCAATATCCTATTGGCACAGTATCTGGATAGCCCAGCTATAAATGCCAGAACAGACGATGATAAAACCTTATTTCTGGCTACAAGATTACCTGCATGACCTTTACCGGCCTACATAACGAAACATACATTACTGGTCGCGAGCTGGGTAGAGGCGGTGAAGGGTGCGTGTATGAATTACAAAATCACAGAGAGCTGGTACTCAAATTATACTCCGAACCTCTATCTCCTACAAAAATTGCCAAATTAGAGCAAATGATAGCTATGCGTACCGAAGCATTAGCTGCATATGCCGCACTACCTGCTGATCTAGTACAAGATACATCTGGCAAAGTATGTGGTTTTGTGATGAAAAAGCTAACAGCATATGTGCCACTGCACCATGTTTTTAGCCCTATGGATCGCAAAAAGATGTTTCCGGATAAGGGCTATAATTTTCTAGTGCATGTAGCCCGAAATCTTGCTAGTGCATTTCACCAGTTACACCAGGCGGGTATAGTAGTAGGCGATGTAAATGAAGGCAATATACTCATCAGCTCATCGGGTTTGGCAGCTTTTATAGATTGCGATTCTTTTCAGATACCTAATGGCAATACTTATTTCTTTTGTGAGGTAGGAGTGCCTAGGTACACCCCACCCGAACTGCTACGTCTTCATTCTTTTGAGCGTGTTGTACGAACCACTAATACCGACAATTTTTCGTTAGCCATTCTTTTATTTCAATTATTGTTTTTAGGAAGGCACCCTTACGCAGGCAAACACCGTGGTGCAGCCGACATAGATGAAGAAACAGCCATAAAGCAGCACCAGTTTGCTTACTCGCTACACAACATTAAAAAGAAATTATCTCCCCCACCCGACAGCTTTGACATTAATAATCTGCCGGCAGATGTTATAGCACTATTTCATCAGGCATTTGAGACCAGCGACAGACCTACTCCTGCTCAGTGGGTGGCGGCACTGGGCAATATGCTTACCAACATAGTTATCTGCCCGGTGTCTAGGCTGCATAGCTACCCTGCACCACTTACTGAGTGCCCTTGGTGCCTATTTCGAAAAAACAGGGGTATCATGTACTTTCTGGATGACTCGTACATGCAGGCCAATAATATGCTGCATAACATAGAGCAGTTTATAAATGGGTTCAAACCCGAAACTATATCGGTAAAGAAAATAACTCCTGGTCCTGCAACAACCAAGCTGACACCTACCCCACCAGGCCCCAAACTAGCAAGAGCCAACACTCTGCGCCGATGGGTAAGTTTGTATTTATTTATTGCCGGGGTAATATTAGCCCTTTTTTACCCCATAATCACCCTATTGTTCATTGCAGCAGCTGTATGGGTGTACAAAAAATCGGGGTGGGTGAAATTGCTAGTTGCAGAACGTAACCGGAGGGTTAATCACCACTTTGTATTGCACAACAGGCTTACTGCATTGATGAAAAGCTATGAACAGCCTACTGATGTAGCTCAGTATAACTCAGTACTCCAAAATATGCAACAACTGATACATAACTTCAGGCGGCTACCAGACATGCTGGAACAAAAGAAAAAAGCGACAGAAGAAATACTCTACAATCAGCAATTAGATGAGTATCTCAGGCAATTTCATATCAATGACTATACCATACCATCTATAGGCAAAGTGAAGAAAGCATCGCTTTTAGACAATGGCATCAGAAATGCCGCCCAAATTACCCGCCTAGGCACTACTAGAGTACCTGGTATAGGGCCAGCAAATGAGGCTATATTGCTCAACTGGCGTAGACAAATGTCGGCAGGTTTTGTGTATATACCAGACAATTATCAGATTACTGTAGCTATGCAAAAAGTAAATGATGAAATAGCGCAGATAAAAAACCAACTGGAGCAGCAAATACGCAAAGAATTTCAAACACTGAGCTTCCTTAAAACCAACATTTCCAATAAAAACCGCCTGTTGGAGATTCAGATTCAAGAGCTAACACTACAAGTGCGACAGGCAGAGGTAGATGTTGATGCCTTCAAAAAGTTTGCTGCATAATGTGCAGTTAATATACACTTGACTGATCATTATCCCAGTCTCTACTTTACTTCTCAGCAGTCGCCTTTTTCTTTACTACTACCCAGGTATCAATATCTACAGTAAACGGCATTTTACCTATTTTCACTACAGCGCGCCTGTCTGTGAGTTCGGTAAGTGTACCTACCTGATGGTTTACTTTGTTGCGCACTAAGTCGCCGGGCTGTGGCGCACCACCTACAGTTTCGTAAATTTTATCGGTCTTCTTGGCTGCCGATGCATTAGCATCTACCTGTTTCTTGCGGAATAGTACGTTTTCAGCAGCCTTTATTACATCTTGTTTGTTTTCAGATTTTTTCCAGTCTTGTATTATTTGTTTAAACTTTCGCTCCGTATCTCTCAGGTACTCCAGCTCTTCCTTTTTTATTTGGTTTTGCAGTTTCAGGGTTTCGTATATCTGCCTTTGTTTTGCTTTGTCGGTAGCCTCAACGTAGTGTTTTTTTAGCTGCTCATTTTCCTTTAGTATTTTGTCCAGTTGTTTTTCTTTGTCGCTTAGCTTCACTGTTTGCTGCTCTGCCTGATGCAGCATATTATCTAGCTTAAAGTGCTCGCGCTGAGTGAGTTGTCTGGCGCGTTCTATAACCTCTGGCGGCAGCCCGCTGCGCTGTGCAATAGCAAAGGTATATGAACTACCAGGCTTACCAGTGGTAAGGCGGTAAAGTGGCTCTAGTCGTTCTTCATCAAACGACATAGCACCATTCATTATCCCTTTTACTTTACCAGCCATTACTTTCAGGTTCAGGTAGTGAGTGGTGATGATACCCAATGCATTTTTAGCAGCCAGGTGTTCTACTATTGCCTCTGCAAATGCGCCACCCAGATTGGGGTCTGACCCGCTACCTAGTTCATCTATAAAAAACAATGTTTTACCATCTGCAAAGTCCATGAAGTGCTTCATGTGTTGCAGGTGAGCACTGTAGGTACTCAGTTCATGCTCTATAGACTGGGTATCACCTATTTGCACCATTATTTGTCTGAAGATGCCCATTTCAGAGTTTTCACCTACCGGTATTAGCAAACCTGCCTGCATCATCAGTTGCAGCA
>CAZRPA010000185.1:0-8006 GCA_964601855.1 uncultured Flavipsychrobacter sp. | reverse complement strand
CTGGAGAAAGTAAATGCAACAGGATTTTTTTCTCCCGTAATAATACCTGCTATAGGGTTGTGCGATTTGCGAATATAATGATTATACCTAAGCATATTTATGCCCATTGAGTCAACCTCGTTAAACGGACTAGACCCATCAGCACCCTTTGAACCATTATTAAAAACCCCGTCCCAGTCGAAAATATATGCACTGATTCGCTCTAGTTTATTACCTAGTACAGTAGCATCAGTCACAAATGTTCCTCTAAATGAATCTTGTATAAAATCTGAATTTATATTGCTCATAATCAGTAGTGGTTGTATAGTGAAAGAGAATGATATGGATAATAACAACAAATGGCATAAAGTTCCTGAAAGGACCATCATACCATTTGTTGAAATAAACGTTTATTACGGTTATATTAATATGCTTTCAAATCCTGTATGTCTAACATACCTACAGGCTTGTTGTTGTCGGTAGCCAGAATTGTGTCTACTTTCATTTTCTTAAAGATAGCTGCTGCATCATTCAGCAGTGCATTCACTTCTATGCTGATAGGTGTTTTGTACTCCAAGCTACCTATTTTTTTGTCTAGTATGTGCTCACCATCATTTTGCAATAATCTGCGAAGGTCTCCATCTGTAAACACACCTGCAACTTCACCATTGTCATTAACCACTGTTACACAACCAAATCCATATTCAGTCATTTTCACAATAGCATCTTTCAGATTAGTATTGGCATTTACCAGCGGGTTGATACTATTGATTGCATCTTTTACACGCACAGTCATTAAGCGGGTATCGCTCAAAAACTGTTCTGTACCAATAGTTGTGAAATTATTTTCGGTAAGTGATTTCAGTATTTTCAGTGGCACAGTAATAGTGTGCGCACCTGCAGTGAGGGCATTGCGCACATGCTCAGAATTGCGTACCGAACTAAACATGATTTTAGTATCGTAGCCATATTGTTTTACTGCTTTCACACATTGCTCTACGAGGGCTACAGCATCATGACCCTGATCTTGCAAACGACCTACTAGCGGACAAACATAGCTTGCTCCTGCTTGCATAGCCATATACGCTTGTTGCAGTGTGTATACCAGATGTACGTTTACCAACAATCCTTGATTGCGCAGCATCTTACATGCTCTCAGCCCTTCTAATGAAACCGGTATTTTGAAAACGGTTTTAGCTGGATCTAACCCCAAATTCAACTGGCGAACTGCCTCTTCCACTACTTCCTCAGCAGTGTTGCCAAGAGCTTCTATTTGCAATACCGGTACTATCTTAGACAACTTTACTATAGTGCCATCTATGTCTGTAATACCTTCGCGCTGCATAAATGTAGGCGTAGTAGTAAGTCCGGTGAGGAAGCCCAGTTTGAAACCTTCTTCTATTTCTTTAAGGTTTGCCGAATCGAGATATAATTCCATGATTGTTAGTATTGTTATAATTGCTGTGCAAGATAGTTGTTCTTTTTGGAATTGGGAGCATCTGCTCTATACGACAAGAGCAAACTATATAAAAGTTAACAAGTCTTATTTACCAGTATCAAAAACTTGTTTCAGTAGTGCCACAGCATCTGCTTGAGAAATCTTCCGATTTTTAAGTATCAGAGTTCTGTATGTACATTCCTTACATGCACAATCTTTAGTACCACATAGGTAGTATTGGTCTATTCCATCCTCTCGCACCATCCATATCTTATAACTTGCATCAGTATCTGTAACCAAAACCACAGGAGTCTGATCTTGTAGTTTAATCTGGTAATTAGCTTCCATATTATAGTAGCTGTTTATAAAATCAGCGTCTGTTACTTTGCCCTTCCCAAACTCATAATTGCTACAAGCCCCTACCGATACTATCAGTGTGGTAGTGTCTGCTCTATAAAAATATTGTTGTCTGCTAGTTTTAGCATATTTTCCTGTTTCCCATTTGCCTGGCAACACCACAGAGCCATATGGAGACACAGTGTAAGTTGTAGTATTTGTCGATGCATTGTAAGAAGCAGCGTTGCCAGAAGCTGGAGCCAATCTATGAAAACATCCACTACTAATTATAAAAACAAAAAAACATGCAGATAACAACATGCCACGATTAAAAAGACTGATATTCATTGATTGAATTTTATTGTTGTGCTACTAGTTGTAAATTATTATCGTTTGTAATGGTGGACTTCACTATCATTTTTTCCAGTACCATTATTCTTCTGGTGTTACCTACTATCCATAGCAGGTCTCCTGCATATATCATCTCTGTAGATTCGGGGTTGAGTATACGCTCACCATTGCGCTCAATACCTACTACCAGCCCTTTTGTGCGTTGTCTAATAGAGGTTTCTTTGATAGTTTTGCCAGCTAACACTGAATCATGCTTCACCTCTATACGTTGCAAAGTTAGTTCATCTTCTGGCAAAATATTTCTTGAACGAGTGGGGCTACAAAAATCAAGGTACTTCTTAAAAGCGACCACTTGGTCATCTGTACCTATTACATACAGTGTATCTTCAGGATATATACGTTCCTGCCTGTCTGGTGCCTGTATGGTAAATGCTCCTCGCTTTATCATGGCTACGTTTACACCATATTCTTCTCGCAATTTTAGCTCCATTAGGGTTAGTCCTACTCCCCGAAAATCGGGCGATACTGAAAAACTTGTAATGTGCGCATCCCAAGGCGTAAGGTGAGACCCACTTACTTTTTTGTCCAATTGTTCTTTTTCGTTGAGATTAGTTATAAAACGTTTTTCGATTAAATAATTAATGCTTTGTAGTTTTTTGTAATTTAACACCAAAACAATCAGCGATAAAACAAACAACACAAATGCCCAAACAGTAGAAACAATATTATTTACCAAAAAACCCATTATTACGAAAGCTATCACAAATCTAAAAACCTGCAATACTATCATCGGACCTCTATATGATCTATTTCGCCATAAATTTTTAGCTGCTGCAGGTGCTATACGACGCAGTGTGAGCGCCCACAAAAACGGAGAAGCCAACACAACCGCTACCGCTGCCATTGCAAACCGTATAAATGGTGATTGTGTACCATTGCCGATTGCAGGTAGAAAAACATTGGATACTATAAGTACAATACCTATAACCAATATGGCATAAATTGTAGTTTGTATAGCATAGGAAGTAATATAATTTTTCCAGTCGCTGGTAGGCTTTACTGTTTGTCCGTCCAAGCTATATTTGTCTATTGCGTTTATCCAGTTAGGAGGTAATTTTTTTTGCAGAAAAAGATATACGGGGGTAGAAAACCGTATCATGTAGGGTGTAGTAAATGTGGTGAGTGCAGACACTGCTACGGCAATGGGGTACAAATACGAACTGGTCAACCCCATAGTAAGCCCTGCTGTGGCAATGATGAAGGAGAATTCACCAATCTGCGAAAGACTCATACCTGCTTGTATGGCTATCTTTAAAGGCTGGCGAGATAACAAACCACCAATAATAGCTGTTACTGGCTGACCGATTAGAACTACAATACTTATTAGCAATATAGGTTGCCAATAGTTGGGAATCATAGCTGGGTCAATCATCATACCTACCGACACAAAAAACACTGCTCCAAACATCTCTTTAATAGACATGGTTAGGTGTTCTATTTTGCTACCTACTGGCGTTTCGGCCAATATAGAACCCATAATAAATGCACCCAATGCAGGAGAAAACCCTGCACCTGCAGCTAGTATTACCATAAAAAAACATAGTGCTAAGGATACTATGAGTAGCATTTCATTGTTCATAAACTTCTCTAATCGCCTGAGCATAGTAGGCAAGAAAAAAATGCCAGACACAAACCAAAGCACAAGAAAAAATATAAGCTTGCCTATCGGGAACAACAATGCCGGACCTGATAAACTGGTGCTCAATGCCAATGTAGGCAGTAGTACCAGCATAAGTATAGCCGCCAAGTCTTGCACCACTAATACTCCAAACACCAAACCTGCAAACTTTTTTTCTTTAACCCCCGACTCCTCAAATGCTCTGAATATGATGGTGGTAGATGAAATGGATATCATGGCACCCAGAAAAATACTGTCGGTAGTAGACCAATGCAGCATTTGACCTATACCAAAACCTATAAGCAACATAGCGGCAATCTCTGTAATAGCCATAATGGAGGCTGTCCCCCCTACTCTGAGCAATTTCTTGAAACTAAACTCCAAACCAAGACAAAACAATAAAATAATAACGCCTATTTGGGCCCAAATTTCTACACTTTCTGTATCTACTACACTAGGAAAAAGTGGAAAATGTGGACCTACCAATATACCCACTAGTATGTAGCCAAGCACAGTGGGTTGTTTCAGTTTCTTGAAAAGCAAAGTGGTAATAGCAGCAGCTCCCATCACCAACCCTAAGTCAGATATAAGGGGAGGAAGCGACGACATTAATAATAAATCAAGCATATTTTACTACATCATAGAGTTTTGTGAATGCGATAAAGATAGTAAAATGAAAGGGTGAAGCCTGAACGATAATGTTAAAATGAAGAAGTGTAATGATAAAATGACAATTATTTTTGCAAAAACTTTAAGCATTATTAAGAGCTACTAAATCTACTTTTTTAGGCTATTACCCTAAAATTTGTGATATTTATGTATTGATTGACTTCGTGATTTTAGACAAAAAAATTTATGCTTAAAATAACCTATAAGTTCAGCCTACTACTTGCGTGTATATTCTTTTTATGTTTTGGTAATGCATTTACACAAAGCCAAACCACTCTTCACACCATACATCTTAAGACTGGTGATATACATACTACCGCCAACTCAGCAGAATGGATTAACAAAAGAGATAACAGAAAAGAACCAGAACAAGTATTGCTGCACTTCAGTTATACTCCCAATAAATCAACTTTGGATAGCTTGGCAAATGCTGGTATAACTATACTCGATTACATCCCCAACAATACGTACATAGCGATAATACATCAACTATCTGCAAAAACTAAAAATAGCCTATCGATACCATACAGCATAACTACTATGCAGCCCGAATGGAAAGCAGACCAATATGTATGGCAAACAGCAACCAATGGCAACATCAAACTTGTGGTATCTATTTATGGTATCGTTGGTAAACAAGAACTACAGGATGTTGTAACTAGCATGGATGGTCAGTTACTAGTAGGTGATATGGAAGCATATGGGTATTATAATGTAGACATAGCCGCCAATAAGCTGCGTAATCTCACTGGTTGGTACGGAATACGTAGTGTGAGCATAAGAACCAATCCGGCATTGCTTGACCGTCAATCGATACCAGCTGTTAAAGGTAACAATGCCATACTTCCGTACGGACTAGGGGGCTACAACCTAAATGGTGACAGTGTTACTATAGGTGTAGGCGATAACACATCTGGTATTTTCCATACAGACATGGTCGACCGCATCACCAATTATAACCCTGCACCAATGACCAATCATGGCATTCATATTAATGGTATAGCTGGCGGTGCAGCTATACTTGACCCCTTGGCTATTAGTATGACACCAAAGGTCAAGTTGCTGAATTTTTTCTTTAGTAGTCTGTTACCAATTACCGGTACAATGCTTGCAGAACACAATATGACCATAACAAATAACTCTTATACCATAGCTGAAGATAATTGTCCTTATTTTGGTACTTATGATCTTTATTCTCGGTTTTTAGATACCATGGCCATACAGTACCCTACAGTACAGCATGTATTTGCTGCTGGCAATGATGGTGAGTTAACTTGTCCTCCACATGCTCCTGGCTATGCAACTGTGGGCGGTGGCTACCAACCATCTAAAAACATAATAGTAGTTGGTAGCACCAGCCACAATCTGGTGCAGGCATGGGATCAATCGAGAGGACCAGTGAAAGATGGTAGAATAAAACCTGATATCGTAGCTGTGGGTGCAAGTGTTTACTCTGGTCTGCGCAATAATACTTATGGCTGGGCTGGCGGCACCAGTATGGCATCGCCTCAGGTAGCCAGTGGATTGGCAATACTTACACAACTATACAAACAACTGCACAATGGCACACAACCAAGAGCTGACCTCCTAAAAACAGTTTTACTAAATACGGCAACGGACCTGGGTGTAGCAGGACCAGACTTTAGTTTTGGTTTTGGCATGATGGATATCGGCAGGTCGCTGAAAGCATTAGATAACAACTGGTATAGAGTTGGATCAATAAACAATGGCGACTCTCAAACATATACTATCAATATACCCGCCGGGACTGCGCAAGCAAAAATTATGCTTTACTGGAATGATGTTCCAGCAAGCCCATCTTCAGCAAAACAACTAATAAACGACCTAGATATAGTAATAACATCTCCTACTGGAGAAAGGAAATACCCATTAGTGCCAGACGCCACACCAGCCAATGCTCAAAAACCAGCTACTGAGCAAGTAGACCACCTGAACAATGCAGAGCAAATAACTATTACCAATCCAGTATCTGGCAACTATACCATCACTATCAAAGGGTTTGATATACCTGTAGGTGCACAGCCATATGTGTTAGCATATGACTTAGTGCCTACAGGCATTGCACTTACCTTTCCGCAGGGTGGCGAACAAGCTACTGATGTAGATTCTCTCAGAGTTTTTTGGCAAGCAATAACTGATGGCAATACCTTCAAATTAGAATTCAGCAAAGATAATGGCAGCAATTGGGTTACTATGGCCGATGCTGTGCCTGCCGAAAAAAGATACTATAGCTGGATACCAGAGGGCGTAAGCTCAGGAAACTGTATGGTAAGAGTGAGTAGAAATGGAACTGGACAAGTAGCTACATCGCAGCGTTTTGTAACAAACCCTAAGCCAACATTATCCCTTGCGTCTTCTCAGTGTCCTGGATATATGAATGTACATTGGTCGCCCATATCTGGCACTACTGCTTATGAAATACTGAAAAAAATAGGTGCAAAAATGGCAATTGTGGACACTACAACTGATACCACCTATGTATATGGCGGCCTATCACCTACAGAACATACTTATGTAGCAGTACAACCCATAATAAATGGATTGAGTGGCTACAGAAGTGTGGCTTTATCAGGCATTGCCAATACCGGTGATTGCCAATTGACAGCTTCAGTAGGTGATTTGATGATAGAAAAAGTAACAGGACCTGAAAGTGGTAGAATGTACACTAGTACTGCCATACCAGCAGGTAAAACAGTAAAAATAAATATCAGAAACCTATATAATACCGACTGCGGCAGCTACACATTATCATGGCAAGTCAATAATGGCACATGGCAACAACTCATTAATCCCGGCTATACTATTAGAGCTAATACTACAACCGAACTAGAAATACCCGGATTAGATTTTTCAATGGTGGGTAATTATAAGCTGAAAATTGCTATCCACAACACTACCCTGTCCGACCCTCAGGCCTCTAATGATACTTTTACAACAGTAATAAAATGTTTGCCCAATGAACCACTGAACCTAACAAGTGCATTCGAAGATGGATTTGAAGATATGCAGGTATATAATACTACACATAACTCAATAGGTATTTCACCAAACGGCCATTGGGACTATTACAACGATGACGACTCTGGAAGAATAAGATCTTACGTATACGATAGAATTACAATTAAGGGAAACAGGTCAGTAAGTATGGATCAGTTTATGCCCATGAGACAGGGGAGCAAAAATTTATTTACAGGTACTTTCAACCTATCGGGGTATGATACTGGTATGCACGAAATTAGAATAGACTATGATTACCTACTACACAGCATACCCAACAATAAAGAAGGCAATGCAGTATATGCTCGTGCCAATGATACCACTACTTGGAAGTTAATATACAATTACAACACCAATAGCTATTCAGGTACTTTGAAGCAAGTGAAATCATTTTCATTGACAGATGTGGTAAGAAATAGCAATCAGAATTTCACAACTAGCACTCAAATAGCATTTGGACAAAATGACACTTCAGTTATTGCAGCGACAAACTTTGGCACAGGCATCACTATAGATAATTTCAGAATGTATACAGTG
>CAZRPA010000184.1:0-8040 GCA_964601855.1 uncultured Flavipsychrobacter sp. | reverse complement strand
GGTGTACTATCAGCAAATGTCTGAATCTGGATACCAACCCATTTTAGAATCTTTAAAAGCCTACAAAGAACAGCACAATCCTGATGATTGGTTGTATTATCAGCTCGTGCGCAAAACAGCACAATACCTTAGCCCTAAAGAAAGTAATTATATACAGTATACATTGTACAAATGGTTTCTGTTATCTAGTACAGGCTTCGATGCTCGGTTGAGTATCGCTGATAGTCACTTGCTGTTTTATGTACAGTGCGATGAAAATATTTATGATATACCCTTCTACACCAGTAGCAACAAACAATATGTTTGCCTCAATTATCACGATTATGGCAAAATTGACTTCACTGCTACTCCATTCCTCAAAGTAGAAATACCAGTATCAGGTGCAGTCAATGGGTTCTCTTACAAGCTTACTCGTATGCCTGCATTTTCACCAACCGATTATGAAGAGAAAGACATTTCATTTAATTATCAAAATATCGACTACCGTTTTCGCATTAAACTAAACCCTAAAGTAAAAAACATATTTGCCAATTACCCTGTAGCAGATTATCAGCTATACTTTAATATGCCCATGAGCAATGCTACTTATGCATCGCTTATTCCACAGCTCAAGGAAAATATTGCTAATATGGGCACTCGTCAGGGTGTAGATTACCTGATGCGTTTTACTCGCTATAGCTTTTTGTATCAGCCCGATGGTATAAATTTTGGTAAAGAAAAACGCATGAATGCTGAGCAAACACTACTGTACGAAGCTAGTGACTGCGAAGACCGTGCAGCATTGTTTTTTTACCTGGTTAAGGAGATTTACAACCTTCCAATGTTAGTACTCGCCTACCCTGACCATGTTACCGTGGCTGTTAAGTTCGAGAAACCTATTGGCAAACCCATTATTTACAACGGCGAAAAATACACCCTATGCGAACCTACTCCACAAAGAAAAGATGTTCCATTAGGCAAGGCATCTCCTGAGCGCACCAACAGTACTTACGAAATTGCATTTGTTTACCACCCTGATAGTAGGTAATTAGTGTTCATTTGTATACCCTAACAGCTCCACCTCTGCCTTGGTTATTTTCCAAAGATTAACCTCCTGTTCAAAATTCAGAATTCCCGGCGTAGTTATTTCTTGCCTCACCAGTTTAAACCCCACTTTGGCTAATGTGCGGTTAGGTGCGTCATTAAGTGCATAAGGCTCGCAATACAACTCTTGCAAATTATAGTTCTCAAAAAAGTAGGGAATTGTCAAAGCTACCAGCTTGGCTCCCATACCCTTTTGTCTACCTTCGCTTTGCCACAAGTGCAAATGCATATATGCTTCCCTGCCAGGTATTATCTTATTAATGTTACAGTGCCCTACCGGCACATCATTTACCAGCCAAATCATACACCACGACTTTTTTTCTAACATAGGCGTGTCTAACTGAGTATTCAACATTTGATGCCAGTTATCTTTCGTAGGCATTCTTGCAGGGTCTGCTCCCATTCCCCTCAAAAAATCATCGCTTGCAGCACACCAGTAGCCACTTATCAGTGCCACATCAGGTGCAGTCATAGGTCTTACAGACAGTGTTGTTGTTTCCATGTTTGTGCGTTATAGTTCTCCAAAAGTCGCAAAAAAATGCCGGGAAGTATTCACCACCCGGCATTAAATATCACTCTAAAATTAATTATCTACTTATCACCAACTTAGTAGTTACCTGCCCCTTAGGCGAAGAAATAACTACATAATACATACCATTTGCAAGGAATGACGGCAACGATATCATAGGTTCATTGACATTTGTTGTCAACACTACCTGGCCCATTGAGTTCAGTATACGCAGCACATCAGTTTTTTCAGCACCTATCACTTGTATATAATCTCTTGCAGGGTTTGGTATCACTTGTACGTTGTACTCATTCACATTAACTACATCCAATGATGGCCTAATGATAATGGTCGTACATACTGTATCAGTGCACACCCACTCGTTTCTACGTTTAGCCATAGTATACAGGCAGGCTACATAGGTCCCAGTAGATGTATATAAGTGCGTAGGATTATGCAGTGATGATGTATCATTCACACCAGATGCAGGATTACCAAAGTTCCATAACTTGGTTATTGTGTCTCCTACATTATTTGTTATAGTATCGAAGAAAGACACATCATACCCTACAGTGTCATAACTATATCCAAAAGTACTTCCAAATTTACCGCACTTCTTGTTTACAAATGCCACATCGCTGATCAGGATTGATCCTGAAGCCGACTTATTAAACAAAAACTTCACTTTAGTTACCTTCGTCAAGTTAATACCAGCAAAACTGTCAATTGGTATTCTCACCGCATTAAACATCACCTTGGGCAACAATGTAGTACTTGTACCAGGCTGATAAAACAACGCAAGGCTATGTTCTCTCACTGTTTGGCTGGCTACATTTCCGGCTGAGTCTATCATTTGTACAGTAAAGTCAAGACCTACACCCGGTGTACACTGATTAAAACGAAGTGCTGCTCTAAACTGTACAGCATCTATCAGAGATAAGTTACGCTGTGCTGGTGGCAGCTCATTCTGGTAGTAGGCTGTTGTATCATTCCATCGCAGCCCCATTTGCGCCAAACCCTTCAGTGTGGTAGTACCTCTGTGTGGCTCCTTAGCTTGCTGTGTTGCTACTGCACACAATGGTATGGCTAGGCCACCACCACATATCCCCGACGATAGCATACCAACAGTAGTTACCGTATCTGCCATGGTATTAAGGGTAGTATTCATCAAGGTATCTACCCTATTTATATCCAGTCTTTCTGTGCGGCCAGGGTGATAAGATATAAATACATTAGTAGTATCAAGCAGAGATGATGCTGGAGGAATAATGTCCTTTGTTTCTAGTATTGGAGCAAATTGCTGCTCACCACCCACATGTTGCCTAAAAAATGCACTGGCATAAGTGTTATACGCCATCTTTTGGGTGGTAGTATCATATCTACCATTACCAGGTACAGTTGCACCACAATGAGGGTCTGTGCTCGATGCTCCCCAGTCATCAGCCGTACCAGCAATATATGATCCCGGAGTCCATACAGTATTATAAAAATTATGATTACCACCTAGCATCAATACATTATACTTGGGTGTTTCGTCAGTAGTATCCGTATATCGTACATCGTCATAAAAATATACTCCTTGCAAGTTAGAAACATCACCATCGCAGTATGGCGCTATGTTCATTAGCGATATCCCATTCAGTTTTCTTCTAAAAAAATCTACTGGAGCCAATGTAAGCACTGCCTTCACGCCATATGGGCTTCCTAATGCACGATTATGAAGTGCGTGGTACACGACACCCTCTCCTCCTCTAGAATGTCCCATAGTACCTATATGTTGCATATCTAGCTTACCTACAAATTTTGTTGGAATTCCAAGAGAAGCTGGTGCTCCACCAGTAGTATTCCATGTATTCCACAAGTCCAAATGATACTGCACTAGCTGGCCTCTTGCTGGCATACCTCTATCTGTCATGGAGTTATCAACGGCGTTAATGGCATTACATGAAATAGATATAACTATATACCCATGACTAGCCATAAATCTTGCATGATAATCATAGCCCTGAAAACTCTCTATTGATGCATATCCTGTAGGACAAGGCCAAGATAATGATGATACGTTTGGCGGAGTAATGCGATAACAAGTAGAATGCCTACCATGCAATAACACTATTACCGGAAACGGACCACCCAACAAGGTGGTAGGATAATGAACCGATGCCCTTACTTCTGCATTGGGTGTCAAGCTATCTAGGTCAGCCACCGCATCTCCTAGGTTATATTCACCTTTCGTTACTGCATATGTCCCAGGTATACCTGGGTCTGGAGTGCTTTGAGCAGTTGCAGTTATTCCTGCAAAAAGCAATAGGAGCGCACTAAAAATACCTGTAATAGAATATCTTATCAATGTCATCGTTATTATTTGATAGCTCGAGGTAATTATTTTTTAAGTTGTTTTTTATTCAGTTTACCCAATGACCAACATGGGCAATAATTCTCTTTACACACATCTTCTACTTTTTCACCTTCCTCCAGCACCAGTTCGCCATAAGACATATAAACCCTTGATCCATCTTTAATAGCTCTGAACTCTTCTGATGGCACATAAAACTTCAACATCCCCTTACCATCTTCATTTTGCTGGTCATATAGGCTGTACGATTTATCTCCCATGTAAAGGATGTGTACATTACCACCTACATAAAACTCTTTTGAAGATGTCACAGTCACAGTCACCTTATCTTTCTCTTGTTTTATCTGCCCTATTCTGGCTTTTTGCTTGTCTTGTGCGGCAGTGGGTTGTGTGGCGACTCCCAGCACTCCCAGCATCATCAGCAATTGCAATATTCTTTTCATTTTAGTAGTATCTTAAATTAATATGGTTCTAAAGTTAGAATTTTATTCACAACATCCTCATGCTTATCACAAATTTCTTTTCTACCTACTCCTCTGTCTAACTGCGCGCTACATATCAAAACAAAAACAGGCTACCCAACTTATTGAATAGCCTGTTTTTATCCTGATTATCTCATATTACCACCTGCGGTAGTAGCCATTATGCCCATACTGCACTCTGGGGGCACAATTATTATAATATATTGGTTGTACCCTCCGGTAGGGCCTGTTATACACCACTACTGCTGGCGGCGCACAATAGCGTGGCGGTGGTGGCGGGCAATACCTCACCACTGGTGGTGCACAGTACCTTACAGCCCTTCCTCTGCCATACCCTCTACCATGGGCCGATGCGTCATTAGCGGCTACTACACTCAGTGCCAAAAATAGTACCGATCCTAAAAAGATTTTGATGTTCATAGTTGTTTGCATTTAGTTACAGTTATAGATTCAAAATCCTTGCCAAAGTTTAATCGGTGCAAAAAAGTATTCGCAGCTTTAACATTACTGAAACGTCTCCTTTATGTTTCTAAAAAATGTACTTATTTTGAGCTACAGTAAAATGAAACTATACACACTATGAATTTGTCAATACCTGCTCAAAAAACACTCATCGTACTCGTAATAAGTATTGTTACTTTCTTTTGTTTCCGTGAGTCTTTAAACAATCAATTCACCAACTGGGACGACGATTACTACGTCACCAACAATCAGTATATCCGTGCCTTTACCCCGCACAACCTCAAAGTCATTTTCACCCAAGACATCACCAAAAACAACTACCATCCGCTTTGCATACTCTCACTTGCCGTCAACTATCATTTTGCTGGGCTCACCCCTTGGTCTTATTACCTCACCAATATCCTCATCCACATAGCTAATGCTATTCTAGTGTTTTTCCTATTCATTCAGCTATGCCGTTTGTTGAAGCTTTCCGAAAGTGCAGGTCTGTTTATCGCTAGTTTTGGTGCATTATGGTTTGGCATTCACCCCATGCACGTAGAGTCCGTATCATGGATAGCCGAGCGCAAGGACGTATTGTACGCCTTCTTTTACATATCCGGTTTGCTCACCTATCTCCGCTATCACACGCAGCACCACTATAAGTGGCTCATCTTCACCTTACTGCTTTTTATAGCCTCCTGCCTTTCCAAGCCTATGGCTGTTGTTTTCCCACTATCACTCCTATGCCTCGATCTGCTACTGCAACGGCCCATTGGTTTTAAATTAGTATTCGAGAAGTGGCATTTCTTTTTATTGTCACTATTGGTGGGTGGCGCAGCAGTCTACACACAGAGCCGCACCGGTGCCGTCGCCGATTTTGGCGTCCTCACACTCGCCGAGCGCATCATGTATGCCAGTTACGGCTTTGTGATGTATGTTGCCAAGGTGTTCAATCCCACACATCTTTCCACATTTTATCCCTATCCCTATCGTTTCATCACTGGCGAGTTGCCTAGCATTTACTACGCATCTCCATTTCTGGCACTGGGCATCATAGCCATTCCAGGCTACATAGTCTACAAATGGAAACGACAGTTTTTTCACATCTACACCTTTGGCATGGGCTTCTTTATTGCCAATGTCATCTTTGTCCTACAGTTCATATCCGTAGGTGCCGCTATCATGGCCGACCGTTACTCTTATGTCGCCTACACAGGTTTGTTCTTTTTGTTGGCTGTGTTGGCTCATGGCATTGCTCACAAACTCACTAGCATGAAGGCTGCACTCATCACCGCTCTGCTCCTACTATCTGCCGGGCTGGCTGGTATCTGTCACGAGCGCACCAAGGTTTGGTACACATCCGAGACGCTACTCTCCGATGCCATCGAAAAATACCCCTATCGTGCCCTGCTCTCTTACAAGTGGCGCGGTCACTACTACCTTGCCAATGGCGACCTCGACAAAGCGCTGGAAGATTACAACCTACTGGCTACCATACGCGCCGCCGACAAAGTAGTTCTTGCCAATATAGAACGCATAAAAATCATGAAAGCTATGGGTGGCAGCATACCCATGACCAACATACCTACCCAAGCCACAAACATTGATCCCACCCCATACAACACCTATCTGGATAGCGCCATCACACTCCTCAAAACCAACGACACGGGCGCGGCTTTCATCCGTTACATAAAAGCCATACGTGCCAATCCAGCCCTTGCAGAAAAATCATTGGCAGAAAACAGCAACAATCTTGTGCAGTCTCAGCAATATCCGCTGGCTATCCTCCAGTACAACATGCTCCTCAAGCTCAATGCTTCCAATCCTTTTTATTACTTCCTCAGGGGTTGTGCCTACTTTGGTGCCAACAACATGAACGCTGCCATCACCGACTGGGAAATAGCTGGCAACATGAACAACCACGACGTGCAGCAATCTGCCGCCTACAACCTCAGCGTAGCTTACGATTCTATCCGAAAGCCTACTCAAGCCTACCAATGCGTACTCAAAGCCCAAAAACTAGGCTACAAAACCGCTCCCGATTTTGTAGAAAAACTAAAATCAAAAGCCGCTTCTGCCAAATAATTGTTCACAACACCTCACACTCTATTCATACTTATATGGAACCACTCAAATACATGTTCTCCCCTGCCATCATTGAGCAGATAGGTACACAAGCAGCTAATACTATACCAGGGTTCAGCAAAGACCTCTTCATTAGCCATGTCCACAATCACCAGTGGGATGGTCTGGAGCTAAAACAGCGTGTGCGCCACATTAGCACTGCACTACATGCACAGTTGAGTGGCAACTACCCTACCGACATTCAGCATATCCTACACCTTACACATAGCATCCTTCAGTCATCTACCTCCCAGTCTTTTGTCTACATGTTCCTGCCCGACTACATTGAGCAGTACGGCACCGAGCATCTACCCCTCTCACTACAGGCTATGCAGACCGTCACTTGTCTCTGCAGTTGCGAGTTTGCCATCCGCCCTTTTTTATTAGCACACCAGCAGCAGGTACTGGCTCAAATGCTCCTATGGAGCACCCACCCCAATGCCCATGTGCGCCGGCTATCTAGCGAGGGTTGCCGCCCTCGCCTACCTTGGGGCATGGCTATGCCAGCCCTCAAAAAAGACCCCTCACCCATACTACCCATACTAGAAAACCTAAAAAACGACCCGTCCGAGTACGTGCGCAAAAGCGTAGCCAACAACCTCAACGATATCACCAAAGACAATCCCGACGTAGTATTGGCGTTAGGCGCACGCTGGCTGGGCACTAGCCCTCATACCAACTGGATTGTAAAACACGCCTGCCGCACCCTGCTCAAAAAAGGAAACATTACCGCCCTACAGCTATTTGGGCTTTCTCATCAGCCATTATGCACTGTTGCTGGTCTCAGTATTGTCAACGATACTATCAACATCGGCCAGCACCTGCACTTCTCATTCTCACTTACCAGCCACCACCCCGCACCCACCACTATGCGGGTAGAATACATCATTACCTACACCAAGGCAAACGACAAACAAAGCAATAAAGTTTTCAAAATCACCGAGAACACCTATCACACCCACCAACCCACGACCTTCACCCGCCGCCAGTCATTTGCCGATATGACTACCCACAAACACTACCCCGGCACCCACCACCTCACC
>CAZRPA010000183.1:0-8098 GCA_964601855.1 uncultured Flavipsychrobacter sp. | reverse complement strand
AGCATCTCCAACGGTACGAAGCTGAAAGAGAAAATTGCTTTTCTTGCCCAACCTATGTTGCGCCGCCAGTTGTTGGTGCTTTTCCCAAACATCCTTTCGGGGCGCACATAGTCTACCCCTACTTGCTTGAACCCTACCCAAGCCCTAAGCCCACGCAGAAATACTTCTTTCTCTGGCAGGTTATTGAGCTCGCGTACCACTTTTTTGTCTATCATAGAGAAGTCGCCAGCATCTACAGGAATTTTTATGTACGATAGCTTACTGAAGATGCGGTAAAACCCCTTGTAAACAAGGTTCATAAAAAACGACATTTCTCTTTTCACCCGTTTGCCATACACCACATCGTAACCTTCTATCCATTTTTTGTAGAATTCAGGTATGAGTTCTGGTGGGTCTTGAAGGTCGCCATCCATTAGCACCACAGCATCGCCGGTGGCTACTTCCATACCGCTAAGGAAGGCAGACTGAGAGCCGAAATTGCGAGAGTGGGTGATGCCTATTACATTGTTGTCTTTGGCAGCTATGGCAGCTATTACTTCTTCAGAGTTGTCGGGCGAGCAGTCGTTAACAAATATGATTTCGTACCTTATTTTCGCTTCATTGTGCATTTTTACCAGCCGCTCATACATTACAGGTATGGCTTGAGCATCTTTGTAGCATGCAATGATAGATGTTATTTTAGCGTTGAGTTTCGGGTTGCTGAAGGCAGGCATTATGGTGCCTGAATAGTCAATTTTCTGGTGCCATTCGGCTGTTTTTCTTAGCCCGTCAGTGAGCGAAGTTTTAGCCTTCCAGCCAATGTCTTGAGCGGTTTTTGCAGGATTGCCATACCAGTCTTTGAGGTCCCAGTTACGGTTTTGCATATTGCCCCATTGTGGCTCGGCTGCAATGTTGAATTCGCTGCGAACAACATCAACTAGTTGACCCAGTGTGGTTTTGGTACCAGTGCAGATGTTGTACGAGCCACCTTTGGTATCGGGAGAGATATTCAGTGCCGCGTCTATAAAAGCCTCCACAGCATCGGTAACGAATACAAAGTCGCGACTTATTTCTTTCTCTACCAGTGATGGGTAAGTGCTGGCTCTGGCTTTTTCTATCATTACTGGTATCAGCCTGTCGGGTTCTTCCCAATAACCATATATGGAGTACAATCGTAGATTGAGTGCAGGTATGTTTTTGTGACGAGCATAGAACTGTATGATATATGCAGCAGATACCTTTGATGCTGCATAATGGCTGTTGGGTTCCAGTGTGTCTTGCTCTGAAGGCGCGGCAGAGTTGGTGCCATATTCAGAGCTGCTACCTGCATGTATGTAAGCTTTTACATTGGTACAACTGTCCAGTATATTTACGGTTCCATTTACATTGGTTTCGTAAATGAGCTGTGTATTGCTTTGCTTGCTATAGGCGCCATAGGCAGCAAGATTGAACACTGTTTTGGGGTTATATCGGTCGAAAATTGTTTTGACAGATGTAGCAGAGGTAATATCACAGTGTACAATGTTGGGGGATGGTACATCTAATAGTTTCAGTCGCCACGCACTATTGGCATCGTGAGTGATGGCGTAGCAGTCTGTGCGAACGGAGAAAATATCATGAATGATATTGGCACCAATAAAACCACTGGCCCCGAATACAAATATGGGACCTTCCAGCTTTTTTATTTTTTGCTGTAATTGCTCGTAGTTGATCATGATGGCTGGAAAAACGAATTAATGGTTTGTAAAATACTGCTTTCATCTAGTCCGCTCATTTGTTGATGATAGCTCTGGCTGCCATAAAGCCCACCTGGATAACCTACTGCATGACGGTGAACAAAACGCTGAACAGGTAATGCGGCCGAATGTATTAGCGTAGACAATGCCTGCCCTAGCCCTCCGGTAGCTATATGTTCTTCTACAACCAGCACATTGCCTGTATTGCGAATGCTTTGCGTAAGTGTATCGGGTAAAGTGGTAAAAGGCATGTGGTCTACAATAAATAAATCTACACGCTGTTGGTATTGATTATTGGCTAGTGCTGCAAGTATATTGTTAGCCACAGGGCTTTGTGCTACAATTGTAAGTACAGCATCTGCATTGAGCGCAGTGGCAGCACCAAATGATGTAGGTAATAAAAAATCAGGTCTGTTTTTGCCTAGCCCAAGCCTGAGGTATGCTGGCCTTTTACGGTCGAACATATCAGTGAGACAAGTATCTAGGTCTTCTACAAATGCGGGTACGTAACACTTCATATTGGGCAATCCACTAAAGCAGGCTATGTCTTCTATGCAGTGGTGAGATGAACCCATGATGCCATAACCGTAGCCGCCACCATTGCCCACTACATATACAGGCAGGTTGTGAAAGCATACATCATTGCGCACTTGCTCCAAGCAGCGATACACTACAAAAGGTGCTATGCTGTAACATATAACCCTGTAGCCCTTGTATGCCATGCCTGCAGCTACCCCTATCATGTTTTGCTCTGCTACACCGGCATTTATAAATCTGTTGCCCATAGCAGCTGCCAGATTTTCTAGGGCATTATAACCCAGATCGCCTGTTATGAAGACAATATCATTGTGCTGAGTGGCTATTTTTTCTATATATGTAGAAAATTCTTTTCTCATTTATGGTGTTTGAATGCGCTGTAAGCGCAGCCGGTCAGAGGTTATATTTTGTTTTTATGTTGTTTATCGCTTCGGCGTACTGTGCTTCGTTCATGGGCAGATAGTGCCACTCCATTTTGTTTTCCATGTAGTTGACTCCCTTGCCCTTTACGGTGGTAGCAATAATTACTTTGGGTTTGCCGTTATGCAATGCTAGCAGATTGTTTCTAGTATTGATGAGGTTTTGTACATCATGTCCATCGGCTACAGCCACATCAAACCCTATTGTTTGCCACAGAGCTACTGCCGCAGTATCTCCAAGGATATCTGCTGTATTACCAAAGCCTTGCAGACCGTTTTTGTCAATTACTACCAAGAGGTTATCGAGTTCGTTGGCTACAGCAAAATGTGCTGCTTCCCAAGTAGTACCTTCATTTGTTTCGCCATCGCTCATGAGCACATAGCTTATAGCTGATGAGCCTGAGAGTTTATTAGCGGTAGCAATGCCCGATGCTATAGGAAGCCCATGCCCTAGTGAGCCAGTGGCAAAGGGTATAGCTGCATATTTGCCGGGGGCAGGGTGTGCAGGTAGGGTAGTGCCGTTTTGGTAAAAAGTAGGCATATCTTCGTTGGGAATATCACCCAGTTCACTCAATATACTGTACAATGCTGTAGCCGCATGACCCTTTGAAAGGATAAAGCTATCTTGAGCATTCTTGTATCTGAGTATGCTTATCATAATGTCTATGCAACTGAGCGAACAGCCTATGTGACCTGAGCCAGCACTATGATGCAGCCCCAGTATTTTTAGCCTGAGTTTGCCCTGAAGGTTAATATGTTCTCTTTCACTTAACACCATACACATTGACTGTAAACAGATTCAAGATATAATTTTTGCATAAAACTAACAATTGTAGGTAAAAGTAACACACATAAGGTCTTACTTCACATAATGTTGTTAGATTAACGCCTTCTTTGTACTTTGGCAGAATATTAAATTATATATCTGTGTCGGCTAAAAAGAAACAAAACCTACCTAAGGAAACCCCACAAGCAGTTGTATCTGAACCTAAAACGGCTAGTGTTGATTTTTTTGACACCATAGGCAGCAAAGCGGTTTATGTGGCATTAGGGGTATTGCTACTTATTGCTTTTTTCGTGTTCAGGCATTATCTGTTGCTAGAGAATGTGTATTTTTTCAAAGATATAGGTAGTGATACCTACAATTATACATTTCCCACCTTGTATAATACCGCTGATCAGATATCTAAATATGGTATACCTGGTTGGTCGTTCAATAGGGGTATGGGGCAAAGTATGTTCCCGTTTTTCCTCAGAGATCCGTTCGAGATATTTGTGTACGCTGGTGGTGCCAAAAACATAGTGTACACTACTGCCTTCAAAGAGTTTGCGAAGGTGGTGCTGAGCGGACTAGTGTTTTATTACTACTTGCGTGCGTTGGGTTTATCGGCTTTTACCCGCATAGCAGGCAGCGTGTTTTTTTCGTTTAGTGGGTTTATGATAATGGGGGGCAGTTGGTCGTTATTTTCTTTCGAAGCGTTTAATCTTGCGTTGTTATTATTGGCTTTCGAGCAATTGTTCTATTCTAATAAATGGTATTTATTCCCCATTGCTATCTTCCTTATTGGTATTTCTCAGCCGTTCAACTTGTATGTGTATGGCCTGTTGCTGGCAGGATATGCCATATTGCGTATGTACCATACCGGCAAGTATGATGTAAAGGGAGGTAGTTTGTTTTTTCTGAAAATGGCTGGGCTTGGTGTAATAGGCGTATTGCTAAGCGGGCCACTAATGCTGGAAAATGTGGTGCAACTACTAGAAAGCCCCAGAGGGAGTGGTAATACTTCTTATGCCAATGTACTGTCGTCTGTACCTATGTTTCAGTCGGTAGATAAGTTTCAGCTAGGCACTGCGGTGATGCGTTTTTTCGCTTCTGATATGCTGGGGGCTGCGGCTGAGTTTAAAGGTTGGCAAAATACATTGGAGGCACCTTTGTTTTATTGCGGATTGCCTTGCTTGCTTTTAATGCCACAGATATTTCCGATACTAGACAAAAAACTGAAGATATTTTTTGTTGTTTTTCTGCTGATATGGTTGTTGCCAGTATTTTTCCCATACTTCAGATATGCTTACTGGATGTTTACGGGCGATTATTACCGCGCATACTCTATAGCCGTGGTTACGTTTGTGATGTACTATGCATTGATGGCACTAGATAAGATAGTAACAGAGCAGAAGGTACACCTTGTAACCCTAATTGTTACGTTGGTTGTATTGCTGCTTTTACTCAACTATCCGTTTTTTCCAGATGGAGATATCAAAAACTCTCCAGTATATACATTCGTTACATTTATGCTGCTGGTATATACGGGGTTGTTGTTTTTTATGGGCAAAGCCGGTAGTGCGCCCTATCTAAAGTATGTATTTATTGGTGCTATAGCCATGGAGGCAATGTTCTTGTCGGGGGTGTCGGTAAATGAAAGAGACCCTGTGACAGTGGAAGAACTATCAGAAAAAGTAGGCTACAACGACAACACTATGGATGTGCTGCAAAAACTAAATGCCAGTGACAAGTCGTTTTTCAGGATAGATAAGAGTTATGCCTCATCGCCAGCCATACATTACTCGCTGAATGATGCTATGGCACAGGGATACAGGAGTACGAGCAGTTACAATCCGTTCAACCAACTGTACTACATACGCTATCTACAACTGATGGGCGCATCAGATAAAAACAATGAGCAAGACTCGCGCTGGGCGAGGGGATTGCTAGGTAGACCAATACTGGAATCGGCAAACAGGGTGAAGTACCTGCTTGCTAAAAATGAAGTAATGCCCATATGGCGAGTACTCGGTGACTCAATAGCTACCGTGGGCGATGTGCGAGTATTTAAAAATAAGTTTTTGCTGCCATTTGGCTATACTTACAACACGTACATACGCGAAAGTGTATTCAGTAAACTATCTAATACCCAAAAGGATTTTGTGACACTAAAGGCATGTGTGGTGGCGGACGAAGAGGTGAGCAAAGTAAGTGGCCTTAAGGAATTCAATCTTGCTGATACGGTAGCGGAGAGTCTGTTTACCTTCGATACTTACAAACAAGGAGTAGATGAGCTGGGTAAAGACAGCATGATAACAGAGAAATGGGATGATACACGCATAGTCGGGAAGATTAATGTGAGTGAAAGTAAAGTAATGTATCTATCTGTGCCGTATGATGAAGGGTGGAAACTGAGAGTAGATGGCAAAGAACAACAAAAACAGGTGGTGTTTGCCGGTATGACAGGTATTATGCTCCCTAAAGGTCAACATACTATAGAGATGGTGTTTGGGTTGCGGTATATTAATAAGGGGTTATTATTGATGGTAATAGGGGTGCTGGGATATGCCAGTGTCTGGTTTGTCACCCGCAATAAAGCTATTGTACCAACAGCAAAAGCAGCTGAGTAAACTGTTTATCCTTACTTTTACCGTATAAGGAATGATGAACAAGGAAATAAATCGAACTGTTTTTCCCTCTTTCATTTTTCTGCGACAAAATATTTCATCCTGTATTTGCGGGACGCATAGTTTATTCCTTGATAAAAGGACAAACTACTGTGCAATCTTGTATGGTTTTCTTATTCAATGTTATTATGAGGTTTTTATTTTTATTTGCTTTTCTAATAGTTTCTGTTGTTTCTGCACAAGCGCAGCTCTATAAGCCTGCTACGCCCAATGCCAAACAACTGGCAGCCGATAAGGCTAAGGCTACAAAGGGTAGTGCAGAGGAAATGTACAAGATGGGCCTGTACTATCACTTTGGTACTGGTGTGGTGAAAAACCCAGCCACAGCCAAACAGTGGCTGACTAAAGGTGCGGCAAAAAACAATGTACCAGCAATGCTGGCTCTAAGCGAAATGTATGCTGCAGGTGCGGGTGTGACCAAGGATATGGTGCAAGCAGTAGAATGGTTGAAAAAGGCTGCTAACAAAAATAGTTCTATAGCCGCCTATAGACTAGGAGAGCTGTATGAGCGTGGGGAAGGTGTGCCTGAAAGTATGCCTGAAGCCATAAAATGGTATAAGGTAGCAGCAGATAATGGTGATGCAGATGCTATGATAGCATTGGGGTTTGCGTACACTGATGGAGATGGTGTGGCTGCTGACAAAGAAGCAGGGTATCAGTGGCTACTAAAGGCTGCCAATGCGGGGTCGGAAGATGCTATGCGCTATCTGGGCGATTATTTTGCCCAGTCAGATATGGGTAATGATTGTGTAAAGGCAGTGAGCTGGTATATGAAGGCGGTAGATGCTGCTGATAGTACTTCTGTGAAGCCTGTAGGGGTGATAACTATGAAGGGGGAGTGTGAGGGGCTAGACAAGGCATCGATAGCCAAGTGGATGGAGCGATATGCACTGGCGCATTATCCTGATGCGGGCTTCTATATGGGTGGTTTTTACATTGTAGGCGTAGGGGTGACTAAAGACCCAGAGGCTGGTATGAATATGCTGATAATGGACAGAGAGAACGGGAAATTTGGTGTTGTGCAACGCAATTTCTCTACCAACAATCTATTCACTTTGTACAACTCTGGTAGTCTGGATGCTGCACAACAAAAAAGGTTATTGAAATGGTTTGAGACCTACTCTGTGAAGACCAGTGACGATGAAATGATGGCTGTAGTAGCTAACATCTACATTAACAAAGAAACAGCAAGTGGTAATGACTACAGAGCCGGGCTAGACTGGGCTATGAAGTCGGCAGAGAAGGGTAATAGAGCAGGCTGTTTCTGGGTAGGTTTTGTGTACGCCAAAGGGCTAGGTGATATAAAAAAGAATGACACAAAAGCATTTACGTGGCTACTGAAGGCTGCCCAGAAGGGCGACAAAGATGCCATGAAAATGGTGAGCGGTTTTTATGAAGCAGGTACAGGTACTGAGCGAAATTTAGCTAAGGCAAAAGAGTGGAAAGCACGCTCTGAGCAAGAAGACGAGTAAATAAAAAAGTAGTTTTTTTAACCCTATAATTATATAAATTTTTATGAGAAAAAGTTTATTGCCATTAGCATTGCTGATGACTGTATTGTTATGTGAAGTTACATCGGCTACCACCCGAAAAGTTTACTTTGTAGGTAATAGTTACACCCATTACAACAACATGCCTGTTATGTTTCGCGATTTTGCAGCAGCAAAGGGCGATACGGTAGTGTATGGCATGTCTGCACCAGGTGGATACACGTTTTTGCAGCACTGTACCGATGCTACAACCCTTGCAGGTATAGCATCGCAGTCATGGGATATAGTGGTGCTGCAAGAGCAGAGTCAGCGACCCTCTTTTCCACCGGCACAGGTAGCTACAGATGTTTATCCTTATGCCAGAAGGTTAGACAGTATTATTCGTGCCAATGATACCTGCACACAAACCATGTTTATGATGACATGGGGTAGACGAAATGGCGATGCGATGAATTGTGGTTTTTATCCGGTAGTATGTACTTATGCA
>CAZRPA010000182.1:0-8131 GCA_964601855.1 uncultured Flavipsychrobacter sp. | reverse complement strand
CCAGTTCTGCGCGCACATCAGCAGCTTTCAGTTTTGCAGCTACCTCGTGTGCATATTCGCTGTATTTGTCGCTTATAGGCAGTATCATCACCTGTAGTGGTGCCAGCCACAGAGGCAGGTTGCCACCGCAGTGCTCTAGCAGCACTGCTATAAAACGCTCCATGCTGCCAAATGGTGCACGGTGTATCATTACCGGACGTTTGCGGGTATTGTCTACATCTACATACTCTAGCTCGAAACGCTCTGGTAGGTTATAGTCTACCTGTATAGTACCAAGCTGCCATTTTCTGCCCAGCGCATCGCGCACCATGAAGTCCAGCTTAGGTCCGTAGAATGCAGCTTCGCCATATTCTGTTACCGTCTTTAGTCCTTTTTCTTTGGCTGCATCTATTATAGCTTGTTCGGCTATCACCCAGTTTTCTTCTGAGCCTATGTATTTGCTACGGTCATCTTTGTCGCGCAGCGATACTTGAGCGGTATACTCAGTAAAGCCCAATGATTCGAAAACATACAACACTAGGTCTATAACTTTCTTAAACTCGTCCATTACCTGCTCTGGCATACAGAAAAGGTGGGCATCGTCCTGAGTAAAACCACGCACCCTTGTAAGGCCGTGTAGCTCTCCACGCTGCTCGTACCTGTACACAGTGCCAAACTCGGCATACCGTATAGGTAAGTCTTTGTATGAGCGGGGTGATGATTTGTATATCTCGCAGTGGTGCGGGCAATTCATGGGTTTCAGCATGAATTCCTCACCTTCTTGTGGGGTAGTAATGGGGCGGAAACTATCGTTGCCATACTTCTCCCAGTGGCCAGATGTTACGTACAGTTGTTTGCTACCTATATGTGGTGTCATTACCGGCAGGTAGCCTATTTCTAACTGTGCCTTTTGCAAAAACTGTTGTAAACGTTCGCGCAGCATCGCTCCTTTGGGCAACCATAATGGCAATCCGCTACCTACTTTTTCTGAGAAGGTAAACAGCTCCAGTTCCTTGCCCAGCTTGCGGTGGTCACGTTTTTTGGCTTCTTCCAGCAGTGCCAGGTATTCTTCCAGTTCTTTTTGTGCTGGGAAGGTGATACCATATATGCGGGTGAGCATTTTATTTTTTTCATTGCCACGCCAGTAGGCACCGGCAATGTTGGTAAGCTTCACGGCCTTGATGGTGCCAGTAGCCGGTATGTGAGGGCCACGGCACAGGTCGGTAAAGTTGCCCTGAGTGTAAAAGGTTATGCTGCCATCTTCCAGTCCTTCAAGGAGTTCCAGTTTGTACTGGTCGCCTTTTTCGGTGAAGTAAGCTATCGCTTTGTCTTTAGGCACGTCTTCGCGCACATAGGCACTGTTGGTACGTGCCAGCTCTTTCATTTTGTCTTCTATCTTTTTCAGGTCTTCTTCGCCTATGGTACGACCATCGAGGTCTATATCATAGTAAAAACCGCTTTCGATAGCTGGACCTATACCGAATTTTACCCCCGGATATAGGGTTTCCAGAGCTTCTGCCATCAGGTGGGCAGAGGAGTGCCAAAACGTAGCTTTAGCATTTTTGTCATCCCACGTCAGCAGACGAAGCGATGCATTGTTATGGATGGGGCGGCTACTATCCCATATTTCGCCGTTTACTTCGGCTGCCAATACTTTTCTTGCCAGTCCTTCGCTTATAGATTTTGCTACATCTGCGGCACTGGTTCCTGCGGCATACTCGCGTACCGAGCCATCAGGGAGTGTAATTTGTATCATATTGTTTGGTCATTAACAGCAAAACATACAGACGTTTTGCCGGATGCCAAACCTACATGAAAAACACCAATTTCCATGCAGTCGCTTATGAAATTTACAAAGTATGTTGTGGGGTAGCGGTTGTTTGTAGCTTCTCTTAGCTACTACTTTAATAGTTATTTGTCGACGAGCATGCCATTTTCTTACGCATCTACCCATACTTTTAAGCCTTCAGATGCGTATTTCTTTACATTATTGTCAATACTGATAAAGTTGTAATTGTTGCGTATTGCCTGCCATATAAGCATTCTGTCGAACGGGTCTTTGTGATAGGTTGCGGTAAGCAGGTGATAGGTGCTACTGTCTAAAATTCTTCTTCTGTAATGGAGAAATCACCCCCAAATTTTATTGTTCCTTTACCTTCCAGTATGCCAATCTTCCTGCGTTCTTTTTTAGAGGTAGATTTAGGTACCAGCCGGGCTACTACTTCTTTATTCTTACCATAAGAAATACCTATTTCTTCCCCTGCAAGTACCCTTTTTAGCATTTCGGAGAAGTTGGCTTTGAACGCTCCTACACTTAACGTTATCATAGCTTTTAAGTTTCACACAAAGTTATGAATACATGATAAGTTGACAAGAAGAACTGACTGTCTTAAGAGAAGTGCAATCATTTTTCAAATTCTGCAATTTTTCGTATTTTTGTAATGTAAGAAAACAGTTGGTAAACCAATAATTATATGGTACGCACTATAATCACTCCCTCTGGTACTGATGTTCATCTGGCTATAGAAAAGCAATATGTGGGCAGGAAAATTGAGATCACTTATCTGGCTTTAGATGAACTTGAAAGCAAGTTGCCTGTAAAAAAGACAATGTCTGATTTTTGGAATACTATTTCTGACGAAACAGCACAGAAACTGCATGATAACGTTGATAAAATGCGCAGTGAATGGGATATTTGATTGATAGTAACGTTATTATAGACTTCTGTAACGGTAAACTTACTTCAGGAGCGAGAAATCTACTTCAAAATATATCACCCGAGATATCTATAATAACACAGATTGAGCTTTTTGGTACAAAGAATATTGTAAGAGAAGAAATTGAATTACTCGAAAAATTTATAGCAATAACTACTGTTCATCCTGTAAGCATTGACCTTGTTCCTGCTACAATTCAGATAAGGCAATCGGCTGGCATTAAGTTACCAGATGCAATAATAGCAGCTACAGCTGTGGTTTTAGGATTGGTGCTTGTATCTCGGAATATCTCAGATTTTAAAAAAGTCGAAGGCTTACATATCATTGATCCTTATGTTTTGTGAGTTTATTTTCGTCGCACAGACAATATGCATAAAGGCACTTAGTAATATCGCAGTTGTTATGCTCATTTTACTTTGCTTATAGTTCCTGTCTGTGTATCAAAAAAGTACACAGCACGCAGAGTCAAATATATTCAGTTTTGTGCAAATCGGCATTCTCCCCGACATTTGTACTAATTATCTACATCATGACTCGTTTCTTCTCGTGCTTATTTACATTTCTTTTTATTGCGTTTGCATCTATTTCATCTTTTGCCCAGCAGGGTAGCAATAGCGGATTCAATTTCAGGTTTATAGATGAGGTTACTGGTGCCAGAGTTTTGCCCAATGAGGTAGTAGTAAAAGAGCTCAACAATAGAAACCAACAATACAAGATAGATGCAGGGAAGATAGCGGGCAATGGAACTGTTTTTCTACAGGTGACCAATGGTGTGTATGATGTGACGGTAAGTGCTGTGGGGTACAAGCAGATAGCTACCTACTTTGAGATAAAAGATCAGAAAATCAATGTCAATTTCAAGATGGAGCCCCAGACACCCCCAGCTGAGGTGTCGGTAGACTATATACGTTCATTGCACAAGGCAGATGCTATGGTTATAACGGGTTATGTGGTGGCAGATGAACTTGGTTTGCCTTTAGACTCTGTATTGGTCTACTCGGCAGATAAGGCTGCAAGAACTGTAACAGACAAGCGGGGCTACTTTAAGCTTGTGCTGCCACTGCCTATATCAGATGCACAGGTAGAAGCTCGTAACAAGGTGCTGTTTGGCAGATATGGATACACTACAGAGGTAAGACAGCGGTTTGATATGTGGCCGGACGGTGATGCTATGCTGAAGATAAGGCTGACCCGAGGAAGTGGTGTGCACACCGTAGATGTAGTGAAGAAACGAGAACCCATGAGAGCTGTGCTGGATAAGTAACAAACGACAACTGGTATGCATGGCTAAATGAATAACCCAAATAAAGAATAGTATGAAAACCCTGATGATTCTATTGCTCACTTTGCTGCCATGTCTACGGGTATGGGCACAGCCCTGCACACCCGGTGCTACTATAAGGGTGGGTACAGACTGCTCTTGTAATGACTGCACAGATGTAACGGTTATGAGCTTGGAGTCGTATGTAAGCTCAGGGCTGGACGATGAATGGATACCCTCGTGGAATATAGAGTCGCTAAAGGCGGGTGCAGTAGCTTACCGCAGCTATGGCGCATACTACATCAACAATCCTTACAGTGGCGTGTATGACCTTGCAAATACTACTTGTAAGCAAGTATGGGAGGCGGGCTCATCTGCCAACTGTGTGGCAGCAACCACAGCCACGGCAGGGCAGGTACTGAGTCAGGGTGTAGGTGGCCCTATAGCTAGGTCTGAGTATGCTGCCGAGACCAATAACTTTGGTTGTGGCGATGGTTTTTCGGGCTGCACCACCTGTGGTACACCTTCATGGCCCTGCATCAGCGATCCGGTTTGTGCAGGCAAGGCTGCTTTTGGGCATTGGCGGGGCATGTGTCAGTGGGGCTCGCAGCGGTGGGCACAATCGGGGCGGGACTATACATGGATACTCAATCACTACTACAATCCGGGCAATGTGTATGTATGTACAGGGTCTTCTACCGCTTGTTCGCCTGTTACTGGCAATGATTATTGTTTTGGGCCACCTGCACCACCGGTGCTCACAGTAGGTAGTACTTGTAGCTATACTAATGGCACTACCTGTGGGGCTACCGTATCTATAGCCACTGGTAGTAGTTGCAGTGTGAGCGGTAGCAATGCCAATGTGCGCGATGTGTGGTATGCATTTGTAGCTACCGGCAGTGCGCACAACATAGTAGTGCAGAGTGGCGAGAACTTTGACGCTGTGGTAGAGGTGTATGGCAGTGCCTGCTCTACAGCCACACGCATAGGCACCTGCACCAATGCCGCTGGTAGTGGGCTACCCGAAACAGTGACGCTCACCACACTAACTGCCGGTAGTACTTACTACATACGGGTATTCGATTATCACGAGAATGCGCATACCTCATTGCCGGGTGGTGCTACCTTTTCTATTTGTGTGCATACACCCTGCTTTCCGCAGCCTATTGCCAATTTTATAGCTTCGCAAACTACGGGTCTGTGTCCTTTTTATGTCAACTTCTTCGACATGTCAGCTACTACTGGTGCGGTGTCCCGATTGTGGACTATTTATAACGGAGGAGGTACACCCATTACTACCACCACTCAAAACCCTACGAGTATTTTGTACAATGTTTTTGGTGCGTACCTCGTAAAGCTAACGGTTACAGATGCGTGTGGCAGCGATACAAAATACGTGTCCGGCTATATAAATGTGACAGGCGGCCCCTGTGCAGTAGGTGTAGAAGAGCAGCAGTTGCAGCCTCTGCTAGATGTGTACCCTAACCCCACTACGGGTAGTTTTGTGGTGAGCAGCGCGCTCTCTATTGCTAGTATCACCGTTGCCAATATGGTGGGGCAGCAGGTAATATGCCCAATGCAGCAACACAATGATGGTAAAATATTTGAGGTCAGCCTTGCCGGTGAGCCAGCAGGTGTGTACTTTCTGACCATACATACACAGGCAGGTATGGCGAAACGCAAAATTGTGAAGGAATAGTACCTATTTACCCATAGCCTATAGGTATCTGCACAGCGTAATGGGTTTGGGGGATTATCTGTAATTTTGCTGCCACAATACTTGCAATGAAATCATTTAATGTACCGGTGCAATACCGCAGTCCGCTGATAAGTGCTATAAAGAATAAGAGAAAAGCTGACGACAAAATGAAGCGCGATTTTACGCCCAGCTTGCTCACTTTGGGGTCGCTTCAGGTGATATTGGCCAGGCATTTCGGGTTTTGTTATGGGGTAGAGAATGCTATTGAAATAGCGTTCAGGGCAGTAGAAGAAAACCCGGGTAAGCGTGTTTTTCTCCTCAGCGAAATGATACACAATCCGGGTGTGAACGCTGACCTTGTGGGGTTGGGGGTGCGGTTTATAATGGATACCAAGGGCAATATGCTTATGGACTGGGATCACTTTACTGCCGATGATGTAGTAATAATACCCGCTTTTGGCACCACACTGGAGCTAGAGGCGCAGCTACGCAGCAAGGGCATAGACCCCACCCATTACGAAACCACCTGCCCATTTGTAGAGAAAGTATGGAACCGTGCCGAAAAAATAGGTAATGACGGATACACAATAGTAGTACACGGCAAGCCTGGCCACGAAGAAACTAGGGCTACCTTCTCGCACAGCAAGGCTAACACGCCTACAGTAATAGTAAAGGATATGGACCAAACCATATTGCTAGGCAGGTACATGACGGGGCTGCTGGCTCCTGATGGGTTTTATGTAGACTTTAAAGGGCAGTATTCAGAAGGATTTGATGTGGTGAAAGATATGCAGCGCATAGGTGTGGTAAACCAGACCACCATGCTGGCAAGCGAAACCCAGGCCATAGCCGACTACCTGAGGCAGCAGATACTGGCGCACTATAATGTGCCTGCCAGCGAATCGGCTACCCGGTTTGCAGATACCCGCGATACGCTGTGCTATGCCACCAACGACAACCAAGGTGCTGTGCAGGGCATGCTGGCGCATGATGCTGATATAGCCATAGTGATAGGGGGCTACAACAGCTCCAACACATCTCACCTGGCAGAGTTATGTGCCCAAAAGCTGCCTACTTATTACATCAATAACGAAGATTGTCTGGTTTCTGCTACCGAGATCAGGCACTTTGACGAACATACGCATACCGAGCTTACAACCACTGGTTATATTCCTGCCGCCCATCCGCTCAGGGTGATGATAACCTCTGGTGCTTCTTGCCCCGATGCGCTAGTGGAGCGGGTTATTCATCGTCTTGCCACTATCACTGGTAATGATCATGCCTTGCCATCGGTATTGGCCCAGTGGCAGTAATAGTAGTACATTATTGGCGTGCTGTGCGGTAATATTGATATACTATAGTGTTTTTGTTGCCCAGCACAGGGTCTATGGTTTGGGTGCTGTCTGTGCGCACTATGTCTGTGCTGTACTCAGTAAGCGTGTAAGGTTTGCCATTGGCATAGTCTATACACAGCCATTTGTTTGAGCTGGTTTTGTCGTAGCGGTGTATTATTTTCTGCACGGGCAGTGGTTGCAGTTTGCCTGTTGCATCTTTGTAGGTGTGTGTATGGTCTGTATATGTTTTTATTACAGACACATAGCGCAGTAATTGGTAGTCGCTCATGGTGTCGGGTTGCAGTGCGTTGTGGCTGCCGTTGTTATATTCCAGTTTTAGTGTGGTATCGGCTATCTTTTTAGTGCCTGCAAAGCAGAAGTCAGGCATTAGTACTGTTTTGCGGGTGTCGGGTGGTATGGGTTGCCTGCCAAACACATCCATTGGGTCGTCTATCACATAGTTGAACACCGGAACCCGCTCTTCTGCCTTATCCCTTTTTTTGTCTTTCTGTGCTGCTGCCGGTAGGCTCAGTACCATTATGGCTACTACTATGGTTGTCTTCAGGTTAGTCATATTGGTACAGTTTGTGTTTTTCTATCAGGTTTATCAGTAGTTGCGGATACTTGGGGTTGGTGGCGTATCCCGCTTTTTTCAGTCCTTTTGCCCAGCCTTTGTAGTCGTCTCTGTCTAGCTCAAAAAGACCACTGTATCGTTTGCTTTTCAGAAAAGCCGAATGGTCATGAAACGACGCCTCGGCATGTCTGTATCGCCTGAAGCATTCGTTGGGTTTGTCATCGTCTATATGGTATGTTTTGCCGCTCCAGTCTTTGGTGCATTTTATCCCAAAGTGGTTGTTGGCACGGCGTGCCAGTTCGCTATTGCCATTGCCCGATTCCAGTATGCCCTGTGCCAGTGTTATGCTGGCTGGAATACCATGTTGTTTCATTTCCTTGCGGGCTATTTTTTTGTAGGTGGCTATATATTCTTCGGTGGTTATTTTATTGCGTGCCGCTTTTTGCTGCCGGTGCAGCTTGCGGTGGCACGACGAAAACAATATAAGTACCAACAGGAAAAATAGATAAAAACGGCGCATATGGCTAAGCGAAGATGATAGCTTACGAAAATAAGCAAAACTGCTAT
>CAZRPA010000181.1:0-8212 GCA_964601855.1 uncultured Flavipsychrobacter sp. | reverse complement strand
CCACGGTAAGGCGCACACGCGGTGAAGACATTGATGCCGCTTGCGGACAGCTGGCAAATGTAGACCACGAGACAGACTAGAAGTGAGTTTGCCCAAGATAATAGCTTAAAAACGAATACCTAACAATATTATTCTTAGTACACTGTATGAACGTTGTTGCCACCATTCTGGATATTCTGAAATATGTGTTGCCGGCACTTGTAGTGCTTATAGCTACCTCTATAATTGTCAATAAATTCCTGATTTCTGAAAATAAGCGAAAACAGTTGGCTATTTTTCAGGACGCACAAGACATTACTTTGCGTTTACGCCTTCATGCATATGAGCGTATGGTATTGTTTATAGAGCGCATAAGCCCTCGCCATCTAATAACCAGGGTTTATGACCCCACTATGACCGTAAGAGACCTACAGGTGGCAATGACACTATCCATTCGTTCTGAGTTTGAACATAATTTGTCGCAGCAGATTTATGTATCAAAAAATGTGTGGGAGACGGTAAAAAACGTGAAAGAGCAAGAGTTGAATATGATAAATAGAGTGTCGCAGACACTGAATCCTGAGGCACATGCCAGCGAGCTGCATGTACGCATACTGGAAATGATATCTAAAACAGATGCTGAACTGCCTACAGACGTGGCGCTACAGATCATAAATGCCGAGGTGATAACAGTGATGCAATACGGATCTTATTAGTTGTTTTTTAAGTCTGAATGTTGCGTTAAAACACTACTATCACCTAGTAGTAGTGTGGTATATTGCCTATATTTGAAACTCACTATTTGGCTCAATACATAGATTTATGGGCATGATATACAAGTCGCTGATAACGGTTGCAATAGGTGTTATGCCAGCTATTACTGTGATAGCACAGCAGAAAAATGATATTAAAAGGTACAAACTGAAAGGTGCTGTAACAACTGTAACAGAAATGGAATATAGTGTGCTACCCGATAGCAAGGAGGCTATAAAGGATGTGCTGAAAATGAAAAGTGTGTGCAAATACAATGACCTAGGCAACAGGACTGAATTTAGTACCTACTCAAAAGAAGGTGTGCTGATGTCAAAATCTGTATATAACTACAACGATAGTGGCAGGCTTGTAGATGTGAAGCGATATCGTGGTGATGGTGGGCTGAATGTAACGACCATCTATAAATATGATGCAGCAGGTAATGAGGCAGAAGAGAATAACTATGACCCATCTGGAGCCTTGTTTATGAGCGGTAAAGGCAAGTTTGACCTGAATGGCAACAGGATAGTTTATGATAGGTTTGATCAGTATGGGCATCTTTTTTTGAAGTCGAATATAAAATATGATAAGAAAGGTAATGAAATAGAGGAGCGTGAATATGACTCTCATCATGCACTACAGTTTAGTACCACACATGAGTATAGCAAGTATGACAATAATGGAAACTGGCAAGTACGCATTACTTACAAAAACAAAGTGCCTCGCACTATAGTAGAAAGAGAATTGACCTATTAGTAATACGCTATTGCCATCTTTATTATATCTTCATTCTCACAAACCTGCCACCAAGTCTGTAGCGTATGATTTTTTCATTATATCGAATAGTTTTTTGTGCCACCATGGTGATGCTTCAGCCTACTATACTGCAAGCACAGGGTGTAAACGCCGTAGCAACTACAGCAGGCTATAATGGACGTATACGCATGATAGTAGAGTATAAATACAGTGATGCAGGTAGTGCTGGATTTAATGTAAAGATTGGAGCTAGATTTGTAAAGAGCTATGATGAACTGGGCAGGCTGGTGAAGGAGCTGGTATTTGATGCTAACAGAGCCCAGATTAGTAGATCTGTGTATAAATACAATGAAGATGGTACACTGGCTGAGGAGCGCAATTATTCGCCAACAGGGAAGTTTCAGTTTGCTAATATGTATACCTATGACAATGAAGGCAGAGAGCAGACCATGAAGAACTACAATGCTGAGGGGTTGTTGTTTATAAAGGCTGAATATGACTATGATAGCCGTGGAAACCTGATAAAAGAAACTACCAAGGATGCTGATGAGGTAACTATTAACATAGCTAAATGGAAGTATGATAGCAAAAACAATGCTATACAGGAAGAAACGTATGATGCTGATATGATACTAACCAAGAAAACAATGTTTGTGTATGATAGTAGCAACAACATGATAGAGGAGCGCATACAGCATTATGGTATGAAGTTGCTGAATACATATAAATACAGTAGTGCTGGTAGGGTAGAGGAGGAGTGCAACTACAATGGAGATGGGCAGGTAGATAAAAAAGTACTAAATATCTACGATGAAAAGGGTACAATAGCTGAAGAACAATACTATGCAGGGGATGGGGTGCAACAAAAAGTAGTGAAATACAACAATGTATATGATAGCAGGGGCAATTTGCTGTCGAGAACGATGGTGGATAATGGTAAAGAAATAGTAATAGAGCGTAGAGAAATAGCCTATTACTAAACTTGCCAACATTCATTTGATACAATGTTGATAAAAAGTTTCAAACTAAATAAAATAATCCTTCCTCGTTATCCCAAAAAGTATATTTTTGCAGCATAAAATTTAAACGCATTAACTATGTCTGAAATTGCAAATCGCGTTAAGAAAATTATCGTGGACAAATTGGGTGTTGACGAATCAGAAGTGAACACTGAAGCGAGTTTTACCAACGATCTGGGAGCTGATTCGCTCGACACCGTTGAGCTGATAATGGAATTCGAAAAAGAATTCAATATCTCTATTCCTGACGAACAGGCTGAAACCATCACTACCGTTGGTCAGGCTATTGCGTACCTGGAAGAACACGTAAAGTAATTTTGTACAAATCCACTTCTGTAACCGAAAATCGTTAGATGAACTTGACGTTAAAACGAGTTGTCGTTACGGGCCTCGGAGCCCTGACGCCATTAGGCAATGACATACCCTCTTACTGGGATGGGTTGGTTAATGGCGTTTCGGGCGCCGGATTCATCAAGCAATTTGATGTAACTAAGTTCAAAACCAAGTTCGCATGCGAACTGAAGGATTTTAATCCTGAAAACCATTTTGAACGTAAGGAGGCTCGAAAGTTAGACCGCTTCTCACAGATAGCCCTTGTGGCGGCTGATGAGGCTGTACGCTCGGCAAGGCTTACAGATGCTGGTATAGATCATGACCGTGTAGGTGTGATCTGGGGTTCTGGTATTGGGGGTATGATAACCTTCATAGAAGAGATGAAAAACTTTGCTGCTGGAGATGGCACGCCTCGTTTCAATCCTTTCTTCATACCGAAGCTCATTTTGGACATTGCTTCTGGTCATATTTCTATGAAGTATGGCTTTCGTGGTCCAAATTTTTCTACTGTCAGTGCTTGTGCATCATCTACCAACGCACTTATAGATGCCTTTAACTACATTCGCCTTGGTAAAGCTGATGCTTTTGTGTGTGGAGGCTCTGAAGCAGTAGTTACAGAAGCAGGAATAGGTGGGTTTAATGCTATGAAAGCACTATCTGAGCGCAATGACGACTATCTTACAGCCAGTCGCCCGTTCGATTTGAACAGAGACGGGTTTGTATTGGGAGAAGGAGCAGGCGCAATAGTGCTGGAAGAGTATGAACATGCAAAGCGCCGTGGTGCCACTATTATTGCCGAACTGGCTGGTGGTGGTCTAAGTGCCGATGCTTACCACCTTACAGCCCCTCATCCTGAAGGATTGGGTGCATATAATGTAATGAAAAATGCCCTTGCTGATGCAGGTATGAGACCAGAAGAGATTGATTATATCAATGTACATGGTACTTCTACTCCTCTAGGCGATATCAGCGAGATAACTGCTATTCAAAGAGTGTTTGGTGAGCATGCATATAAGGTAAATATCAGCTCCACCAAGTCTATGACTGGTCACTTGCTTGGTGCTGCTGGTGCTATAGAGGCTATTGCTAGTATATTAGCCACTGTTCACGATATAATACCGCCTACCATCAATCACTTTACTGACGATCCTTCTTTCGACCCAAGGCTCAACTTTACATTCATGAAACCTCAGAAGAGGATAGTGAATGCAGCATTGAGCAATACATTCGGTTTTGGTGGTCATAATGCTTCCGTAATATTCAAAAAACCATCGGAGTAAATTGCGGCGGCTACTTAATCGCATCTTAAATAATTCTTCTGCCGATAAGCAATTGCTGATGCAATTGGAACATCTACTTGGGTTTACTCCTAAGTATGTGGAGTACTATAAGCTTGCATTCATGCATAGGTCCAAGCCAGAAGATGCTACTGATAGCAATGAGCGTTTGGAGTTTTTGGGTGATGCTATATTAGGGGCAATAGTAGCTGAGTATCTTTTCAAAAAATATCCGTACCAGCCGGAAGGTTTTCTCACTGAGCTTCGCTCTCGGATAGTGCGTAGGGAAACAATGAATAATGTAGCCCTACGGATGGGGCTGAATAAGCTGGTGCAATACAATCAGAATGATAGAGGTCTAAGTCGCAGTCATATATTTGGCAATGCGCTAGAGGCACTTATAGGTGCTGTGTATCTGGATCAGGGTTTTACCAAAACCCGCAAATTCATACTCAATCAGATAATACGCATCTACATAGACCTAGATACTATGGAGAGCACCGATACAAACTACAAGAATCAGTTATTGAGCTGGGCACAACGCAATGGTAAACAACTAGTGTTTGAGACCATAAGTGAAACCAATGAGGGTACTCGTAAGCTATTTACAGTAGGTATAGTATTGGATGGTGAGATAATGGCAACTGGAACTGGATACAATAAAAAAGATGCTGGACAAGTGGCTGCGAAAAGTGCTATAACAGTACTTGGTGTCAACTCCTGATGTAATATTATGCCTACTAGGTAGGATGGTGCAAAGTATATTCTAGAAATGTTTTAGTAATTCTTAGGCTTACTTTTATAGCTGGCTGTAATTTATCTCAGCTTTACTATAGATAAATATAATGTTCTCCTTTACTTTATTTTGACTGTTTGCGATATAGAAGGTATGCCACTATAGCAAAAATAGCATTAGGAATCCAAACTGCTATTAGCGGGTCGAGATTAGATTTGGTAGCAAAAGTAGTAGCTATTTGCTGAAACATGATGTAAATAGCACTTAGCGCAATACCCAATGCTAAATGAAATCCGCTGCCACCGCGTATTTTTCGGCTAGCTATACATGCTCCTATTATCGTGAGTATAAACCCTGCAAACGGCTGTGCTGTACGCCGTTCTTTTTCTATAAAAAATGTGTTTAAGTTTTCTTGTCCCCTTAGTTGTTCTTCGGCTATGTGTTTTTTTAGTTGTGGTGTGGTGAGCGCTTCTTTGATAGCATCACCTCTATTGAGGTCTCGTGGTGAAAATGGGTAATTGACGGTCATTTCGGGTACTTTCACTATTTTTTCGTGCAGGGTATCATTGGTGCGAATTACTACATTATGTAGGTTCCATGTTTTTTTAACTGTATCATAGGTTACATAATCTGCCATTAGTTTTTCTGTCAGCAGTGTGCCGTTTATCTTCTCTGCACAAAAGCGATTGCCCATATAATTGTTGAAGTTGAAACTTTGCAGGTAAACATAGCTGCCTGGTGAAATACCTAGGTGCAGATTGTCCTCGGCATACTTATAGTTTCCGTCATTGATATAGGTGTTCTCAAAGTCTATACGTTGTTTGTTGGCTACTGGTATCACGTAATGATTGGATAGTAGCGATACGAGGCACAAAAAACCTCCTCCTATCATGTACGGGCGCAGAAAACGAGTGAAAGAGACACCCGATGATAAAATGGCTATTATCTCTGATTTGTAGGCGAGCTTGGAGGTGAAAAATATGGTAGCTATGAATATAAATAATGGAAAGAGTAGGGCTGTGATGTGTGGAATGAAATTTTTGTAATAGTTTGCTACTACTAAAAATGGTGCTTTTTTAGAAACTATATTATCAACTTTTTCTGAGTAGTCTATGACACAGGATATAACTGCCAATATCATGATGGCGAAAAAAAACGTACTCAGAAACTTGCCTACAATATACCAATCTAATTTTTTCATACCCTAATGGGGGGAGGAAATAATGGGTTCTACATCCATTATTCAGTTGCTGCAAAATTGCACCTTTTTACTCATTGTTATGTTGGTAATTTTGTAAAATATGATGCTTTGGAGTAGATATATTATTTTATTTGTTCGAAGCATGTTTGTGTAAGTCAACTATCAGATTCGTAATTCTGATTGTCCCGGATAATTTGGAGCGAAAAGCACAAAAAAAGCAACCATTTTCATGATTGCTTTTTTGGGGTGGAAAGTGGACGGTGGAAATGTCGAAACAGATATGGCAGGATTTGATAAAAATTTATAAGGTGGCGAAGAAACTAAACTTATAATGTATGACGTGTATGGTTTTAAAATTCGTGCGACTATTGTTGCTCAAAATATTCTTTTATGAAAGTGTGTGGATTCTCACATTCAACTAATTCTCTAAGTTTGTCTAATTGATAGGTCTTAAATTCAAGTAATTTTTGTGAATCTTCAATAATCGAAAATGCGATTCTTGTAGGAACTTCATTATAAGGAGAAACAAAAAAAATTTTCTTTTTCATCGCTGGATACTTGTCTATCATACCATTTAATTCTTGTTCAAATACATAATCCATCAGTTTTTGAATTGTCAAGTTTGAGTTTTCGGCTGCACGGACAAAATTGTCTCCTAATTCCATCTTTGATACAATACTGTTCCAATATGAATTGTTTGATTTGAATTTAATTGTTTTAGGGGTGCCGTTAATTTCTCCAATTGTTTGCAACACGCCTTTTTTTTCTAATTCAAACCTGATTCTCCCTAACCCCTGTTGAATGTAACTGCCATATTCTTTAGATTGTGGTAGATTAGCCTTTTTGTCAAGACCTAGTTTTCTAAATCCTTCACGAATGTCTTCAAATTGTAGTTCGGTGTTTGGAATATGATTTTCCATTTCATAATCAAAGTTTGTTTCAGACCATAACATGTAGCATTTAGCAGTTGGGCAAAGGATCTTATTTCTTGCCGCTCTACCAACTTGTTGGTAATATTCTTCAATCGATTTCGGGATATCATAATGAATGACCATGTCAATGTTGGGAATGTTCATCCCTAGACCAAAAGCAGTAGTTGCACAAAGGAATTGGATATCCCCCTCCTTAAAACGCTTATATGTTTTTAATTTTACAGCGCGTTCAGTAGGCGAAAAAAAAGTGTCTGAGCGAAAACGTTTCTTTATAAGTTCTTCGTGGAATTTTTTTAAATGCCATTTGCTATAAAAATATATTAATGCCTTGGTAGGTCTTACGCTGTTGATTATTTTGAATATTTCTTGGTTTTTGTCTTTATCCTCCTCGACCTCTATAAAATTTAATTCAATTTCTGATCGAATAATGCTTACATCTTTAAATATAGAATCAGGTGCAGAAACGTCAAATTCTCTCACGATTTCCTTTTGTGCTTCTTTTCCGATAGTTGCAGTTAGCGCTAAAACGGTAGACTTACATGCACAGTCATTATCTAAAAATTTAATGAAATTTTTAATCTGACTATATTCTGGGCGAAAATCAAAACCCCATTGGCTAATGCAGTGTGCTTCGTCAATTACTAATAAAGGAATGTTATAACTAGACTTTTTCAATGCCGCTCTAAAGAAAAAATTTTGCAAGCGCTCTGGTGAGACAAAGATAAAAGAAGGTGATATCTCTCTCTTTGCCAACCGTTGCAAAATGTATCTCTGGTCAGCAAATGAGTTGTCTGATGTTATGCTTATTGCTTTTTCGTCGCCAAGTATTTGAACTTGTTCGTCAATAAGTGCTAATAGTGGAGAAACGACTATCGTAATCCCTTCCAATTCTTGACCGCATATTTGATAAATTAACGACTTACCCTTCCCTGTTGGAGCAATAACTAAAGTGTTTTTTTGACTTAAAATATTGTCAATTGCTCGTCGTTGGAAATCATGTAGTGTTGCTATTCCGTCGGAAAGCAAAGAATATTTCTTAATGAAATCCATAGCTAATGTACATTGTGCGGCGTTTTTAACTCTTCAATTTCATCAGAATGTTTTTTCCAAATATCTACTAAAAATGAATTAACATAGCCATACTTAAGTTTCGGATTTAACTCAATTCCGTATTTTTTCAACAATGATGAAAGTAAATTATAAATCAAGTGATTATAGTAAGCAAA
>CAZRPA010000180.1:0-8336 GCA_964601855.1 uncultured Flavipsychrobacter sp. | reverse complement strand
CTCACTTTCCGCCACTTATCAAAAGTATCAACTGCTTGACTTAGAGCGACTTCAACTTCTTCGTCTGTATTTGATTTGTACGTTGCTATTATTTTACCTGTAGCTGGGTCAATTGATTTTAGTATCGTCTGCATATCTATCGTTTCAGTCAGTAAAATTATATAGCTTATCCGTAAAAAACGTTTTATACTTTTGTGTTCCTCAATATTTAACGATAACTCATTTCTATATAGTATGACTACAGAAAAAATTAAGTTTGGCACAGATGGCTGGCGTGCCATAATCGCTAAAGAATTCACAGTGTACAACGTGGCACGTGTAAGTAAAGCACTTGCCGATTGGCTACACGCAAATCATGAAAAACCATCGGTTGTAGTAGGGCATGATTGTCGATTCGGTGGTAAGTTGTTTGCAGAAACTGCTGCTGGCGTGTTGTGTGCAAATGGTGTAAAGGTATTACTGGCAGATGGTTTCATCAGTACACCTATGATATCACTAGGGGTATTAAAGCTAAATGCTCATCAGGGTGTAGTTATTACCGCCTCTCACAATCCGCCATCTTACAACGGTTACAAGCTGAAAGGGGCACATGGTGGTCCATCAAGCCCCAAAATAATAGCAGCTGTTGAAGCTCTTATTCCAGATGAAGTAGTGGTGCCAGAAAAATCAATGCAGCATTGGCAAGATACAGGACTACTTGAGTACATTGCCCTTGAAGACTTATATGTTGATTATCTTAAAGAAAAGTTTGATTTCGATGCATTGGCTAAGTCACCTTTCAAACTTGCTTATGATGCAATGTATGGTGCTGGTCAGAATGTTATTCGCCGACTACTGCCAAACGCAGTGCTGATACATTGCGATGATAATCCTGGCTTTAAAGGTCAAGCACCAGAGCCATTGCATAAAAACCTTCAAGAACTATCTTATACTGTAGCTACTACTCCCGAAATTAAAATTGGATTAGCCACAGATGGCGATGCCGATCGTATAGGTTTATATGATGAAGACGGTAATTTTGTTGATGCCCACAATATCTTGCTTTTGCTGGTCAATTACTTACACAAGTATCAGGGCATGAATGGAAAAGTGGTTATCGCGTTCTCCGTTACCGACCGTGTTAAAAAACTGTGTGAGCATTATGGTATACCAGTAGAGGTAACCCAAATAGGCTTCAAATACATCAGCGAAATAATGGTACATGATGATGTGCTAGTGGGTGGTGAGGAGAGTGGTGGAATAGCCGTAAAAGGGCATATACCAGAGCGTGATGGTATATATGATGGACTGGTATTGTATGAATTCATGACCAAATCTGGCAGAACACTAAAGGAGCTGTGTCAAGAAATATATGATATAGTAGGTACTTTTGTATATGATCGCCACGACTTGCACATAGAAAATGACAAGAAAAACGCCATCATAGCCAAAGCTGCTGCAGGTGGTTATACAAGTTTTGGTAAGTATGGTTTCAATAGAATAGAAACTATTGATGGCATTAAGTATCATCTAGACAATGGTGGGTGGGTAATGCTACGCGCATCTGGCACTGAGCCATTGCTAAGGGTATACGCAGAAGGTAACAGTAAAGAAGAAACACTAGATATACTAACAGATGTAAAGGCTACAATTCTTTAGTAAAATACAACCGATTGCGTTGAATATACGAAAAAGTCAGTTTCGGGCACAACAGATTTTTATGTCCGAAACTGACTTTTTTATGTAGTGTACAATATTTCTTATTGGTAATAATTGATACCAATAAGCTTACGGGCTTCTTCTATTGTAGCTCTACTACTAACTCTTGCTTTTTCAGCCCCTTCTTTAAGTATACGTTTTATTGTTTGTTCGTCTTGTTGCAATGTAGCAGCATGTTCACGTATAGGCTTTACAAATGCAGCCATATCTTCCGCAAGTTGTTTTTTCATGTCGCCATATCTTATGTTGCAGTTGTTGTATGCATTGGTGTAATGGGCTGTCACTTCTGGTGAGGCTGTAAGTTGTAGCAGCAAGAAAAGATTTGCTATGTAATCAGGCATCTCTGCATTAGGTACTGAAGGTCCCTGATCGGTTTTGGCTTTCATTATTTTTTTTCTAATCGTATCATCATCATCGCTCAGGTATATTGTTGCGTTCACATTTTCACTTTTGCTCATCTTTCCATTTCCGTCCAGACTCATTATTTTCACAGTATCGTTATTAAAACGATATACTTGGGGTTCGGGGAAAAAATCTGTGCCATATCTACTATTAAATCTGTTAGCAAAGTTCCTAGCCATTTCCAGATGTTGTTCCTGATCTTTACCTACAGGCACTTTTACCGCTCTGTGTATCAGGATGTCAGCTGCCATCAATACAGGATAGGTCAGCAACCCTGCATTAACATTGTCGGGTTGCAAACGCACCTTATCTTTAAACGTTGGTACTTTTTCTAGCTCTCCCATGTACGCAAGCATGTTTAGCATCAAGTATAACTCTGGTATTTCAGGCAGGTCACTTTGTGCATACAAAGCAACTTTTTCAGGGTCCAGCCCGCTTGCAATGTTTTCTGCTACCACCCTATACACATTTTGTTTCAGGTCTTTAGGGTCCGGATGTGTGGTAAGTGAGTGATAGTCTGCCACAAAAAAATAACATTCATGTGCATCTTGCATCTTTACATAGTTCTGTATTGCGCCAAAATAATTTCCTAGATGTAGATATCCTGTTGAGCGAATGCCACTCACTACTATTTCCTTTTTCATAATAATGCAAATATAGTTTACTACTGGCAGGAAATATTCTAACGACTACTGAAAAATAGCAGTTGGGAATAATTTCACAGATGAATATTTTGCCCATTTTTGAAAACAAATTTGGTCTCATTGTTTCTCTACACGTCAACCATTATATCATTCAGGCATTTTCTGACTTCAGAGCTCAATAATACTTCCAAACAATCAAAATAATGATATCTACAAAGAAAAAATAATTGCAATTCGATTGTCTAATTAACAAACTTAAAAAATTTGATTTGCTTGCAATTAACAATTTAAAATTTGCATTCTCAGATTTGGTTTGTAATATTATGCACTGATAATCAATTTATTATACTAAATATTTAACCCCTTTTTGAAAATGAGCTATTTAAACAATTTTATAATAATAGACGATGACAAACTAAATAACAAACTTTGTCGTACTATTATCGAGAAAGCATATCCCGATTCTAAAATAAATGATTTTACAGATCCCTTGAAAGGATTGCAATATATATCAGACACCTACAGCGATTTTAGTTCAGACCAGCACGCCGTATTATTGTTAGATATCATGATGCCAATAATGAATGCTTGGGAGTTTCTTGAAAAATTTGAATTATTGCTAGAGCCAGTTAAAAACAGAGTAAGGATTTATATCCTTTCTTCTTCTATAGATAACGCCGACATGAAAAAAGCTCAGGATAATAAGTATGTGGAGTATTACCTTATAAAACCGCTTACTAAAGAGTCAATAAAATTGATAGTTAATGTACTCAACAAAAAGATGGTTGTACATTAATTGACAATGATTATGCTACCTATTGAAAACATTTACTGATAATATAGCAATACAATATTGCAGTTTACATAGATAAATATGATCAAAATCATGCCTCTTGTGTAATGCAATTAGTATTTTAGCCCCATGGAAAAAAAAGAACGTAAGCCAGTCTATTACAGCGAATATCTGCAATTAGATAAAATATTGAATGCACAGCTGCCCGAAAGCGAAAAAGAAGGGATAAAAGCTGACGATGAAATGTTGTTTATTGTTATTCATCAGGCTTACGAATTGTGGTTCAAACAAATATTGCACGAACTTGAGATTGTAAGAAAAATATTCTATCAATCTAATATACAGCATAACACACCAGATATATACAACAGTGTCCATCGCCTGAAAAGGGTGTGCAAAATACTAGAAGTAGCAGTGATGCAAATGGGCATATTGGAAACAATGACCCCTCTAGATTTTCTCGATTTTCGAGATCTTCTCAGACCCGCATCCGGTTTTCAAAGTATACAATTCAAGATGATAGAGGCAACTCTAGGTTTACATTATGAGCAAAGACACGGTAAATCTTACTATCTATCACAGCTTACCCCCGCAGACGTAGACAGAGTAAAAAAAGCAGAACATGAACTTTCTCTATTGGTACTAATAGACAAATGGCTTGCTCGTATGCCATTTGTAAATAACAAAGAATACTGGGGCCCAGATAACACTTCTGCATTCTGGACAAAATATAGAAGCGCCTATACCGAGGGACTATCAGAGGCAGAAATGCAAAACCTAAAAGTGTTTGATAGTATTTTCATCAATACTGACGATTACCCGGCTGGTAGATCATTCAGTGCAGAAGCATCCAGAAACGCCATGTTTATAATGCTTTACCGCGATCAGCCTTTACTTCAATTGCCATACGAGTTACTCACCATTTTATTGGAGGTCGATGAACAATTGTCAATGTGGCGACATAGACATATACACATGGTGCAGCGTACCATAGGCAAAAGAGTTGGTACAGGCGGTAGCACCGGTGCCGAATACCTAAGAGGTGCTGCTGATAGTCATTACATATTTAAAGAATTGGCAGAATTAACGTCTTTCTTATTACCCCGACATATGCTGCCCGAGTTACCAAAGTCTTTGATAGATGATCTAGGATACAAACAATAGTACTTTTTAGTTGCATATCAACAATCTGCTACAATATACACTTTTGTATAAGTAGCAGATTTTTTTATAATAGGGTAATAACCGGTAATAATGATTCTTTGCCTAAATTATTATTTTTTTCACTTTTCATTACTTCGTTGCACTTTGTTACTTTTGCCAAAAATTTAAACTTTTGATATGATAAATAAATTGATTAAGCACATTGGTTTGAAAAATAGCACTATAGTGTTTGCTTCAGTTTGTATATTACTATTACAAGGTTGCAATAACGAATCTAATAATATACCAGATACCTCTGCAATAAAAATAGAATTAAAAACAAGCAGATTCGATGTAGATTTATATGACATAGATACCAACAATATTGGAGAGGGCCTAAAAAAGTTGAACACTAAATACCCCGATTTTCTCAATTATTTCTTGGACACTATAATGGCCTATGACATAAAAGGCAACTACAACGATACAGTTACAGGTATAAAAGAAGGGCTTAAGCCGTTTCTGGTTTTCAAAGATTTTAAAGAATTGCAAAACGAGATTGAATTAAAATATCCTGATACCAAAAAAGTAGATGACAAACTTGTTGATGGTTTTAAATTATTTAAATATTATTACCCTGAAATTACCATCCCCAAAATTGTATATCTCAACATGGGGCTCAGCAATTGGCCCAGTTTTCCTGTTGATGACGCTACACTTTGTATAGGTCTTGACATGTTTTTGGGAGAAGATTTTAAGCATTACCGCTCTATAGGAGTACATGAATATATGAATGCTCATCTCAGGCAATCATATATTCCAGTATCAGTATTTGGCGCCATTTACAAAGGAATGCATCCGTTAAAAGTTGCAGAAAAAACCTTGCTAGATCTTATAATACAAAAAGGAAAAGAGCAGTACTTTTTACACAGATTGCTACCTAAAACACCCGATTCAACTTTGTTTGGCTACAAACAAAAACAGATAGAATGGTGCAACAATAATGAAGCTTTGGTATACAATTTCTTTGTTCAGAATCAGTTGCTTTACTCAAAAGAAGCACAGAATATAATGCCATATATTACCGACGGTCCTTTTGCTAGAGGTTTGGAGCCAGTAAACGCTATCGATAAAACCACTCCAGGTAGTATTGGTACTTGGTTAGGATACAAGATTGTCTCTGCTTATATGGCTAAAAATAACACCGTTACACTTAAAAAACTAACTGAGCAGAATTTAGATGCCGGCAAGTTCTTAGAGATGGCTAACTACAAGCCTAGATAAAAAAAACAAACAAATACTATTTTTTAATCAATAAACAGGTTTATGAAAAAATCTATACTCATTGCTGCTGCCTATATCGCACTGGGGCACAACACAAATGCACAGGTCACAAAAGTAGACGAGATAAAAAAATCGCTCGAGACTTCCAACAAAGACACAGTAGCCTGGACTCATAGTGGCGTTTTGAGCCTCGGTACTAATGGTGGTTTCTTACACAATTGGGCTGCCGGTGGTGAATTAGCATCTATGCAAGTAAATGGCATTTTTAGTGGAAGGCTTGACAGACTAGACCATAGAGATATATGGAGTAATAACCTGGATATGACTTACGGTCTTACTTATAACTATTCTTCAGGTTTTGTACCTCGCAAAACTGACGATCGTATAGATCTTACCTCAAAGTATGGTAAGTTAATTGATACTTCCAGAAACTTCTATTTTACGGGTTTGTTCAACTTTAAATCACAGTTTACTAAAGGTTATGATTATTCATTACCAGCATGGGACACCTTGCCTACTTCCAATTTCTTTTCACCAGCATTTTTTACCACAGCATTAGGTTTGGAGTTTAGACGTGGTAGCGATGTAACGTTTTTCCTCTCACCTGTCGCTGCTCGTATGGTTGTAGCAGATAGGTTATATACACTGCGTACACCAGAGGGGGCATTTGGTGTGCCATATGGCAAAACTTCAGTTTTTCAGATGGGAGCCTATTTCTCAGGTAGATACACTTACAATATCACTAAAAACATAGTATACAAAACCAGACTAGACCTGTACGCCAACTATCTAGCTAAAGATACCAAAGACAGTACTGGACTGGTAATAAAAAAAGACAATCCCGGTAATATAAATATACTTTTTGATAACCTCTTTTCTTGGAAAATTTCTAAGTTCTTCAACATCACCTTGGGTGCTACCTTGATGTATGACAATAACATCCCCTACAGCAATAAATACACAGACAATACAGGTGCAGTTTTGGAGAAAAACGAACCTGGTGCAGGGCTGGGTTGGGTACAGCTAAAACAAGTATTTACTTTTGGAGTAGGCTATAAATTTTAAAGAATATTTAGCATAATTATTGGCTACAGTTGCTTCTCTACTGCATCTGTAGCCAATTGTCGTTTTAAAAAGTTACTTTTGGTATTATCTTTACAATAGGTTGTTTTAATTTTTTGAATGTCGGTAAGTTATCAGATAAAGTTGCCTCAATTTGAAGGTCCGTTCGATCTCCTTCTATTCTTCATAGAACGAGATGAATTGGATATCTACAATATTCCTATTGCCAAACTCACTAACGATTTTCTAGGTTACATTCACACATTAGATAACCTAAATATTGAACTAGCTAGTGAGTTTATTCTCTTTGTATCTACACTGATGCGCATAAAAGCTCGAATGTTGCTACCAAGAAGAGACGTAGATGCACATGGCAATGAAATTGACCCTCGACAAGAGCTAGTAGATAAAATACTGGAATACAAGCGGTTCAAAGAAGCATCTGAGGTAATGGTAATGATGGAGGCCGACCGACAGATGCAGCAAAAACGTGGCAACATTAAACAAGAAATGGACAGCCTAGGTGACTCTTATTCCGAAGGGACTGAGATACAGACTGTAACAATGTACAAATTGCTGCAAGCCTACGAAAAAGTAATAAAACGATTTAATGAAAGAAATCTCAAACCTCAGCATGTAGTAGTAAAATACAACTATAGTTTGGAAGGCCAACGTACCTATCTCATAGCTCACCTCAAAGAGCAAAGAAGAGTGTCGTTCGAGGTCTTGTTTATTTCTTGCGAAAACAGGATACATGCTATTTTTACTTTCTTGGCAATGCTGGAGCTTATACAGCAAAACTTTATGGGCATACTTATAGGCACTGGCAGAAACAATTTTATAGTAGAGTGGAATTCAGAGCGAGAATTAGCTGAAGATAATGCAATTGCTGTTGCTGCAGAGATTCAAACAAGTGATCTAGCATCTACAGACAATACTGTAGATGCTCAATAGGGTAGAGGTTGTTATTCTTTCCTTGTTCAACATTCCTCCATACTTTTTACATCTGCAATTGCACGCCTATTTGGTAGATATATAGTGAATTTTGTCCCCTCTCCTTCATCGCTCTCAAAGGCTATATGCCCACCTAGTTTCATTAAAGAGAATCTTAGCGAATACAAGCCAATACCATTTCCACTTCCCGATTCTGTAGCTCGATAAAATAGGGTGAATATTTTACTCTGTTTAACTTTAGCAATTCCTATTCCATTATCTGAAATCGTAATTTTCACTTTTTCGTCTACGTTTTCTACAGTTATGTGCACATAGGCATCAGTACAATTCGTCTTTCTGTACTTTATAGCATTTTC
>CAZRPA010000179.1:0-8389 GCA_964601855.1 uncultured Flavipsychrobacter sp. | reverse complement strand
AGCGTTTTTTCAACAAGCAGTAGTTTTTCCCTAATTGGTAGCTTGTTTATTTCTTCTACTATTGCTGTCATTGTCATTATACAAATTTAAGAAATCTAACAATAAAGAACATGAGTTCCTAAGTTAAAGTAACAAATGTAGCACCAACTGATAAACATTGCTGGCTATATTTATAGCATGAAGTTTGTTTTGCTGGTATTATTTCTGTCATTCGCAGTAACCTCTTTTTGCCAACCTGTGCAAAAGATATTAGTGATAGATACGCTATTTTGCAAAGGCTTTCAAAGTAATTGATGCAATATAGCTGTGGAGGTGGGTGAGCAGTTTCGAATCTATTTACACTTGCTCATCATTAGCTCCATCTCTTTATTAATGCTGGTAAAGAGCAACTTTAAATTCATTACCTTTACATTGTAATAAAGTATATAATGGTAACTACATTTCATCTGCCCGCCGACGAACTAAATTTGGCAATTCTGAAATCAATAAAAGAAGCCTTTAAAGGGAAAAATATAGAGATAATTGTTTCTGATACTACAGAGCAAAAAACTAAAACCACCCTTCTATTAGCCAGAATAGAAAATCTTAAAAATGATAAAAATACAATCACCTTCAATCCCGATGATTTTTTCAAGAGTTATAAAAAGAAGTTAGCCGATGCGACAAATTAAGTTTGAAGCGGATGCGTTAAAGGAATTGGAAGAGTGGATAGTAGTTCAGCCGAAGATAGCAGGAAAAATAATTAGCTTGATTCGCGAAATAAGTAAAACACCATTTGATGGTAAAGGGAAACCTGAGCCGTTAAAACATCACTTGAAAGGATTTTGGTCAAGAAGAATAAATAATGAACATCGGCTAATTTACGAAGTCACAGATACATTTATAAATGTATTGTCTTGCAAGGGGCATTACGAATAAACTCATCTCATGTTCGGAAATTTCAAGCACCTAACTTCTGTTAAACTACAACAACTCAAAGCAGAAATAGACAAAAAGTCATCATTAGCTGCCGCTAATGATGACTTGGAAGATTTGCTTTTAATTGGGCCTACTGCCACAGAAAAGCAACTAGAAACGATAGAGAATAATAGAAAAGCTATAAACGAATGGCGAATAAAACATTAGTTATTGATACTTCCATTCTGATCGACTAATTAATAAAAAACACTTTGAACGAATTGAGACTTTAACGATTATCGCGTAGTTTTTAGTATGAGCAATTTTGTTGCAAGTTCGAGAGTTGATCTGTCGCCTCGACTTTAACTTAAAAGGGAGTAAACTTGCTGGTTGTTGCTAGTTTGTTCCCGTTTTTGCTCGAAGTTTCCAGTTTTTTGGTTTGAATCCAGTTGTAAAACAGAGAATACTTTTCGAATCTACCCGAGAATTTCAACTAAATCTCCTTCATCGAAGCCTGTTGCAATCATTTTTGCTTTCGAAAAAAATGAATTTAGATATAACGCAGATGCCACAAAATCCGTTAGATACTTTTTCACTTCTTCAATAATCTCATTCCAGCTATAATGATCGAAATCATTTGGAAAAACAAAATACTTATTTACTGGTTCAAAGTCATTATTATTAGCCCAGTCAGTATCTTCAAGGTCATAAGAAGAAGAGCCGATCAAGTATAAGGTATAGTGTTTCTCACCCTCGAAAATTCCAAAATAGTAGGCGACGATGGATTCGTCAGGATGCTCCGAATCTATAACTTGGATTAGCCAATTGTGAAAATCTGCTTTGGACATCTAAATTTACTTTCTACAAATCTAGCAAAAACCAGTTTGAAAGTTGTCCAGCCAACGGCAGGTATTTGCCATTTCTTCCCATAACTTTCCCAAAAGCTCCCGTAGTACTACATGCCTTAAATAAACAGTCATAAAAATAGGCTCACTATTTATCATAATGAAAGCGGCACTGTAGAATAAATATTTGTTTATCTCTTACTGCATATACCAGCCTATGCTGATCAGTAATTCTGCGACTCCAAAAACCTGCATACTTTCCTTTTAGTGGCTCTGGTTTTCCTTTGCCTTTAAAGGGATCTCTCATGCTGTCTCTAATCAATTCGTTTATTTTCAGTAAAACACTTTTATCTGTTTGCTGCCAATAAAGGTAATCTTCCCTTGCATGGGTCTGCCAAACCAACTCCATTACTCTTCAATTAGTTTGTGTTTTGAAGATTTGCCAGCGCGCATCTCTGCTATTGATTCATCGAGGCGGGTCTGATTGTGCTCACTGCTTATTAAATGTAAGGTTTCGTTTATGGAATTATATTCCTCTAGCGACATTACTACTACATTCTTTCCCTTGCTCCGCGACACAATGACTATTTCACCGTTGTCGTTTACCATATTCAGGTTGTCAGCCAGATTATTTCGGAATTCACTATAGTTGACGACTTGCATATACGTACTTATTTAAGTACAAAAATAAGATTTTAGACGGAGTTGTGCGTGAATTGTTTTCATATTACAAGAGGGATATTATTAGTAATGTCCTTTTAAAGCATAGATATAAAGTACATCATCTAATACAGCATAAACCAACCAAATTGAGTAATTCTTAAATACACTAGCTAAAAGTAACTAAGTAAATGATAATTAACTGTTACATCCATACTTACTTAGAGGTAGAGGTTTGATACAGAAAACAGTTTGTTTAAAATATACTTCCATACAAGTACCAAAAACGAATTACCAGCCTAGAAGTTATCTGTTAAATCAAAATCAGAATTTCTGTCATAATTTTAGTAGCCATTTGTAACTATTAATATCAACATTTTCCTTCTTTTCCTGAAATGAAATTTACTAAATACTTACTCTTTTTATTCTCTTTATTGCCCACTTTTTGTGGTGCCCAAAGTTTACAAACTGTAAGAGATTTAGATAAGGAGCATCAAGAACTCATGGATAAAGGAGTAAATATGTTGGGGTACACTGTTGCATATTATAACAAGTTGGATAGTTTGCTAAATGTAGTATACAACAAATTGCGGCAAACTCTTTCGCCAGAAGAAATGCAGGAATTGAAACTGCAACAAAGACAATGGCTGAAGAAAAGAGATGCTTACTTCAAACAACTGTATAGAGATACTGAAAAGAAATTCGACTTAAAACAGAACGAGTGGGAAGAAGTTGAATATTTGAGTGTTTATCATCCGCAAATATTGTTTGTAGAAGAAAGGGTGATATGGTTAATAAAAAGACTAAATAAAGAATGAGCATTAAAGATTCAGGGGTTATAAAATAGAGATTTAGGTAAAACGTGATGAAGCATTCTTATAGCTTTACGTAAAAACTATCTCTTTTATAGCTATCATCATCCCCCCTCCCCAGAAAAATGTCGCATTTTTACAATTATGCATCATACTACCCCAGTACTTTTGTAGTATTGATAACCAGTAATAAAACAGCTTATTAAGATGAATATTCCTTCTACACACCAGTCGGTGATGCCCTACCTGATGGTGGCTGGGGCAGCGGGTTTTGCTGCGTTTGCAGAGCAAGTTTTTGGTGCCACTATTACTATGACCCGCCTCAGAGAGGGCAGCAATCAGGTGATGCACTCTGAGCTACAGATAGGTGGCAGCACCATCATGTATTGCGATGCTACGGAGCAGTGGACACCACAAACGGCCAATCTGTTTGTGTATGTACCCAATGCGGATGATACTTATGCTGCCGCACTCAGTGCTGGTGCTACGGTAGTAATGGAGCCTAGCACACAAGACTATGGCAGAACCTGTGGTGTAACCGACCCCTATGGCAATACCTGGTGGATAACCAGTGTGCTGTAACAAATAGTACTGGCGAGCTTGTTGGCATTACAACTTGGCACTCATTTCAAAAACCAGTGTACCGCCATTCATTAGGTCATTGTGGGTAATGTATGTTTGGTTGAGCTTAGTACCATTGAGCGTTACACTGCGCACATACACATTTTTCTTGCTTTGGTTTTTGGTGCTTATGGTCAGTGTCTTGCCGTTTTCCAGATGCAGCTTTGCACTTTGTATGGCAGGGCTGCCCAGCTCATATCTGTCGCTGCCGGGTGCCATAGGGTAAAAGCCCAGTGTGCTGAATATATACCAAGCACTCATTTGTCCGCAGTCGTCGTTGCCTCCCAGTCCGCCGGGTGTGGGGTGGTACATTTTGTTCAGTATCATCCTCACTCTTTCTTGTGTTTTGTGGGGTTCATTGGTGTAATTGTAGAGGTAGGCTACATGATGGGCAGGTTCATTGCCATGCACATAGTTGCCTATTATGCCATCGCGGCTTATATCTTCCGTGTTGGCAAAATAGCTATCGGGCAGCTGCATGCTGAATAGTGAATCGAGGTGTGCTGCAAATTGTTTTTTGCCACCCATCAGTGCTATCATAGCCGCGGGCTGGTGTGGCACATACAGGCTATAGTTCCATGCGTTACCCTCTATATAGCCTGCTTCATCTGTGTTCAGCACATCAAAGTCTTTTTTGAAGCTGCCATCGCTCATACGGGGGCGCATAAAGCCAGTACTTGCATCATATACATTCTGGTAGTTGTTTGCCCTCTTTGTGTATTCGTTGTAGATGTCTGTTCGGCCTATCTTCTGTGCCAGTTGTGCTATACACCAGTCGTCGTAGGCATATTCCAGCGTTTTAGATACCGATGCTCTGTTTTTGTCTTCGGGTACATAACCCAGTTGCAGGTAGTGCGTTATACCATCATAGTTTTTGTGGTTTGCGGTGGCTATGCAAGCATCTAGTGCCTTTTGTGCATCAGCATAGTAGGTGCCCTTTACCACTGCATCGGCTATTACAGACACGCTGTGGTAGCCTATCATACACCAGTTTTCGTTGGCACTGTTGCTCCATACAGGCAGCATTTTATGGGCACTTTGGTCGTAGTGTGCCAGCATAGAGCTCACCATATCGGCATTGCGCCGGGGTTGCAGCAAGTTGTACAATGGGTGCAAAGCCCGGTAGGTATCCCAAAGCGAAAAAGTAGTGTAGTTAGTGAAGCCAGTAGCGGTGTGTATGTTTTGGTCGAGGCCCTTATATTCGCCGTTTACATCCATATATACCGTAGGATTGATGAGTGTATGGTATATAGCAGTGTAGAAATTTTTCATGGTTTCGGTATCGCCCTGTATTTCGGTTTTGGCTAGTTCTTTCTCCCATTCATCTTGCCCTTGTTGTTTTATTTTCTCAAAGTTCCAGTTTGGTACTTCGGTGGTCATGTTCAACACCGCATTTCGTGTACTAACTGGAGAGATGGCAAACTTGATTTTAATTTTTTCATTGGCTGTAGTGCTGAAGTTGAAATATGCTTTAAGCTGAGTGCCGGCTATTTCGGGGAAATTATGAAGCTCATCAAACTTTCGCCAGAAGCCGCGGTACACCTGCTTTTTAGAGTTATTCTCATAGCCGTAAGAAGCTATAGGTTTTGAGAAAGCCATTGCGAAATATACGGTACGTGTGCGACCCCAACCATTTGTTTGTCTGTAGCCAGTTACCAGTGTGTCGTTTTCTACTCGCAGGAAAGACCACACGTTTTTATCGGCATAGTTGTAGATGCCGTGCACCATGTCTAGTATAATGTGGGCACTGTCAGTAGCAGGAAAAGTGTATTGGTGCATACCTACACGAGTAGTAGTGGTGAGCTCTGCTTTGATGTTATATTTATCCAGCATCACGCTGTAGTAGTTGGGTTGGGCTATTTCGGTAGCATGGCTGAATGGGGATCTGTAGCCGCTCTCTGGGTTAGTGGCAGTACCGGGGTTTAGCAGTAACTTGCCTGTGGTGGGCATAACCAGAAAGTCGCCCAAATCAGAGTGACCAGTGCCGCTAAAGTGTGTATGACTAAACCCTACAATGGTTTTATCGGAGTACTGATAACCGGCGCAGTATTTATAAACATCTTTGTTGTAGGTGGCATTTACCTCGTAGGGTAGGGTATCGGTATCGGGGCTCAGTTGCGCCGCACCAAAGGGAACAGTAGCACCGGGGTAGGTATGTCCCATCCTGTGTGTGCCTACTATAGGGTTTACATATTGTATCAGGCTCTTGTGCTGTGCATAAGTGTCACTACAGCAACAGAGTGCTACTAAAAATAAGATTCTCATCAGAGTGAAGATATTACTTGCCTTCGGAAAAAAAGCAACTTACAACACAAGATAGTAATTGATTGTGGTAACCAAGAGTGCTAGTGCTTGTTGTGAATCGGTACTGCTATTTACATAGCTTGCCTGTATGGGTAGAAGCCAGTTGGTTTGTCGTTTTCAAATGGACCTTCGTACACCATATTGCCGTTGGCATCGTAGCATTTTCCTTTGCCGTGTTTCTGGCCGTTTTTCCAGTCACCAGTATATTTTACGCTGCGGGGGCAGTTTTTTATGGTGCCTACGGTGGTTATAGTATAGGTGCCATTGCCCTGACGACGGTCATTGTCAAAGTCGCCCAGGTAGCGGCTGCCATCTGTCCACATAAAGGTGCCACAGCCGTTTTTGCGGTCGTGTACCCACTGTCCGGTATACATATCGCCATAGGTCCAGTAGTAGGTGCCTTCTTCGCCCCAGCGCATATTGTTTTCAAAACTGCCTACATACTTATCGCCATTGTACCAGGTATATGTGCCCCTGCCGTGTCGGTTGCTGTTCAGGTAGTTACCCTCATATTTATCGCCATTTTTCCAGGTGCATACTCCCCAGCCGCTGATGCGGTCGTCTTTAAACTCGCCTACATATTTATCGCCATTCTGCCATACAAAGGTGCCCTGACCATTCTCCATGTCATTGCTCCATTCGCCTATATACCTATCGTCGGTGGTGTAGTACATGGTACCCTTACCTTCTTTTTTATCATTGGCAAATTCGCCTACATATCGCTCGCAGGTGCTCCATAAAAATTCACCTTTGCCATGCATTTTGTTGTTCTCATACTGGCCTTTGTATACATTGCCATTTTTCCACTTGAACACACCATAGCCGTGGTACATACTGTTTTGCCACTCGCCCTCGTATTTGTCGCCATTCTTGAAGTAGGCTGTGCCCTTGCCATTCAGCATATCATTTCTGAAGAAGCCCACATATTTATCACCTTTTTTGCTGGTGCAGGTGGCTATACCTGTCAGGCTGTCGTTTACCCAGGTGCCTTCTATTACATCGCCATTGGTGCAGTACTTCACACCCTTGCCCCACATCTTGCCATTTTGGAAACTACCCACATATTTGTCGCCCTTTATCCAGTAGAAAGTACCCTGCCCAGAAAGTTTTCCTTTATCAAACGAGCCTTCGTAGCGATTGCCATTGTCCCACACAAAGATGCCCTTGCCTTGCAGCACACCATTTTCCCATATACCTTCATACCTGTCTCCGTTAGACAGATGAATGATGCCCTGGCCATTCATTTTGTCATTCTTCCAGTTGCCTTCATAAACAGTGCCTTCGGCATAGTAGAATATACCGAAACCACTCATCTCGCCATTTACCCAGTTGCCGTCATACTTTTCGCCATCGGCATAGTACATGCTGCCGTTGCCGTTTCGGTCGCCATTTTTTATGGTGCCTGTGTAGAAGTTGCCACTGTCGTATCGCTGGGTAACTACGCCATTGCCTACTCCCAGCGAGCCGTAATTGTCTATTATAAGTTGTGCTACATCGCCATTGTTGTATTTCATGGCCCAGTATAGTGGGGTAGTGGCATTGGTAGCAGTAAGCCAAGTGGCATTGGCTTTTACTTTTTTGTTCAAGCATTTTTCTGCAAGTGCATAGTCATTAGCTATGGCAGCAACATGAAGTACAGTATATCCGTCGGTAGAGGTGGTGCGTATGTCTGCGCCTTGGTTCAGGTATTGTTTTATGGACTTTATATTGGCAGCTGTGTGTTTTTGCAACTCGTCTTGTAGTAGTCCGGCCGCTCCTTTTTTTACAGGTGCTATTTTGGGTTTTGTAGTATTAGCTGGGCTAGTACTCGCAATGAATGGTAGTGTAGTGCCCGTATTTTTTATGGGGGCTTTTATGCTGTCTTTTAGCTTTATTACTGTGGCAGGTATTGTTGCTTTTGCAACTACGATAGTGGTGTCTTTTTTTATAGTGGGTATTGATGTTATCGCAATTTCGGGTTTTGTGGGTGGTGCAGTTTTTGCGGATGCAGTAATAGTGTCTTTTTTTATGGTGGGTATTGTTGCTATCGCAATTTCGGGTTTTACTGGTGGTATAGCTTTTGCAGCTACAGCAGTAGTGTCTTTTTTTATAGTAGGTATTGAGGCTATCGCAATTTCAGTTTGGGTAGATGCACGTGCTATGGTGTCTGTGATGGTTGTAATGCTTTCTTTTGTTTTTGTTATAGTGTCGGCTGGCTGTGAGTGTGCCACCATTACTACTGGGGTAGTGTCTGTTTTGTTTGGGGTATTT
>CAZRPA010000178.1:0-8402 GCA_964601855.1 uncultured Flavipsychrobacter sp. | reverse complement strand
TTTTTAAGCTATTATTTCGGGCAAACTCACTACTAGTCTGTTTCGTGGTCTACATTTGCCAATTGTCCGCAAGCAGCATCAATATCCTTGCCTCTGCTGCGACGCAAACGTACATTCACCCTATTTGCAGTCAGGTGCTCCATAAATGCTTCCGTTTTCTCAGCGTCGGGCTTTTCATACCTCGCAGCATCTATTGGGTTGTACTCTATAATGTTTATCAAATCTGCCGGCACCTGACGGTATATTTTTATCAGGTCGTCGGCATCTTTTATACTATCATTAAAGTTTTTGAAGAGTATATACTCAAAAGTTATTTCATTGCCGGTGGCTTTGTAAAAATAATTGAGTGCCTCTATCAGTGCTTTAAGGTTATTGGTTTCATTGATAGGCATTATCTCATTGCGCTTATGATCTGTAGCGGCATGTAGCGACAATGCCAGTTTGAAACGCACCTTATCATCAGCCAGTTGTTTTATCATCTTTGCCACTCCCGCTGTAGACACAGTAATACGTTTGGGGCTCATCCCTAGTCCGCTGGGAGATGTTATTCTTTCTATAGCTTTAAGTGTATTTTTATAGTTGAGCAATGGCTCACCCATACCCATAAACACTATATTAGACAGATTTTTGTTGTAGTGCTTCTGCGATAGTTCATTAAGCAGTGTCACCTCATCTACTATCTCATCAAATTCCAAATTGCGCTTACGCTCCATATACCCAGTAGCGCAAAATTTGCAAGACAACGAACAACCCACCTGCGATGATACACAGGCTGTCATACGTTTATCTGTAGGTATCAGCACACTTTCTACATAATATCCATCATGAAGCTGCAAGCGATTTTTTATAGTTCCATCACTACTATACTGGCTGTGATGCATTTTAACCTTGGGTATAAAGTATTGCTCCATCAGTTTTTCACGGAGTGCCTTCGATAGGTTGGTCATATCGTTAATGTCGGCAGCAAACTTCTGCCACACCCAGTCATGTACCTGTTTTGCTCTAAATTTCGGCTCACCTATGTTTGCCATCATCGTTTCCAGCTCTGGTAGCGTTATCTCACGCAGATTTTTCATCGGGCAAAGATACCTATATTAAACCCAAATGCACAAATAGGGATATATCGTCTCTTATGGCTTGTACCCATGAAAACCCGAAGCACTGCCTAGCAAATAGCTGTCGTACTCCATTTGTAAGCCCACTTTAGCAAATATAGCACTAGCCTTTTGTGAATTGCGGTAAGATAGAGTGTACTTAGCTAACATACCAAATGCCTTTCTATTACCTGAAAATGCACCTAAAAAAGGAACTAAATACCTTACATGCCACAGAAACACGGTCCTGACAAATATGTTGGGGGGCAAAGACATTTCTATAAACACAAATTGTCCACCCGGCTTTAATACTCTTTTGGTAAGATTAGCCAATATATTAATCTGAATATCATCAAACGATTTTAGCCCAAATGCACATACCACCAAATCATAATAATTCTCTTTCAAACTACTTTCCAATACATTCTCCTCCACTACAACCACACTATCGTTATGATACAGTGCATTTCTCCTTTTAGCGCCAGCTATCATCTCTTCCGAAAAATCAACTGCTGTTATCTGTGTATCAGGAGCATATTTTATAATAGGCACCCATGTTTCACCCATACCGCACAACAGATCTAATGTACGTTGCGGTTTTGCACCAGCCGATAGTCGCCGTATCATCTGCCTTCGCAAAAGACTAGCCAAACCACACGAAGAAATAAGATTTACAATATCATAAGTATGGCTTACTTTGTTAAACACATCCTTCGTAAAGCTAGGGTCGTGTATCTGCCGCTGCTGATCATTGCGGCTCATATTTGCGTGTGTTTATGTTCTGTTTTGTCTTTTAAAATCTGCAACACACGATTATGCATCGTGCTAACTAAATATTTGCTCCACCAGTTCCAGTAAAAAGCAGGTGATAGCCTGTAAGAAAATTGCGATTCAGCTACCAATTCAGTAGTACCATTATCTAATGGTACTAGTTCAAACTTACCATAAAGGTGTTTAAAATACTCACCATTGGTGTGTGGTGTACTTAGCGTATCATATATCGTCAACTCCTTCACTGGCTCTACATCCTTCACCGACCTGAATCTCAAAGATTTATTGGGCACCAGCTCATCTACATATAGTTCTGTCACACAGTTGCGCAGATTACAGCGCAGCAGCATACTATCATTGCGTTGGGTAAGGCGCATATCTAACGGATAGTTGACACCATTCTTGAAAAAGAAGTTTTCATGCTTACCAAAATCCACCTCATTGGTCAATACTTGCCATATTTGAGCTGGAGTAGCATTTACCACCGTTTTAGTGGTGATGGTATTCTCTACCATTTCTATCTGTGTATCCGCAGCTATACAAGCCGGGTTGATAAGAAAAAACAAAACAAGGTAACTATTGTTTTTAGGCACTAAATGCAATAGCAATTTACCAATTCCAAACCCTACAGCAACAAACAAAAACAACGGCACTATTATCATGATGATACAGATAGCACCTTCTATTTTTAATGCAATAAGCAATAAACTTAAAAATGTTGTAGTTAACACAACAGCCAATGTACCCTTTATCAACCCCTTCAAGTTTTTACCCACAAACCCTACTATAAAACCAATAGTAACAGGCACACCCACATACAACGCTACACCATACTCTTTAGTCACGCTCATTGTAGCTATGATTGTAACAATAAGGCTAAGTACACTCCAAAAAATAACCCAACCCACTTTGGTAGGAGTTATTTTATCATTCGCATCGCTGCTATTGGGTATCGGATTAAATTCAGGTGTATTTTCTGACATCATATGAACTATATTAGTAACGCTGCTAACATTATTCAAATATAGGCAATATCAAAGTGAAGTAAGATCAAAAACTGGTGTAGAAAAACAATATCTCTATTTGCAAAAAGAAATGGGAGATAGTTGCTCATTAGCTATCTCCCATTTATTATCAAAGTCATTATCCTCTAATTCTTCTCTATCGAATACATGATTTCATCATGCTCCTGTATGTAAGTTATCAGTTCGTCGCTTAGCAATATCTTCTTATTCTGCGACTTCATTTTTATCTGCATTTCGGTGTCCATATCTCTTACACTGATAATAAGTTCCGTACTACCAGGGTATTTTTGCACATTAGCCACCATAAACGATGCAAACTCATCCGTTATCTTGTCTAGAGGCAATGCCAAATGTATACGTTTGGTCATGGTTTTACGCACTTCATCCAGCAGCATCATGCTCTGTATCTGCAACTCCATAGTACCAGGCCTGAAACGATGCTCATCATAAACTCCATTGATAATTATTTTCTGCCCATTAACCAGATAGTTGCCAAATGCTACATAGTTTTTCTCCCACAACACTATTTCAGTGTTACCAGAGTAGTCATTGAGTACCATCTTGCCAAACTTGCTGCCTTTTTTGGTAGTAGCATGCACCACATCTGTTATGAATCCTGCTATGCGTATCGTTTTACCTCTTAGCACTTCCATTTGGTTGATAGGCACAAACCCATAGTTTTCCATCTCAAACTTATACCCATCTAGCGGATGCGCACTCAAATAGATGCCTACTACTTCTTTTTCTCGATCTAGTAGCTCTGGCAATCCCCATTTATCACACTCGGGTATTATGGGTGGTTTTATTTCGGGCATTATAGCATCACCAAACAAACTATTGGTAACCATTGATGAACTTGCCTGCACCTGATTGCCAAACCGCATCAATCGTTCCAATCCGGTTATTGGGTCTGTAGGTGGCGTATAAAAATACTGCGCCCTATGCAGTTGTGGAAAACAGTCGAGCGCTCCTGCCAGTGCTAGACTTTCCATCGACTTTTTGTTGACCGTGCGTTGGTTCACACGCTTTATAAAATCAAATATCGAATCAAAACTACCATTAGCCTCTCTATCAGATATAATATCTTCTACTGCAGCCTCGCCTACCCCTTTTATAGCGTTGAGCCCAAAACGCACTACATTTTCCTTCGCCACCGCAAATCCCTTCAAGCTCTCATTTACATCGGGTCCTAGTACCTGTAGCCCCATTCGCTGACACTCTTCCATATAGAATTTTATCTTTTCTATATTGCCTTGGTTATTTAGCACCGCTGCCATATACTCTGCCGGATAGTGGGCTTTAAGGTAGGCAGTTTGGTAAGCTACCAGTGCATAACAGGTAGAGTGCGACTTATTGAACGCATATTGAGCGAATGCCTCCCAGTCGGTCCATATTTTTTGCAATTTATCTTCCGGATGCCCTTTTGCTTTGGCTCCTTCTACAAACTGCCCTTTCATTTTATCCAGTACCGCTTTCTGCTTTTTACCCATCGCCTTACGCAGTACGTCGGCATCACCCTTCGTAAACCCTGCCAGACTTTGCGATAGCAACATCACCTGCTCCTGATACACCGTAATACCATATGTATCACCCAGATACTCTTCCATATCCGGCACATCATAAGCTATAGGTTCTTGCCCATGTTTGCGGCGTATATAGCTGGGTATATATTCTATAGGCCCTGGTCTATATAGGGCATTCATGGCTATAAGGTCATCAAACTTATCGGGCTTTAGATTGATAAGGTGCTTCTGCATACCCGGACTCTCAAACTGAAACGTACCATTAGTATCTCCCCGTTGGTACAATTCATATGTCTTTACATCATCCAGAGGTATAGTATCAATGTCTATAACTACATTATAGTTTCTCTTTATCAGTGCAAGAGCATCTTTAATAATGGTCAGGGTTTTCAAACCCAGAAAGTCCATTTTTATTACCCCTGCATTCTCTATCACATTACCCTCATATTGGGTTATCAGCGAATCTACATCCTTCACCATAAACACCGGCAGCAGGTCTGTAAGGTCGCTGGGGGCTATAATGATACCTGCAGCATGTATACCTGTATTCCGTACCGAGCCTTCCAGTTTTTCAGCAGCATGCAGTACCTGGCCATGTAGTGTGGGCTGATTGTATATTTCCCGCAGCTTCAGCACTCCTTCCATTTCTTCTGCACCCAGTCCTTCCTTAGCTTCTAGGCTACCCTCCCCTTTCAGAGGTGCTTGTAGTAGCCGCTTCAGTACAATACCGGGTTTTTCAGGCACTAGTTTTGCCAGCATATTACTCTCCGGCAATGGCAAATCCAGTGTACGGGCTACATCTTTTATACTGCTTTTTGCAGCCATAGTACCATAAGTTACTATCTGCGCCACTTGGTTTTTCCCATACTTCTGCACCACATAGTCTATCACCTTTTGCCTGCCCACATCGTCAAAGTCCGTATCTATATCGGGCATGCTCTTACGATCAGGGTTCAAGAAACGCTCAAACAGCAATTTGTACTTTATAGGATCAATATTAGTAATACCTATACAATACGCTACCGCCGACCCCGCTGCCGACCCACGTCCCGGACCTATAAACACCCCCATATTGCGCCCTTCTTTTATAAAGTCGCTCACAATAAGGAAGTAACCAGCAAATCCCATGGTGTGGATCGTAAACAACTCAAATTTCAGTCGCTCTTCTACCTCTGCCGTTATCTCCACATACCTTTCCTTTGCTCCCATCCATGTTAGGTGTTCCAGATAAGCATTTTGGTCGTTATTAAACTCTGGTGGCACCTTAAAGTGGGGCAGCATTATGTCCCTGTCCAGCTTCAGCGGTTTTATTTTGTCCAGTATCAGGTTGGTATTATCAATTGCCTGTGGTATGTCGCTGAACAGTTTGGTCATCTGATCAGTGGTCTTGAAAAAGAACTGATCATTATAAAATGCAAAACGAGCATTTTTTGCCTGCACTTCATCATCACCTACATCTCTGTACTTTTCGTCGCTTTGTTTTGCACCTGTGTTTATACATAGCAATATGTCATGTGCATTAGCATCTGTCTGGTCTACATAATGGCTGTCATTACTGGCTATGACAGGCACATTGTATTTTTTGGCAAATCGCATCAGCACTTCATTTACCTTTATTTGGTCGGGTATATCGTGCCTTTGCAGCTCTATATAGTAGTCATCACCAAACAGATCTAGCCACCACTTAAACACTCGCTCGCCTTCTTCCTCACCCTTGCGCAGTATGGTGCGTGGCACCTCTGCTGCCAAGCAACAAGTAGTAGCAATAAGCCCTTCATGATATTGGAGAATCAACTCTTTATCTATTCGGGGATACTTGCCATACAACCCTTCCATAAAACCCAGCGAACACATCTTCACCAGATTTTTGTACCCTATTTCGTCCTTTGCCAGTAGCAACTGATGGCATCTTTGGTCTTTATCGTCCTTCGAAAACTGACGTTTGTGTCTATCTGCTACCAAATAAAACTCACACCCCACTACCGGCTTCACCACTGGCTCTTCTATGTCCTTTCCCTCCGGTGTTTTGCCTACTACCTTTTTCTTTTTCCATGCTTCTGCCACAAAGTCAAATGCACCAAACATATTACCATGATCAGTTATGGCAATAGCGGGCATGTTGTCTGCTCTGGCTTTTTCGTAAAGGCGAGATATATTAGATGCCCCATCTAGCAGGGAAAACTGGGTATGATTATGTAAATGGGAGAATTTCACTTTGTCGTATTTCAGGTAAGAACAATATACTTCTACAGCCTCAGGGCAGCTACCACTACCTCAAAAGCTCATACAAAGTAATGAAAATTATGGGGTAGGCGGCAGTGGAAGTTATCCACAAAACATAACTAAACCCTAGATAAATACAGTATTTATATTCATCAAAAATCTAGCTACAGCTTAACTTCATTACCCGTTTTGCAATGCCTGCACCGCACACCATGCCATCATGCCCATTCCGGTTTTCATAGATTCTTCATTAATGTCAAAACGGGCATTGTGCACCGGCGCTAGAAATTCTTTATCGTCTTTGTTAGTGCCTATCCTAAAGAAACAACCAGGCACATGCAGCGTATAAAAGCTAAAATCTTCGGCTGCCATGCGCATATCTAGCTCATGTACATTATCAGCGCCCACATAGTCTTCTGCCCACTGAGTAGCCATACGGGTAAGTGACGGATCATTAAACAACATAGGGTATCCTATGGGTATTTCCACAGTAGCCTTCGCTCCATAGGCCGCACAGGTCTGTTCTGTGTAGTCTTTTATCCATTTATGAGCCTCATATCGCCATTTTTCGTCCATAGCTCTGAATGTACCCAGTATTTCCACCTTATCAGGTATCACATTTGTGGCAAAACCACCATTGATACTACCAAAGGTGAGTACTGAAGGTACCAGCGGATTGCACTTGCGTGCTATCACCTGTTGCAGCCCTGTTATTACCAGTGCCGATATAGCTATCGGGTCTATTGTTTGGTGTGGTAGTGCTGCATGCCCACCTTTACCTTCTATGGTTATGTACACCTCATCGGCACTCGCCATATACTGTCCTGCTCTGAAGCCCGTAGTGCCCGTAGGCAAATGAGGGTACACGTGTAGTGCAAAAATCGCATCTGGCTTAGGATTTTCTAGTACACCTTCTGCTATCATTATACTGGCTCCACCCGGATGTTTCTCCTCTCCTGGCTGAAAAATCAACTTTACAGTACCCTCCCATTCATGGCGCAAGTCATTCAATATTCTTGCAGCACCCAGCAGGCAGCTAGTATGCACATCATGCCCGCAAGCGTGCATCACACCATCGTTTTGTGAGCAGTAACTAGTCGTATTTTCCTCCTTTATCGGTAGTGCATCTAGGTCAGACCTCAGTGCAATACATCTTTTCTCAGGGTTTTTACCTTCTATCAGTGCCACTATACCAGTGCCTGCTATACTTCTGAAATTTGTTATACCAAATTCGGTCAGTTTTGCCGCTACATAGGCCGATGTATTATATTCTTTAAATGACAACTCGGGGTGCGAGTGAATATGATGCCTTATTTCTTGTACATCAGGGTAATAAGTTTCTGCTTTAGCCTTTATGATTTCCAGTATCATTAGTGTACTTTTTTAAGAGATTGTAATTGTAGCAATAAAGGTAATTTCTTTTTTAGTGAGGTAACAACAAATAGCCTTTATAGAAAATCCCTATGCCACTATTCGGCAAAATACATTTTGCAAAACTTAACATTATCTAATTGTTAAGTTTACGTAACTTTACTGTTACCAAGTCGAAATGAAAAAAACAATCACCATAGTATCATTACTCCTTACACTTTGCTGTTCTTTTTCAGCACAGGCAGGCAATGGTATGATTCATAAAATCTCATTCGATTTTTATGGCGATTCTATTATCATCAACAACCTCAACACCGAGCTAGTTACCTACACCAACAATCTTTCAAAAGACAACATTCAGGAGTACTATCAGCAAATGTCTGAATCTGGATATC
>CAZRPA010000177.1:0-8569 GCA_964601855.1 uncultured Flavipsychrobacter sp. | reverse complement strand
TTGTGATTTTTTCTGCTACTTCGGATTTGTTTGTTTTTAATTATGATAATCCAGGGTTTGTGTACTGAGTATCTATACCGACATTTTAATTCGAAAGTAACTTTCCATATTTTTCATGTAATGATTCCACCAATTCTTTATTCCACGATCGTTTTATACTTTCTATATATGGCGCATCGGAAGGCCACATTTTTACAATACTATCGCCCTGCTTGTTATTGTAAAATTTCTTAAACCTGCTCATAGCATATTCATGATCAGTTTTGGTCTGCGATAACCCCAAGAAAGGTGAAAAGAAGAATAATAAAAGTAGGTTTTTCATACTGTAAATGTAAGAAAACCTGTTCTTCATACATAACCAAATCATTTCTTCTGTAATGTGACTTACTAATATCTATGCCTAATATTGTTCATCTCCCAACTATTCAACTTGATCCCTAGATTCTTTCAGTATGGGAAAGTTAAAACGAAAAAAGCAGCCACGAATGAACGTAACTGCTTTTTCTGTGGGCCCACCAGGACTTGAACCTGGGACCACCTGATTATGAGTCAGGTGCTCTAACCAACTGAGCTATAGGCCCAATGACGAATGACCGTCACTAAATGGAGTGCAAATGTAGTCCTATTTCGCAGAAAAAAAAATTTTTTTGCAGAAAAATCAAAGCTCGAATTGCTGTAGCTATGCATATTAGCCACAGTGAAGAACACAATAAAAAGAACAAGGTTTGATAGGAGGTAATGGCTTATTTTTGGATTTGAATAGATAACAACCAAAAATACTTATGTCTGTAACACAACTGGAAAACTATGCTGCCGGCAGATGGGTGGGTGGCAACAATGAAGGCGAGGTGCTGCACAATGCGGTGACGGGCGCTGCTATATATACTGCAAGTAGCAGTGGGCTCAACTTTGGTGAGATGATGCATTATGCTCGCAAGGTGGGCGGACCAGCGCTAAGGAAATTAACCTTTCAGGAGAGGGGCAGAATGCTGAAAGCACTGGCTATGTACCTGATGGAGCGCAAAGAATTTTTCTACACCATCAGCGCTTATACTGGTGCTACCCGTGCCGACTCTTGGGTGGATATAGAAGGAGGTATAGGTAATCTGTTTGCTTATGCCAGTCTGCGTCGCCAGTTTCCTGACGAGCGTTTTTATGTAGATGGAGATGCTGCAAAACTGTCTAAGAACAATACATTTATAGGCCACCACATCATGGTGCCGCGCGAGGGTGTGGCTATACACATCAATGCATTCAACTTTCCGGTGTGGGGTATGCTGGAGAAAATTGCGGTGAACCTACTGGCAGGTGTACCGGCTATAGTAAAGCCCGCTACGCTTACCTCGTTCCTTACAGAGGCGGTGTTCAGAGAGATAATTAAATCGGGCATACTGCCAGAGGGATCGTTGCAGTTGATATGCGGCTCGGCAAGGGGTATACTGGACAGTATAGAAACTATGGATGTAGTGACCTTTACAGGCTCGGCGAGTACAGGTAGAATGCTGAAATCGCATCCACGCATATTGTCCGAAGCCGTTTCATTTAATATGGAGGCAGATTCGCTCAACTGTTGCATACTGGGCATGGATGTGTATCCAGGTATGGCTGAGTTTGACATCTTTATAAAAGAGGTAGTGCGCGAAGTAACTACTAAAGCCGGACAAAAGTGTACTGCCATCAGGCGTATAATAGTACCAGCCGACAGGGTAGAAGATGTGCAGATAGCATTGGGCAAACGCCTACAAACAACCACCATAGGCGACCCTAGCCTGAAAGAAGTGCGTATGGGCCCACTGGCAGGTATAAGCCAGCGCAATGAAGTGCGTGAAAAAGTGCAGCAATTAGCTGCTACACAGCAGATAGTAATAGGCAATATGGAACACTTTGAGGTGTTAGGTGCTGATAAAGAGAAGGGTGCTTTTCTACCACCAGTCATATTCCTCAACAACAATCCGTTTGTAAACACAGACTGTCATAATATAGAAGCCTTTGGGCCGGTATCTACTATTATTCCCTACTCTAATACTGACGATGCTATAACACTTGCTCGTATGGGACTGGGCTCTCTGGTATGCTCGGTTATCACTCAAGACGATGAAATAGCTAAAGAAATAGTACTAGGTACAGCTACTATGCATGGTAGGATACTTATACTTAACGCAGATTGTGCCAAGGAAAGCACAGGTCATGGGTCGCCCATGCCGCTACTGGTGCATGGTGGTCCGGGAAGGGCAGGTGGTGGGGAGGAAATGGGTGGCAAGCGTGGTGTGTTGCATTATCTGCAACGTACTGCTATACAAGGTTCGCCTACTACCATTACCCGTATCACAAACGTGTATCAGCAAGGGGGCAAACAACACGAAACAGACATACACCCCTTCAAAAAACACTTCGAAGACCTGCAAATAGGCGAAACTCTGACCACTGCTAAACACACTGTAAGCGAGGCAGACATCACCAACTTTGCCAATGTTAGCGGCGACAACTTTTATGCACACATGGATGCCACATCGCTAGAGGGTACCATATTTGAGCGCAGGGTGGCACATGGTTATTTTGTACTGTCGAAAGCAGCGGGTCTGTTTGTAGATGCCAAGAAGGGTCCGGTTTTGCTTAACTATGGTATAGATGAGGCTAGGTTTACCAAACCTGTTTACCCGGGCATGACGATAGGTGTGCGCCTGACAGTAAAAGAAAAAACAGCTCAGGAAAAACGCACCCCTGAAGACATAACAAAGGGTATAGTAAAATGGCTAGTAGATGTATATGACGAAACTGGCGAAACAGTAGCTATAGCTACCATACTCACTATGGTGCGGATGAAAAATCAGGACTAAGCATAACAGTGATGATATTAAACTACAAAGCCACCGCACAATATGCGGTGGCTTTGTAGTTATAATTCAGTATTGGGCAAATGCGAACAGTGATATTACTTGTCTTCTTCAAAATCTAAAACGGCTGAATTCATGCAATAGCGTTTGTAGGTTGGGGCAGGACCATCGTCGAAGATATGTCCAAGATGAGACTCGCACCTGCCACATTCTACCTCTATTCGCGACATACCATGTGTATCATCGGGCAGGTAATTAACACTGTTCTTTTTCAACGTCTCAAAGAAGCTGGGCCATCCGCATGAGCTGGCAAACTTTGCAGTAGACTTAAACAGCGGATTGCCACACACGGCACAGTAATATGTGCCCTTCACATCGGTTTTCCAGTATTTGCCACTGAAGGCATACTCTGTGCCTTGCTCACGCGCTATACTGTATACCCCACTCGGCAATATTTTTTTCCATTCGCTGTTGGGCACATTCAGTTTTTTAGTGTCTGTGCGAGAGTAATACGGATTGTTAGTTTTATCTGTCATATTTGTATTGTTTTGAGCTGTGCTGCATTGAGCCAGCGACAAAAGGCTGGCAATAGCGGTAACAAAAATTGAATATCGCATAATAATTGTTGGTTTAGTAAAGATAAACGGAACAGCGGTAGGATTGGTTTGTTAGTAATTGTTAATTTATATCCTGCTATAGACATCTGATAATGAAGATGATAGAGATCTTCTCTGTTTGATAGATGTTGATTGTGTAGCTTTATCCATTTTTTGTTATGCTACCTACTGTTTCTATTTTCTGGTTTCGTCGCGATCTTCGTCTGAGTGACAATGCAGGTCTTTATCAAGCACTTAAGTCTGGAGTTCCAGTATTGCCCATATTTATATTCGATACCGAAATACTGAGCAAACTGCATGAAAAAAAAGACAAACGTGTAACCTTTATTCACAATGCACTGGCACACCTGCACCAGCAACTCACCGCTATGGGCAGCACCTTGCTTGTACTACATGGCAAACCCATAGATTGTTACCGACAACTGATAGATGAGTATGATATTAAAGCTGTGTACACTAACCACGATTATGAGCCCTATGCTTTGGGTAGAGATAGAGAGATAGGTGTAATGTTGCAAGAGAAAGGTATAGAACTACATACCTACAAAGACCAGGTAATTTTTGAGCGTAGCGAGGTAGTGAAAGATAATGGAGAACCCTACACTGTATACACACCATATAGCAAAAAGTGGAAGGCCAAACTAAATGAGTTTTACCTGAAGCCCTACCCTACCCATACATACATGGGCAACCTGTATCATTGCGAGCCGTCACACATGTTATCGCTCACAGACATTGGTTTTGTGCCTACTGACCCAGGTACACTACCTACAGCACTAGACGAAACGATTGCAAAAAACTATGATAAAACCCGCGACTTCCCAGCAGTAAATGGCACTACCCGTATGGGTGTGCATTTGCGCTTTGGCACCGTGAGTGTTCGCCAACAGGCTACACAAGCAATGGCTCTTAATCCCGTACTGCTCAATGAGCTAGTGTGGCGCGAGTTTTACATGGCCATCTTATGGCACTACCCACATGTGGTGAATGGTGCCTTCAAAAAAGAATATGACAATATTGTATGGCGCAATAATGAGCAAGAATTTGCGGCATGGTGTGCCGGACAAACTGGGTTCCCTATAATTGATGCTGGTATGCGTCAGCTTAATGAAACAGGATATATGCATAACCGAGTGCGAATGATAGTAGCGAGTTTTTTGACTAAAGATTTGCTTATTGATTGGAGATGGGGAGAAGCCTATTTCGCAGAAAAACTACTAGACTACGATCTCAGTGCCAACAATGGTGGCTGGCAGTGGGCTGCTGGTAGTGGCTGCGATGCTGCACCATATTTCAGGGTGTTTAATCCTTTGTTGCAAACCCAAAAATTTGACCCTGACCTAAAGTACATACGCAAATGGGTACCCGAGTATGACCAACTAACCTATGTGCGCCCTATTGTAGCCCACGATGTAGCTCGAGACCGTTGCCTGAAAGTATACAAAGAAGGGCTCGGAAAAGGAGTGTAGTTTTATCATTTTGAAAAAAGTTACTGTTGTTGGCCCTCAAACCAACAACAGTAACTGATATACATCTGTATTATTTTATAATGCTATGCTTTTTGCTTGATACATTATTGCCATCTACCTGTAATGTAACAATGTAATCACCAGAGCTAATATGCTCGGGTACCGACAAACCAAGCCTGCCAGAGGTCGAATTCAAAGTTTTGTCAAGAATAGTTTTTCCAGTTAAGTCAGTAACAATTATTGATGCACTTGTATAAGCAGCAGTAATGTTGTATTCAATATTCATTTTTCCATTGCTTGGGTTAGGCGATATATTCATACTTCCCAAAGTTTTATTGTTCTCTACAGTGCTTTTGTTTAGCAATGCTTTCATTTCCTGTAGTTCTTTTTTCAGTTCATTAATCTGATCTTGCAATGCTGCATCCGATGGACGGTAAATAGTAGATTGAGCTACATGTACATATCCATTTGCATCTACTACTAGCGCGTTGCCATGCCCTACAGGTAGGTTTTCGAATCTAAGACCAGAAGGAGTTATTGGTGCAGGAGGTATACAGTCTACATGGAACGTAGTAGTAGGTAGCAACGCTTTTATGCCCATATACCCACCAGCAGTAAGTATAGCACGATCAGTGTTGTTTGACAAAATTCTGATGTCGTCATTTGACAAAGTACCCAGCAAATTATTACCAGAATGAATGTAATTACCGTTCACTCTCCAGTAACACTGGTCGTCGCAAGTGTCCTTTTCTGGACAAGAATATCCCTCACAATTTCTGCTTTCGCTTACCAATGTTGAATTTCCCGCTGTAGAGGTAATAGACCCTACTACATTTATGCCATGATAGTTAATTGTTGTTTGCGGGTAAGGAAAATTCATTGCATCAACAACTATACAATGCTGACCCTTAGTCAAAGACATCGTTCTACTATCTATAGTAAAGACAGTGAAATTGCCCATGCTAGGTGCTGTCCCAGGAGATCCTGCTGATATATTTACACCGTCGAGCCAGATATCCGTTATTTCATCGTCGCATGCAAAACGTAAACTGATCTGGAAATCATCTTTTTCGCACACATCAAAACACCTAGTGTATTTCATAGTGTATGACCCTGTACTATTGGTCGTAAAATTATTTTGGTTTATAAAACTAATCCATCTACTGTTAGGATTGGTAACCCAGCTAGGTTCTGGTGCTACAACGAAAGCATTATAAGGAGTAGCGCCGGCTAATGGCACCGCAGCTGCATCGGGAGACAAAAAAGTTATATTCCATTTTGGGTCATTTGCTCCATTTGGCAACACTGTGCTGCCAGTACCTGGGTCAGTGCCAGTATTGATGTTTAGAGAAGACACAAGGCAGGGCTGAGCTATAGCACTGCTAGAGATAGCTAATGATAGTGCTATATAAGCAACAGTACTTTTTACTTTTTTGCCAACACTTTTCATTGTTGTGTTGATGCTTTGGATATTATTGTTTTTCATAAGGTTGTTTGTTTTAGACTTTAATAAATTTTGTTCACACGTTCAATTTATAATGCAATCTTGATGGGCTGTCCTCTCGATAAATTGGGGTTGTGATGGTCAGTACAAAACTTAAAAACAAAAGGTGTACGGTATTTCATAAGTAGTATGTTTATTACAATCAAAAAATAGATTAATTTCTATTTCTTGTGCAAAATACATGCTAACTCAGACCGGATAACAAAAAATTATGTAAGTGGTGCTAAATATGTGATAAGCGGAATAGATGTTAATCAAAAGCAATTATTATTGATGCTATTGTCCATTCGTGCAGACCTTCTGTGTTGTTTTTTTCTGTGATACTAAACGTGATTTTTCTATTTTGAATTTCGCTCAAATAGGTCAAACGGCTTTTAATATTTTCTAAAGCAAAAGATTCGTGTAAATGGTCTCTATTTTTATTTCCTTGCCTTAGTCCCACACCATTGTCATAAATGTCTATGTGTACAGATTCATTTACTTCGTATATTTCAATTTTTATCTCACCTGTGGCAGATTTTAGTTTAAGAATACCGTGCTTTATTGCATTCTCTACCAAAGGTTGTAGTAATAGTGGCGGAACCATAATCTCTGAAAGGTCCAAATATTCTTGAATATTTATAGAGTATTTTAATTTATCACCAAACCTGAAATTTTCTAGGTATAAGTAATTCTTTACCAACATAATTTCTTTTTCTAATGTAATTAGTTCTCTTGATACATTGTGCATGTTTTGTCTTATCAAGTCAGCAAAAACCCTGAGGTATTCGTTTGCTTCTTTTTTGTCAGAGTTGTTTATCAGACTTTGTACATTATTCAAGGTGTTGAAAATAAAATGAGGATTTATCAAAGCATTCATTGCTTTAAATTCTGCTTTCAAGTACTTGATTTTTGATTTATGCTCTGTATCTTTTTTATGTATTGCTCTGGTTAGTCTATATCTTACGGAAAAAACAATTAGAACAACTAACAAAAGAAAAACAACAGATAGAAACCAATAGGATAACCAAAACGGTTTGAGGATAGTCAGCTGAAATGAAGCAGGTACTGAATATGTATCAGCGGATGTCTTGGCTCTAATAGAGATGGTATAGTCACCATATCCCGTATTTATCAAGTTTATTTCGCCATCTATATCTTTCCATTCCGATTTGTGTTTGCCCGAAACAGCATATTGATAAATAAGATCATCACCATCAAAATAAATAGAAGAATAGGAAATAGTCAATTTCCTAGAAGTATTGAAAGGGAGAATAATGTTTTCCGAAATTGGTATGATTGAGTTATCAGCAAAGATTTTATTAAAAAAAACAGTAGGTGTAGATTCATGAGCTTTTAGCAAACTTGCGCTTATCGAGAAAATATCGCCATTCTTAAAGAAGTAACAATTTTGTTTATCAACAGCAATCGATTCGCAATGAAGAGGAATAAAAGCATTTTCAACAGCGGTAACCGTGATTTTAAGTTTTCCTCCCTGGTGTTTTACATGCAATAATCGGTATTTGTTGTTCGTACTTATCAGGATATTAGAGGAGTCAATTTGGTAAAACTTATCCCATATACAGTTTTGATGAGGTACTGTATCTATTAGCAAGGACTTGTTTCTAGATCTGCATATCAACAAAGTATTTTCAGTAGTGTAACCTATGAGCAATCCAGAAAAGAAGTCAAAGTGTTTGAAATTGATGTTTTGAAATGCAGGTTGAAAAACACTATTGTTATCAGTAATTTTGTAAAGACCTATAGTAGTTGCATACCAAATATTGTTATTGTCATCCTGTGCAGCACAAAATATTCTATTGAAACTCACAGAATCTGTAACAAGTCTAATGCTATCGTGTATCTCTGACCCCAAAGCAATATTACGATAGTCAATTTTGTATATCCTACGCCTGTTCTGCACATATAAGCAACTATCTTTGTAGAACATCGCTTTTATACCATTGTTCATGTAAACAGAACGATAATTCGAAATTTTAGGGTTTAGAATATTATCTATTTTGCTATTCACACCACTAAAAATGCTATAATATTTATAGTCATTTGTTATAAGGTGTCCAGGTTCGTCTAGATAAGCATTTTTTTTAGAGATGTCTGGTCTTTTAAGTAAAGTTTTTACTTGTCCGTTTTTATCTTTACTATATA
>CAZRPA010000176.1:0-8595 GCA_964601855.1 uncultured Flavipsychrobacter sp. | reverse complement strand
AGTGTACTTTGGGGCCACTAGGGCTACTGTAACCGCAGCAAGTGCTACTGCACTGACGGTAAATGTGCCAGTGGGTGCTACATACAACAATGTGAGTGTGAACAATACGGCTTCGGCACTTACTGGCTACTCGCAGTATCCTTTTTTGCCGACGTATGACAATAGTGGATTTGTGCCTAATACTGTGAATTTTGGGAGTGGGGTGGATTTTGCGGGTGTAAATACTAGAAGGGTTACGATAGCAGACTTGGATGGAGATGGCAAATCAGAAATGATATCGAGCAATGGAACAGTGGGAAGTATATCTGTTTTTAGGAATACTAGTACTGTAGGGGCTATATCTGGTTCTTCTTTTGCAGCGAGGGTTGACTATGCTTGTATTACAGGTAGTGAAGTATCTGATGTTACCACAGCAGATATTGATGGAGATGGCAAACCTGAAATAATCGTTTCTTATTTATCTGGTACTAACATTTCGGTATTCAAGAATACAACTACATCTGGAGTAATCAATGCAGCTTCGTTTGCAACGCGAGTGGAGTATGGAGTAGGAGGAAATTCAAGGTCTATATCGGTAGCTGATTTTGATGGAGATGGCAAACCAGATGTAGTAGTAGCAGCGGTGAGTTCGGCAAGTCTGCGCATGCTGAGGAATAATTCTACTGTTGGTGTTTTAAATGCATCTTCCTTTGAAAGTTTTATAACGGTGCCAGTTGCAGCAACGGAGCATTTGGATATAGGGGATATAGATGGCGATGGCAAACAAGATATAGTAACAGCAAGCACTAGTGTGGCATCTGTAAATGTATTGCGTAACAATAGTACATCTGGAACGTTGACACCATCATCTTTTGCTACAGCAGTTAGTTTTGCCACAGTGACGATACCTGGAGGAGTGGCCCTAGGAGATATAGATGGTGATGGAAAATTAGATATTGTTGCCACTGGATATTCATCGACAGGAATGTCGGTATTAAGAAATACTGCTACTTCTGGAGTAATTGATGCTGGTTCTTTTGAACCTAAGGTGGATTTTACTACGTTGAGTTCACCAAGGTATATATCATTGGCTGATTTTGATGGAGATAGTAAGCTAGACATAGCAGTTGCTTCTGCATCATCACCTACTAGAATATCTGTATATAGAAACCAATCTGTTTCTGGAGTTATCAATAGTGGGTCATTGTCTGCTTCTTCGTTGTTTGCGGTGTCGTCTTCATCTGTTTATGCAGGTATTGCTGCGGGCGATATGGATGGTGATGGGAGAGCGGATATAGTATTCAGTAATTCTTCGCCTGTATCTGTAAGTGTTATTCATAACAATCCTATTCAACCCAATACTGGCACAGCCGCTGTGTGTGTGGCTGGAACAACGACATTTACAAACGCTACGGGTGGCGGAACATGGAGTTCAGCAAACACTGTAATAGCTACCATAAATCCTTCGGGTTTAATATCTGGTATAACTGCTGGTACGGTATTAATTAGTTATAACCTGCCGGGTGGGGTAGCTACTACAATAGTAACAGTGAGTGCAGCACCAGCGGCAGGTACTATAACAGGTACTGCCGTGGTGTGCGAGGGAAGCACTATAACAATGACCAATGCGACTACGGGTGGTGTGTGGTCGTCATCAAATACTGCTGTAGGAACAGTAGGTACAGCGTCGGGGATAGTAACTGGTGTGACGGCTGGTACTACCACTATATCTTATTCTGTAACAAATGCATGCACTACAGCGGTAACCACAAGGGTAGTGACGGTTAATCCGTTGCCGGGGGCAATATCTGGTACGCTGAGTATATGTGTAGCAGGTTTGTCGCCACTGACTACTACCACAACAGGAGTGACCTGGAGCACTGCCGACCCAGCTATAGCTACAGTAGGTGCTAGCACTGGAGATGTACTAGGTGTAAGTGATGGGGTGGTAGCTATAGATTGTCATATAACTGCTACTGGCTGTAGCCGTAGTGTAGTAGTAACCGTAAATCCGTTCCCGGCTACTGTAACTGGAGCGTCGAATGTGTGCCAGGGAGCAACGACCACATTCAGTAATGCTACAGCTGGAGGCTCATGGAGCTCTACCAATCCGTCGGTGGCGGATGTGGGCACAGGTAGTGGAGTGGTGACTGGTGTGACTACGGGTACGTCTATAATTGTTTATTCACTACCTACAGGTTGTGGTACATCCAGAACAATAATAGTCAACTCTGCTCCGGCATTGATAGGTGGGGCATTATCATCATGTATAGGAGTGGCTACTACACTAACCAATGATACTACTGGTGGTGTGTGGAGTAGTAGTGATGTAGCTGTGGCCACTGTAGGGTCGGGAACAGGGGTAGTAACAGGTGTAGCTACAGGTACTGCAACTATCAGTTATTCGGTATCATCGGGTTGTCACAAAGAAGTAATATATACGGTAAATGCTGTACCAACTGCTATAGGTGGTACATTGGTGGTGTGTCAGGGAACTGCGAGTACGTTGACCAATGCTGTGAGCGGAGGTACATGGACCAGCAGCACTACAGCAGTAGCTAATATAGGCAGTACTACAGGTGCTGTGGCTGGCGTAAGTGTAGGTACTACAGCTATAACCTATACCACTACACCGGGTTGTATAGCTACAGATGTGGTTACGGTCAATGCTTTGTCGACACCCGTTACAGGAACGGTGGTGCTGTGTGCTGGAGATACTGCTACCCTCGCCAACGCAACTGCTGGTGGCACATGGAGCAGCAGCAGCAGTGCTTCGGCAACTATCAATGCTAGCACTGGTTTTCTCACTAGCGTAGCAGCTGGTACTGCCACTATAAGTTATACAATAGCTACCGGTTGTTTTGCCACTACAAATATTACAGTTAATCCTTTGCCAGTGGCGGGTACTATTACAGGTACGCCATCGGTATGTGTGGGTAATATACGCACCCTGAGCAATGCTAGTGTAGGAGGTGTTTGGTCATCGTCAAACACTACAGTAGCTACAGTAGGTACATCGGGCATAGTGATAGGCGTGGCAGCAGGTACAACGGCTATATCTTATACTGTAACTAATGTGTGTGGCGTGGCTGCAACATCAGTCGTGGTAACGGTTACGGCATTACCCGATACAGGCGTGATAACTGGTTTTACATCGGTATGTGCAGGTAGTACTATAACCTTGTCGCACTCTATAGGTGGTGGTAGCTGGACCTCAACCAACACACTGGCTGCTACTATAGGCAGTACAGGAATAGTGACTGGTATAGACCCCGGTACAACTACTATATCTTACACCAGAACCAATGTATGCGGCAGTTCAGCAGCTACAAGTATAGTAACTGTAAATCCGTTGCCGGCAGTAATAACTGGTCCGTCAACGGTATGTGCTGCCAGCACCATAACACTGAGTAGCGCTACAGCAGGTGGTACATGGGCTAGTTCGCATACCACAGCCACAGTAGGTTCTGGTACGGGCATTGTTACTGGTGTGAATGCTGGCACTGCACGTATTAGTTACACCTTATCTATAGGTTGTTTCAGAACAACGGTAATAACAGTTAATACTATTCCTGCACCTACTGCTGGTGTTACAAATGTGTGTGTAGGATCTACACGCACCTTTACAAATGCTACACCGGGTGGTGTATGGATAAGCAGCAATACGGCAGTGGCGCCACTGGTAGCGCCTACAGCAGGTGTAGTAATAGGTGCTGCAGTAGGTACTGCATCTATAAGCTATACCATGTCGAACGGTTGTAGCAGAGTAGTGGTGGTAACTGTGAATGGTACACCAAGTACTATTAGCGGAACATTGATGTTGTGTGCAGGAGATACTGCAACCCTGACAGGCGATATACCCGGCGGAACATGGGTGAGTACAATGCCGGGTAGGGCTAGTGTGGGTGCAACTACAGGGCTGCTAACGGGAGTATCGGCGGGTACTACCCGTATAACTTATATAACAGCAGGTGCATGTAGCACCAATGTAGTGGCAACTATCAATGCTACCCCAGCAGCCATAACAGGTGGCAGTGCAGTGTGTGTGGGTGCTACTACCCCTTTCGTCTCTACCACTGCTGGTGGTACGTGGTCTAGTGCTCAGCCATTGATAGCAGATGTAGTAGTAGGTACTGGTGTTGTGGCTGGTTTGTCGGCAGGTACAGCTACTATATCATACAGGCTATCTACGGGGTGTTTCCGCACCAAAGCAGTGACAGTTAATCCTTTGCCAGATTCTGTAGTAGGGGCAACAACAGTATGTACAGGTACGAGTACTACGTTAGTGGGTTATCCGGCAGGTGGCTTATGGACATCGAGCAATACTAGTAGAGCAACAGTATCAGGTATTTTAGCGGGAGGTGTGGTAACGGGTGTTTCTTCGGGACCTGTGGTAATATCATACAGTCGTGGAGCTTGCCGCAGACCATATTCTATGACGGTAAACCCTACACCTGCTGCTATAGCTGGTGTGTCTTCTACTTGTATAGGTACGTCTACTGTGCTGAGCAATGCAACTGCTGGTGGAACATGGGTAAGTGCAAATACTTCAATAGCTACGGTAGGTTCGGTAGCAGGTGTAGTGGCGGGAGTGTCGGCTGGAACGGTAGGTATATCTTATGTTATGCTGGCAACAGGATGCCGGTCTACTGTTACTGTGACAGTATTCAGTAATCCTACGGCTATTACCGGTACTACAACAATATGTGAGGGTACTACAGCTACATTGGCTAGCACGCCATTTGCAGGTACCTGGACTAGTAGTAATACCACTGTAGCTACAGTAAATCCTTCAACCGGTGTTGTGTCTGGTTTGAGTGGTGGTACTGCCCGGATCACTTATAGAGTATTCAGCGGCTGTATCAATACAGTGGTGGTTACGGTCAATCCTACAGCATCGGCAGGTGCATTGTCGGGAGCCAGTGGCGTTTGTCCTGCTGCTACTTTTTCGTTGACTCCAAGTATTGCTGGAGGGGTATGGAGCACTACTACAGGTAGGGTTTCGGTATCGGCAGCAGGTGTTGTGACAGGCATTACTACAGGATTGGATACCGTTAAGTATAGTATCACTACTGGTTGTGGCACTGGTGTGACCAGACACCCAGTAACGGTGTATAGCAGACCAGATTCTGGTGTTATAACAGGCAATATCAATGTTTGCTTAGGGCAAGAAGGAATGCTAGGCAATGCGATAGCAGGTGGTGAATGGACAAGTGGTAATACAGCGGTAGCTACTATATTGCCATCGGGTGTTGTAACGGGCGTATCGCTGGGTACAGCATTGATTTCGTACACTATTACTAATCTATGTGGAAGTTCATCAGCCACTACTACTATCACAGTAATACCATTATCGGTAGATGCTGGTATTATAAATGGGGCTGATACTGTGTGTGATGATGATACCATAATGCTATCTGCAACGGTAGCAGGCGGTGAATGGAGCAGCACTAATTCACTTATAGCAGCCATCAATACAGCGGGTGTAGTGACAGGTGTAACACCTGGTACTGCTACCATCAGATACATACTGGTGGGGCAATGTGCTACAGATACTGCTGAGCTGGTGGTAACTGTGAAATCAGTGTTTGATTGTTTTACATCTGTATCTCCGGTAGCAGAACTAGAAAAATCGGTAACTATTTATCCAAACCCAACAACTGGCAGTTTTGTGATATCCTCGCAGTTAGCAGGAACTTTATCGGTATGGAGCATTGATGGTAAATTGGTATACAATAAAGCTATAGAAGAGGAGGAAACACAAATAAGCTTGCCAGCAGGAATAACCTCTGGTATCTATGTTTGTAGGTTTACGGATATTAATGGTAATGCAAGTATCGTGAGATTGAACTACCAGCCTTGATAAAAGTATTGGGAAGATCTTAGTTGTAATTTCTTATGGAAGTAGGTGTCTCTTTTAACTGAGATACCTATTTTCGTTTTAAGGTATAAGGATAGTGGCTAAAGGCGATGAAGAGAGATGTTGCCTTGCAATAGTCTTCGTATGATTGAATTCTATTCTTACTAATGCCTTAGCAATAAGGATGCAAATACGTTGAATTTTAGAACTTTATTTGGGCAACAGCATCAACTCATATGCAATGAAAAAACATAGTCTTACCCTATTAACATTGATACTTTCATTTTCTGTAAAAGCGCAAATTGGTGCTTTTGATAGTTTAGTTGGTGCATACAATGCTCAACACAGTTTTAATGGTGTGGCATTATTGGCAGTAAATGGTAAGGTGCTACACAGTAAGGCTATAGGAGTGGTTAATATGGATACTAAAAAGCCAATCAGTCTGGAGTCGAAATTTAGGATTGCATCTATGACTAAGGTATTCACTGCGATATTGGTAATGAAACTGGTAGAGGACCATAAACTGGACCTTGATAAGACTATAGGTGAATATTTCCCGGCATACACTGGTGATGGAAGGGATAAGGTGACTTTACATCATTTACTTACCTATTCCTCAGGAATTGAAAACAAGACTGAGTCATTGTCAATGAAGCCTTATCAGACCAAAAAAACTCTTGATGAGTTTATAACTGAATATTGCTCTGGTAGGCTGATAGAGGTGCCTGGAGTGAAAAGCAGTTATTCGAATACGGAGTATATAATATTGCACAAAATCATAGAACTGGTGAGTGGTAAAAGCTATTCTGAATACTTAAATGAGGTGATCATTAAACCACTGAAATTAAAGAATACAGGCATCATAAGTTCTAAAAAGGAGCCGAAAGGTTTGGTACAAGCTTATACGTATTCGGATAGTTTGAAAACACTAACAGCAGACGAGCAGTATTATGGTGAAATGTACTTTGGGTCGGGTAGTATGTATGCTACTTGTAATGATATTTTGGTTTTTGACCAAGCTATTTTTAGTAATAAACTACTCAACAAGCAGTCAACCCAAAAGCTGTTAGAGATTCATGATGAGTTAGGCTACACTGCTTATGGTTTTTGGGGATCTACTGGTTGGGGTAGTTTTAATGAAAAGTTTTATTATCGTACTGGTGGTATTCTGGGGTCTACATCTAATTGGATTCATACAATGGGTAGTAATAAGACAATAATAGTGCTGAGTAATACGGATGCTACTAATCTTTATGAACTATCAGAAAAGATCTACTTGTTACAATGATTGGTGTTTGTAGCGTGTGTTTATTTAGTGGGTTTGGCGGGGGAACTGTGTGACTATTGCCTGATTTATTTCTCTCAGGTTCACGGCTGAAGGTGTTTTTTCACAACCATAGTATTCTCTCATTTCTATTGGATAGAATGTTGGAGGTATACCTGCTGGCGGGAGTGTGTAGGAACTAAAAGCGCTACATTTGCAGGTCAAAATCTGTATATAATCTTGAATGCTACCCATAATACCCAATTGATAAAAAACGAGGCTTTGCGGCTGGGTTTTATGTCTTGTGGCGTAGCTGTAGCAACACAGCTTGATGATGACGCTAGGCGGCTGGAACAGTGGCTAGCTAACGAACGTAATGCTGGTATGGAATATATGGAGCGTCATTTTGATTTGCGCATAGACCCTCGCAAATTGGTGCCCGGTGCCAAGTCGGTTATTACTTTATTGCTCAACTATTTTCCGGAGGCGAAACAACAAACTGAAGCACCGAAGATTGCTAAGTATGCATACGGGATTGATTATCATTTTGTGATTCGGGATAAGTTGAATGAATTGTTGGGGTTTATCAATGCTCATATTGGTGCAGTAGAAGGTAGGGGATTTGTGGATAGTGCCCCTGTGCTGGAGCGTAGCTGGGCTGTGCGCAGTGGGCTAGGGTGGATAGGCAAAAACGGCAACCTGCTGACCAAGAGCAATGGGTCTTTTTTCTTTATTGCTACCCTAATTACTGATCTTGATTTGGTGCCTGATAATCCGTTTGAAACCAATCATTGTGGCACATGTACCAGATGCATAGATGAATGCCCTACAGAGGCTATAATATCGCCCACGGTCATAGATGCCGGCAAGTGCATCTCTTACCTTACCATAGAGCTAAAGGATGCGCTAATACCCAACGAAATGCACAGTAAAATGGATGGGTGGATGTTTGGGTGTGATGTGTGTCAGGATGTGTGCCCATGGAACAGGTTTTCTAAACAACATACAGAATCAGCTTTTACACCAATTCCGCAAGTACTGAACCTATCGAAAAGTGAATGGGAGGAAATGACAGAAGATGCTTTTCGCTCAGCTTTCAAAAATTCGCCACTGAAGCGTACTAAGTGGAAGGGAATACAAAGAAATCTACTGGCTATAAAAAAGCTGTAAGAATAATATGTTGTTGCTAGTATACTTGCCGTTTTGATTTGTGGGGAATGGAAATGGTGGCTGAATAGGTGAAATGATTTGCTAGATATAGGGTGCTTACATCTTGAAGAGGAGATAGAATTATAAACAAAACAAAGAGGGCTGACTCGTATTATGGAGTCAGCCCTCTTTGAGTTTGATACACTATGTAGTATTATTTGTTTACTACAAACTGCATTGACTTGCGGTCGCTGCCAGCTGTAATATTCAAGATGTACATACCATTTGCAAGTGTGTTGTTGAGGTCGATACGCTCGTTGATGTTGCCATTAGTAATGGTTGC
>CAZRPA010000175.1:0-8680 GCA_964601855.1 uncultured Flavipsychrobacter sp. | reverse complement strand
CACAGTATGAATTATTCACCAGTAACGGTAGTTTCGTATGACTGTACTATACCTAATACATCGCTGTACTTGATATCTACAGTAGATATTTTGGTGATTCCGCCGTTTTTAGCAGCAGTTTTGATAGAGGCATCAGCACCAAATGCAAGTACGTGTAAAAATACCATACCCTTAGCTGTACCTACTTTAGAGCCAACAGGATTGGAAGTGGCTGCTACAGGCATAGTGATGGAGCAACTAGATAATAGTGCAGTGGCAGCGAGGCATGCTGTAACCAATGTCAGTTTCGCTTTTTTCATTGTATTAAGTCTATTTTTAGTGATCTTACTCGTTTGGCTTTTCAGTTCCGCCCCCTATTTATAGTCTTATTCGGGATGACTTTACAAGTGCGAATTTATATTAAATTTAAAAGAAACAAAGACTATTAATAGAAATTTATTATTCTGCTACATAAGCTGCTGATACTGCGAAAAAGGAGCAGTAAATTGATTAAAATCTGGGCAATTGAGGTGTTTTTGGGCGGCTTGTGACTAAACAATTTTTTTATTGTGGTTAGTCGAAATAGCTTTTTTTGCTGGTATTGATCCAGCCGGCTGAGCTGGCGAAATTGACGTAAAAAATCTTAACATCGGCTGAGCTGGCAAAACCAACAAAGTGTATTTTTTTGTCGGCAGAGCTGGCAAACTCTGTAAAATACCATTTGCCGTCATTAGAGCCTGCAGAGCTGGCAAAACTAACTTTGTACACTTTGAGGTCGGCAGAGCTTACGTGGTCTACCACAAATACTTTTACGTCTGCTGAGCTGGAGAAGGGTACTTCGAATACTTTTTGGGCAGAGGCCTGTGTGCTGAGTGCAAGACAAGCGAGTGCGGCAAGGGTGCAAGTGAGTGATGGGAGGATAGTTGTCATAATTAAAGTTAGGAATAAGGCGGAAATTTTGATAGGGTGAGCGATATATAAATTTTATTGTTTGACAAACTTGGATACTAAATGAATGTCTGAGCCAGTAATGCTTACAAAGTACATGCCGGGTGAGATCATGTGGGTATCTGTATGTATGATAGTAGAAGAAGCAGGTAAGTAGTTAGTGTGGACTTGGCGACCAGTGAGGTCTGTAATGGTGATAGTGAGTGGCTGAGGGGTGATGCCAGAAAGATATAATTGCAGGGACTGGGTGCAGGGATTAGGGTAGGGAACAATAGTAGCAGTGTGACTAGTAATGGATGGTGTGCTTAAGAAAGCATTGCAGCCTGCAATGGTGAGTGCCTTTTCAAGTACATTATCGCGGTTTTGTCTCAGTTTTTGTCTGGTTTGGGTGACAACGGTATCGGGTACTATACCTATGCGTTGGGTGCTGTCGCCATTGGGGTAATACATGCCGAGGGAAGTGAAGCCTGTAGATAAATCTTTAGCAATTTTGAAACGTGATACATTTCCGTCTGCACCAGCGGTTTGAGTACCTATCTTAATTGCATTGGGCATAGCCTCTAGCACCATGGTGCTCCATTCGCCGTGGCTCTGTGTTTTTTCGTTGAATAAGATTATCACTTTTCCAGTGTATGCGTTGGGGTTGCTAGCGAAGCCGAAGGTTTGAGTGTCCCAATAAAATGTGCCAGGGTAGTGGGTGTCGGGCGAAATAGTTTTAGCAAATGAAATAGATGTAGGATACATTAGGTTAGCTATTGGTTGCGCAGTGCCATTACCTCCATAGCGGAGATCGAAAATTATAGCACTTTTGTTTTTTAGATTGATGTACATATTATCAACTTCAGCAGCAGTAAGTTTTTTCATGTTAACGTAGCCAATATCGCAGTTTAAGGTTTTCCATTGTACATCTGCCAGAGAATCGGAATAATGATATTCTGAGAAAAAGAAAGCAGCATCTGACGGCCAAGCACAGGTAGTGCTGACGGTGTTAAGAGTGCCTGTACTATCTTCTAAGACCAGATTAACGATAGTGCCATTGGATAAACGGCGGAGCATATATTCGTACATGGAGCGGCGGAGAACAGAGATATTGCCACAAGAATAATACTGTTTTAGGCTGTCTTCCCACATTTCAGGTGTTTTGCCATCAATAGAAACTATAGCGTCTCCAATGCTGATGCCACTGATGCCAGATTTAACCACAACGTATTTATTATCGAAGTAACGAAGCCTGAGTTTGGGCGTATAGATACCGGGTGGGTGATAGTAGGCACTGCTACTTGTATTTCCGTCTACATGTGCATCATCTATATGTGCAGTGATTCTTTCGAATAGGTAGTACAATGACTCGCCATCTGGAGCGCTGATTATAGGTACTGAGTATTGAGAGAGGACTGTATCCCAATTAAGATCTGAAACGTAGTTGTATGGATTGAAGTAACGTATGACATTCCAATATTTGAAAAGCATTAGCAATCGCTGATCTTGACTAGGGAAAGTGGTGCTGATAAATGATGGAAATATTAGAAAATCGGAAGGGAAATATAAGTAACCATGATTTGGGTCGCCAGTCATGTTCTCTTGTACATAACAGGAAGGGTGAGGGCGGAAGTTGTTTTTGATGGTATCTAGTATTGTTTTAACATCTGCGCGAATGTGTGGGGTGCTCATCCATGCCCAGTCTCGGTTTTGCTTTAGAAAAGGTGAGAGTGTATCGGGGAAATAGGAAGTAGATAACACCATAGGTCCTGCTGCGGTAAGCATGTCTAGCAATGCATCGTTGAACTCTGTGAAGGTGGTAGCAGTGCGGACATTGGGTAGGGTGGCGAGTAATACACTGTCCCAATTTACATTGCAAACGGAAACCTCAGAATGGTAGTATTTGACAAAACCCCAAGCCTTGCAAGTATAATAGAGTTTCTGTTGCATGGTAGGAGGCTGAGCATGTATGTACTGAGTACACAAGAGTAAGAATAGGGTGTATATGATGCGCTTCATAACGGGTACTATTTTGAGCAAGGAATGTATATGTAAATATACGCAACTGTAATGGTATTAAAAAATCCACCTGTTGAGGTGGATTTTTTAATGAATATGGAAAAGTATCTACTACGAATTAGAATGAACGGTTGATGCCTATAACATAGCGTAGTGCCATGTACTGGCTGTTGCTGAATGGTGGGCGATTGAGGAAGAAGGGAACATCGAAGCGGATGGTGAGTGGTTTGGCTTTTTCGAACACGCCCCAGCTTTTGATGGTGAAGGCGCAGCCCACTCCTGCATCGGCATGGATGGTGCTCCAGGTGCTGGTGGGTGTGGTGAAGCGGAAGTTGGATACGGGATAGCTGCTGAGCTCCATAACACCAGCATCGCCAAAGGCGTAGAGATTCGCACGGAGCCAGTTGCGGGTGAGGCGTGGGCGCCACTGCAGGTAGTTTTCGAAGCTGATTTCGACACTGGCTGATGCGCCACTGCGGCCTTTGTAGCCGGTAAGCAGGCCATTGTTATGTTCGTCGGGTGAAAAATAGCCGGCATAACCACGGAGGTTGAGTCCGCCGCCTTGCTGCAGGTGGTTGACATCGTAGATAGATGTACCCTGCCAAGATGTAGGCGCAAAACCTATGCTACGAGTGAATTTGTTCTCCATCTGCTCTTCGGGGCTGGCACCTGCCATGTATAACATGCTTTCGTAGGGCATTTGGCGACCGAGACCATAACGGGCAAAAACACGGGTACGAATCTCGAGCAGGTGCAAGTAGCGACTGTTGATAGACTCGAGCTGTGCATAAGAGTAGGTGAATGGCAGTGCGTCTTTTTGTAAGATGGGTGCACGGAGGCTGAGGGTGAACCTGCCTTGGCCATTGAAATAATTGTACATGTGCGTCCATGCGGCATTGATGGAGTTATTTTTTCTGCCAGCACTGCTGCTCCATTCGGCTGGGTCGGCGAGGTAGGCGAGGTCGTTGGTAGATGGTCGCCATAACATTTGCCCGTATAGTTGCACTATGTTTTTGTCGTTGGTGTACCAATTGAAGCCTAAACGATGACAGAATAAACCATCGAGGTAGCGGCTGTTGACCTGAAACTGAAGTTTGGGCATGTGGCGGGTGATGGGCGAATTGTAGTTGATAGAGTAATTGACCGGCTTGTAGCGGTCGTAATAGCCCTCGCCCTCAAACGATTTGTACTCATCTAGCTGAAGAACGTGTGTGTTCCACCATACCGATGCATCTATTTTGTGCATAGTAGCCATATAATCGCCCTCTAGGTGTATGCCTGCTTTGATACCATCTATGGGATTCCACCAGAGGTCGGGGCGAATGTACATGCGGTAACGTTTGCGGTCGGTTTGAGGAGAAAGACCACCGTCGAACATGGTTTTGATGGATAGTGGGCTGATGATGGCGTGGCGAGTGCGGTAGTTGTCGGTCATGTTGCGGTCGGCAAAGCGGAAGGTAGTATCTATCTGTACGTGCTTGATGCCACCGGGTACTTGCACCCTTGCGGTGTAGGATGGATGTAGCAGTCCCCAGCCATACCACTTGGGCAGTGTGGTAGCAGCGGTTGATTTAGCAAAAACATTGTTGGGGATGTAGAAATTGTGTTTGCTACCGTCTTTGGCAGTGACGGTGAGGTCTATGGGCATTTCCATTTCGCCAGTGCGGCGCAGCTTTATGTCAAAACTATCTGTGCCCCGTATTTTGCGAATGCCACAAATGCCATAGTCGAGGGTCTTGGTGGTGGTAAACCACTGGTCGAAGAACCATGCGAGATCGACCTTGGTGAACTGAATGATAGATGTGCGGAAGTCTTCGAAATAAGGGTGCGCAAATTTCCACTGGTTGAAGTAGTGCATCATAGCAGCCTCGAAGAGTGAGTCGCCGAGGACATACTCGAGGTTGTAGAGCATGCTGGCGGTTTTGTAATAGACAGCACCATAGCCGCCACCCTGACCGAGTGCGCCATGGAAATCGTCGGAGTGTGTATTGATAGACAGTTCGTTTTTGTTGAGGGCGCTGTTGGTATAGGAATTGAGTACACGGAGGTCCAGCACATTAGTGGGTTGTGCAAAGTGACGGCGATAGGCTGATTTGGGAGGGGTGGTAACTAGGTTATCGCCATCTATGCGGCGGAGCCCGAGGGCGGTGAGGTATTGTGTAAAGCCTTCGTCCATAGCAGCACGGTAGGTTTCGTTGCTACCCACCTGGCCATAAAACCAGTTGTGGGCTATTTCGTGTACGAGTAGGCCACGGTAGCCGGGGTCTGTGCCACCATCGAGTGTGAGCATGGGGTACTCCATACCATCGGCAGCGTCGGCAGCTACTATCTTGGGGTAGCAATACATGCCTATTCCTTCAGAAAAGGTTTTGATGATTTTGGTGATATAGTCGGGGGCATTTTGCCAGCCGGCTGCGTGTGGCTCCTGCGCTATGGCTACACACTCTACACCGTTCCAGTAGGCAGTGCCTATGCGGTAAGAGGGATCGCCTGTGAAGGCAAAGTCGTGCACATTGTTGGCGATGAAGTGCCACTGCTTGCGCTGGCCTTTGCTGTAGGGAGTGATGATAGAAGGTGGTTCGTTCATCTTTTTGTTGGCAAAGTTTTTCAGTTCCAGTTTGGCACGGAGGGTGTCTGGTAGTACTTCGCTACGGTTTTGGAGTTCGCCACTGGCTTCTACTACATAGTTGGATGGGAAGTCGAGGGTGACATCATATAGGCCATAGTCGCCATAAAACTCGCGGTTGAGGTGCTGGTAAGTATCCCAGCCATGTTGACGGTCATACACACAGACCTTCGGAAACCACTGACAACCGTTGTAATGCATAAAGCCCCAGGCGGGGTACATCTTCATGCGGCGGCGAGTGCTGCCATAATCCCAATAGGTATTGAAGCCCATCTTTATTTCGGTTTTGGCACCGGGGGCTAGGGGAGTGGCGAGGTAAACTTTGAGAATGGTATTGTCTAGCTCTGAGCGGGCGGGTTGTCCGTCAACTGTTATCTTGTCGAGCACAATACCTAGGCCGGCAGCTTCTTTTTTGCCCATGCGTGAGTTGACTTTATTAGCCAGTTCGAGGTCGCGGAGATAAGAGCCTTTTACAAATGCATTTTGGAATAGGTGGAAGTAGACAAAACGAAGTGTATCGGGTGAGTTGTTCCAATAGGTGAGTTGTTCGGCACCTTCTATTATGTGGTCTGCCTCGTTAATTTTGGCGTATATTTTGTACTGAACATCCTGTTGCCAGTAAGCGGCATCGGGTTTGCGGTTCTGCCAGTAGTATTTGTTGCTGCTGTTGCGGTAGGCATTATCGGCTAGTTGTGCATGGCTTTGCACTACTAGCAGTAAGGAAAAAAGCGTTAAGAGTCGCTGTGCTATCATAAATGGTATTTGGTGGTAAAAATAGAACTAAAATTTAACAGGACATTCACCCATCGTTGGTGAAAGTAGTAGCTTGTTAATATCCATAGGATGTGGTTTGCTGATTTTGCTGAATCAAAACAAATGCAACAACCAAAATAGCAATGATAAACAATACGAATAAGGTAATCTTGGTAGCACTATACGGTCTGCTGCCAGTAACCTCGCCGGTGCAGGCATTAATGACAAGCTGGTATAACTTACCATTGTACTGATAAGAGCTCAGCCAGACTGGTAACAGTAAATACCTTATTTCTGTGGAATGGTATTTTGTCTGGATGTCGTCAATGTCTTGCTCATCTCCTCCTATATCTTCTGTCACAGCATCATTTATTGCGTTTTCGGTACGTTGCTGAGCTGTAACGAAAGCTTCTTTTGCGTTGATCCTGAAGGTTTCGGAGCGGAAGCCTGCTACGTACCTATCATCAAAACCTACTAATAGGGTAAGATCCCAAGGTTCGAGTATTTCTGAGGTCTTTTGGGTTAAAGAAGGGCTGGCAGATACCAATAAGTTTTCGAAATACAGTTTTACATATCCACTTACAGGTGTCCACCGGGTGTGCCTTACACTTCTTGTTTCGGTAACAGTTTCGCCGTTTACTACTTTGGTGTGCGTCTCTTGTACATAATAATAATCTCCTCTACTGCCACTGTATGCCGATGCACTGTGTGTGTTGTAACACCAATAGGGGATGTAAACCCCTTGCAACTGGTGAGTGGTGATTTGATTGATGCGATGAATAAGGTCGGAGGGAGCAAACCAGAGTTTGGAAGCCCAATGTCTGAATTTCTTTTGCGCCTCGTCGCTGTTGACTGCAAAAGGAATAACATAGTCGGGTTGTTGTGTTAAAATATTTTTGCCCATGCTGACCACTAATGGAGATGCACAAAAAGGACAGTTGTCGGAGGTGACAGCATCGGGTAGGGTGACGGTGGTGCCACAGTTATGGCAATTGATCATTAGCCTTGATACAGTTTTCTGAGTAGCCGCGTAATCTTCAAATTTGAAAGTACGGCTATTGTCTTTGTTGGCTTCTATGGCTTGAGTATTACCACAGTATGGACACTTGAGGTGGTGGGTGCCTGCCTCGAAAGCCACAAACGCTCCACAACCGTCACACTTGAGTGAGTTTTGTGTTTGGGTAGGCGGATTGTGGCTCATAAGGAGTTGATAATTATTTGGTTTTAAATTGTTGTACTGTTTATTTACATATTTAGTGGAGGTGGAACAGAGGCAAATAATGCTTGTAACTCAGTTTGAGTATTAGCTGGTTCCCAGTTAGCCATACCTGTTTTCCAAGCTAGAGAGTCGGGTTTCAGAGTGCCATTTTTAGCCATTTCGCGCAAAGTGGGTATGCCGTAGGGGCCAGTTTGTTTGCCCTCTACTGCTACATAATACTCTACACTGGCGGGTAGTGGCGGTGGTGGTGCAGGTGCTGTAGCGGGGTTGAATACAGTACCCATTTGGTTCATCATACCTACACCCATACCTAGCCCTATCCCTGCACCAGCCACACCACCGGCAGGATTAGCGGCTGCAATCTCGATAGAGTTGGCAGCCTGAAACTGAGCGAAGGCGTTGATATTGCCCACAATGCCCATGCCAGTGCGCTTGTCGAGTATTGATTCTACCTCGGGAGGTAGTGATATGTTCTCTATGAGGTACTTAGATAGGGTGAGCCCTATTTCGTTGAAGTCGGGTTGTATTTTGGCTAGTGTTGTAGTAGATACCTCATCGTGATGGGAGGCAAGGTCGAGCACTCCTACACCTGAAGAAGCTATCGCATCCATGCTGCGAGAGACGAGTATATTGCGGAGATGTTCATTAATGTCTTCGGTAGAGTAGTCTGATTTGGTACCAGCAATGTCTTTAAGGAATAAGGGGGCATCTGTGACCTTGAATGAAAATGAGCCATAAGCACGGAGCCTTACAGGTCCGAATTCTGCATCGCGAATAATGGCGGGGTTTTTGGTGCCCCATTTTTTATTGATAAACTGACGAGTGCTCACAAAAAACACATCTGCTTTGAACGGGCTATCGAAACCATACTTCCAGCCACGAAGGGTGGAGAGTATAGGCATGTTTTGGGTAGAAAGCGTGTACATGCCGGGCTGATACACATCGGCAATGGTGCCTTCATTCATAAAAATGGCCACCTGCGACTCGCGAACGGTGAGTTTTGCCCCCATTTTTATTTCGTCCTGATATCTGGGAAACTTCCAGACAATGGTTTCATCGTCTGGGTTTGTCCATTCTATAATGTCTACAAATTCGTTGAGCATTTTATTGAAGAATCCCATAAAGTAGCAATATATAAGCCAAAAGTGAAACCCGAA
>CAZRPA010000174.1:0-8706 GCA_964601855.1 uncultured Flavipsychrobacter sp. | reverse complement strand
GGACAGACCGGAACCGGGTTCGGTTATTAATACTGATGAGGAAAATGATACAGAGATACCAGACAAGCGACCGATAGACAAAGAAGAAAAAATAAAATAAATTTTATCTAAAGCCCTTTCTTGTAAAGGGTTTTAGTATTTTTAGGAAGATAGGTATTGGTTAGGGATTTAAATAATGTTGGCTATTAGGATGATTTAACAATGGAGTAAAGGTATGTTTGTATGAACTGATAAGCATGACTAAGCAATGTATGTAGATGGAAAGGATTGAAGGATATTGGATTTTGAATGATGATTGTGATGCCGATATTGAATGCATGTTCAACTATTAGGGGGGAATCAGAAAGTAGAATCCTATTTTCTAATATTACGGCTAGTATAAAAGGATAGAAGGAATGCCACTAAACATACAATACTGCTCTGACTTGCACCTGGAGATGGAACTCAACAGGAAATGGATAAACAAATACCCATTAGTGGTAAAGGGAGATATACTGCTGCTAGGTGGAGATATAATACCGTTTGCGGAGCTGGAACAACACAACTACTTCCTTGACTATGTATCTGCTCACTACAAGGCTGTGTACTGGGTGCCAGGCAATCATGAGTACTATCATAGTTCTGTAGACGACAGGAGTGATGCTATGCATGAGGCAGTACGAGACAATGTGTATCTGGTGAATAATACCACAGTAACTATAGGTGACACAGACCTGATATGCAGTACCCTTTGGAGCCATATAAGCCCTGCTAATGAATGGGAGATAAACAGGGCAATGAATGACTTTAAACTGATAAAATGTGGTGGAAATAGACTCAGTGTGTCAGCGTACAATCTGTTGCACTTGCAAGCAAGGCAATATATAACGGAAGCTATAGAAAAAAGCACAGCAAGACACAAAGTAGTGCTGACGCACCATGTGCCCACATTTATGAATTATCCACCTAAATACAAGGGTGATGCGCTAAATGAGGCATTTGCTACTGAGATGCACGATTACATAGCCACCTCTGGAGTGGATAGCTGGATTTATGGACATACCCATTACAATACACCGGACTTTAGGATAGGTAATACTCGCAAACTTACCAATCAGTTAGGTTATGTGCGCTATGGGGAATATAGCACTTTTGATAATGCAAGGGTGGTTGTAATTGGGTAACGAAGAGCATCTGTGTCAGCTATTTGTTTTGAGGGTTATCTTGACTATAAATTTCTCAGTGTCCCCATCCAAAACAGCAATTCCTTCTGTCGCTCAACTCCGTTTTTGTGGAGTCAAAGCAATTTTTTATTTTTCATCCTACAACTATTCAACTTGATCCCAGTTTTTAATTGAGACCTAGAAAGCTTCACATATACCTATAAAAAAAGGTCTCCCAGAACGGGAAACCTTTTTTGTAGTTCCATCTGGATTCGAACCAGAACAAACAGAACCAAAATCTGTTGTGCTACCGTTACACCATGGAACTATCCTCTGATGTTATTGGGCTGCAAAGGTAAAAATGGTTTGCCAAAAAAACAAGAAAATTTATCTCGAAAATGCAATGTTGATAAATATTCTTTCGCGTAATGTTATGCTTTTGCTGCCAGTGATTTTTTGAGGAAATCTATAACTTTTACTTCTGTAGCATCAAGCTCTCTCAAGTCGGCAAGATGTACAGAAATCCAGTCTGTGATATGAATTAGATGAAATATTCTTTCCCAGTATGTTTTACCTTCAGAGTATATTTCTAGTATGGTAGGTTTGTACTTTTTCATGATTTCCTTACCTATTTCTATTCTTAGTTGCACTCTGTCAAAATCATCGTGATTGCGCAATATCACCACTACTTTGTCTGTAGCAGTATCGCGCCAGCCCACCAGCTCGTTATGGTTCATTTCTGGTACAGCACCATGCCAAGCCAGCATTTTGCTGTTTTCATTGATTTGCTGCCTGAATCTTACGGCTACACCCTCGATAGTAGAAGCGGAATAAACGATAGGCGTTTTGCCCACCATTTTTTTAGCAATGGCCAATGATTGTTTTTGAGTTTCTGCTTCGTTGGCTATCATTTTTTTGATAGCTCCTTTTATTTCCTTCTCAAAACTGTTTGTGATCAATTGAAAGTGATGTAACACCCATAGGAGCTGCACCATAGAGTATCCCAAACAAGACCGAGGTGGCATACCAGCAGGTACTAAAATACAGTCTAATTTTTTCGCCTTAGCTATTTCAGCTACTTTGCCGCCAGATGTGATACACACAATGGTTGCTTTTTGCTTGCGAGCCTGCTGCATGGCCATCAATGTTTCTTCGGTGTTGCCAGAGTATGAGCAAACTATAACCAAAGAATGCTTGTTGACAAATGCAGGAAGGAAATAATCTTTGTTGACAATAAACGGAAGATTTAGTTTGTCGAAAACAAAGTTTTGAACTATTGAACCTCCTATTCCACTACCACCCAAACCAGTAACAACAATATTGCTAAAGGTAGATATAGGGGTAATGAATTTGTGATTTTTGCCAATAATCAATGCTTCTTGCAACTGTATTGGGAAATCTTGTACTAGTTTTTTCATTTTTATAGCATGTATTTATTGTAGTTGTGGTATCCCGATAGAAAACAGGAAGCACTTGTAAAGTGTAATGATAATGGGATTGGTCAACAAATTTTTGCAGTTTTCAACCTTTAAAAGTATCAAAACATTAGTTTAGCACTATATTTATTTTTCAATGTCCAAACATAGTAAAATTGGGATAAAAGGCGAAGAGATTGCATCAAACTTTTTGCTAAATAAAGGTTATAATATTCTTTTTCGTAATTGGCGATATGGCAATAAAGAAGTGGATATAATAGCTGCCAAAAATGACTTAATAGTTTTTGTAGAAGTTAAGACCAGATCTGGAGAAAAATACCAGTTCCCAGAGGAAGCAGTAAACAAGAAAAAACAAACTTTGCTAAAAGCTGCTGCAGAGGGTTACACCGATCAGAGTCTGGCAAAATGCAATATCCGTTTTGACATCGTTAGTGTGCTACTAGAAAACGACTTTGTAAAAGAAATAGTGCACTTTGAAGAGGCTTTTTAGCATTGATTCTGTTGTGCCTATTGCATTAATTGGCTGTTTTAAGGTATTTCTCGGGTCGGGCTACAAATGCTGTTTTGCAATTTTCACTGCAAAAGCGTATAGTATCGTTCATATATACTGTGTTTTCTACCCATCCTGCATCATAGGTCATTTCGCATACAGGGTCTACTTTGCCTGCTTTTATATCCTCTGCCGAAACTGCAACTTCTTCCTGAGCTGGCTCAGACATTGATTGGGTAGTAGTATCTGTTGCTTTTTCATTACCACATGATATAGCAAATAATGCTATAGAGGCAGCTAGTAGTATTTTTTTCATGATTGTTACTTTGTTTTATTTTGTAAGGATGCTTTTGCAAATTTATGCCATTATTTCTTCTTTCAGCATAGCTGGTTCGTGTAGATTTATTTTATCTAGCTCCAGAAGCGTATAGCTGCCATCAGCCGAACGCTCAAACATGGGAAGGAAGCGGGCACCATATACAAGGTCTTCGGAGGTGTAAGAAGTTCTTTGTTGTACAGTGTTGGAGAAATGATCGTCAAAAGCCCTTATGTACACCATTACTTCCATTTTAGCTTCGTGCAATGTTTCTATTTTATACTGATACAATGGGCTTTCTTCTGTAATGTGGTGTACCATTGTCCAGCTAAGTGCTAATGAATTAATTTTGGAAAACTCAAGTGGTAAAGGATAAAATCTGGTAACAGTTTTTCCATTTTCTTGAATGTGTAGTGCCACCGTTATTTGTGCTTCTACATCAGTAAGGTGGTTGTTTTTATAAGTTGCTAACCTTAGCATAAGACCTTTACCGTCTTTGTATGGTGCTATCAGTAGGTTTTGACTAAACAGCAAAAAAGCTCTTGGGCGCGAAAAACGACCGTAAATAAGGCCTGTTACTACTGCAAAAGCCAAAATACCTAACAAAGATTCGGTAGAGGCTACGATGTTGGTAAGCAAGCCTGTAGGAGCTACATGGCCATAGCCCACAGTGGTAAGTGTTTGTGAACTAAAGAAGAAGGCCGCCATCACTTCCTCAAAAACAGATTTAGACGTGTCTATACCTGACAGGTTTTGAACACCTATAGCAAAATAGATGCATGCAAATGTGACGTTGATAACAGTGTATGAAAGAATGATGGTGAAAAAGAAATGGCTACCTTTCATTCTCAACAGAGTATGATATATAGATAATCGTTCCCAAACTGGCATACCGCGTTTTCGCAGGTTGGTACTGCCATCTCTGTTTACCAGTCTACCTCCTTCTACATTGCTGTTATTGCCAAAGCCTGTATTGTCTATGTTTTTAGACCGCAGCTTAGATGACGCCATGTTTATTATTCAGTTTTAGTTCGATGAGTAGCAATGTTCCCATGCTAATAAATAGCACAAATGCGCCCAAAAATAAACTAATCTTACCTGTATAATGTACAGTACACCATAAATGTATACCTGTAAACAATATACTCAGGATAATAAGTTTAATGCACCAATTAAATATTGGTATCAAGGACAGCGGATTGGCGGATAGGTACTTACCTGTAAAAAACAAGTAATATCCTGCTTGCAGATAGGTACTTACTACAAAGCTGAGCGCAACACCGGGCAGTCCCATGTATAGGTAAAGTGGGTACATGAGCAAACATGCTAACACAAGCTCACCTACGGCTCCTATATTAATGATGTTTCCCTTGTGCATGCGTTGCAGCAGGGTAGTGAAGCTATAAGCCCTTAGCGGCAGCACAAGTGTAGCCATGGCAAATATGGGTATAGCAGGAATGTATTTCTCAGAGAATAGTGTAACAATCAGTTCATTGCGGAAGACAAACAGATAGCAAAATACTGGGAAGACGATGCAAGACAATATTCTACCTGATTGATTAATCAACATCACAGTGCTTTCTTTTGCCTTAATAACTGTGCTATTGCCAGCTAACTGAAGTAAAACAGCGCTGCTGGCGGCAGTGAGTAATAGTGGCAGAAATGGGATATTCTGTGCACCATTGTAGTATATGGCAGATAACTCTGCTGTAAGTAAGAGCGATATTACAAACTTATCTATCCACGATGATAACATCTGCACAATATCATAAACGCCTAAATGTAACCATAAAGAACGAATGGCAGGAATGTCAATATCTTCTTGATCATATCCATATGTATCTTTTTTGGTTTCATTGAGTACAGCAACACTGTAGGTAAATACCCTTAATAAGTTGATAATCAATAATAAAGAGAATAGTAATTGTAGAGAAAAGTTGCTCCTTAAAGCTAGCCAATGTATACCACAGAAAGCCAAAGCATACAATAATCCTGTAATACTCATCGTTGTATAGCGCCTGAAAACTATCAGCAAAGACTCAGTGATAATACTTATAGAAAATGTAAGTATGAATAGCGAAGATGTGATGAATGATACTCCACCTGCTGTATACTGTAGAGCTGCAAAGCATAAACTAAGCACTATCATCCATATTGAAAATAATATATAATGTTTGGCGACAAGCTTGCTCAGTATATTGGCAAGCATATTGCGATTGTAAGTGATGATCAGTGAATGAATACCAAAACAGATGATGGGGTAGATGACATACAGCTGAATCCAGAAAAGTTGATAATTTCCATAAGATTCTGTAGGTAGCTGCCTGGAATACCAAATCATCACCACAAGATTTGCCAGTGAAGGGAAAAACCGGGTGATGAATATAAAAAAAGAGTTGCTTACAAATATGTTATTTGCTTTTGGCAAAGGCATTACATTCTTCCTTATTTAGCTGTTTTATAACCCTGGCAGGATTGCCGGCTATTACACAATATCCATCTTCGAAATCTTTAGTTACTATAGCTCCAGCTCCTACTATTGTAAAGTCGCCTAGCTTTATCCCAGGTAGTATTACTGCCCCCATACCCAACCAGCAGAATCTACCAATAATGATAGGGCTAGTGTTGATATGTCTGTCATTATTTACAAAATCATGATTGCCAGATACCAATCCAACATTAGGTCCTATATTGGTATAGTCGCCTATTTCTATTCCATTTCCAGCGTTTATATATACCCCTGGAGAATCTCCGGGATATACATTTTTGCCCCTTTTTATTTTAGATGGGCTATGTATAGTGCTGGTGTGATGTATTGCCCATGTAGTATCGGCATTCTGCCTCAATACTTTACGGAACAGTAAATCTGTAATGTAAAAACCTGCACTCATCTCGCGGCGCAAGCCAAAAAGCGATTTGAGATTGTATGCAGGTTGTTTATCCATATCGTATACCAACAAAATTTTACCTTAGTTAACTACAAGAGTACTACCTCCTGTTTGCTGCGGTACTTCAAACTTTATCAAACTATGCAGCATTATTCTTTTTGAACATAGGTATGAATGCACCAATGCACAATGCTATTATCAAGATGCTGCTTACTAAAGCCACTTTTTTACCTGTGTAAAAACTTTCGGGTCTGAAGCGGAACTCAATTTTGTGATTACCAGCGGGTACTTTTATGGCACGCAGTACATAGTTGGCTCTAAGTATGTTGGTTTCTTTGTCGTCAACGTATGCTTTCCAGCCTTTGGAATAATAAATGTCTGAGAATACCGCCAAACCTTCTTTGCTGTTGCTGCTGTTGAAAGAAAGCTCATTCAAGCCATATTCATTTAGTTTTATGTAAGATGTGCTGTCTTTACTTGGTATGAAATTACCCAACTCGTTTTTGTAGGTTGACCTTAGAATGGCTGTGTTTTTAGGCACAAACGCATTGGGTACTAGAGTTGTGTCGCCTAATTGAGCAGCGTTGAGGGCATTCATTTCATCATCGGCTGTGTTAGCCCATTTCACTTCATTCACAAACCATGCATTGCCACATGCTTCAGGGTTGGGCATTACCTGTGGAGGCGTGTTCTGTCTGCCTACAATGATGTACTTGGTATTGAGCATGCTGAGTACAGCACCATTGAATCCTCTGCTTAGGTGACGGTCTATTAGATCTTGATATATTTCCATTTTAGCAGGGTGGTAGCCACCTACGCATTTGTGGAAATATGCTTGCACCGCATCATTGTAAGGGTCCTTAGTCAAGTCCAGCACTCTGTAGTATGGGTCTGGGTCTTTCATTATTGCCTTGTCTACCTCTCTTGGTTCGAAAATAGACTCATATTCGCTAGCCTCTACATAGTTACTTTCATTTAGATAATTCATAGATATAGGTATTAGGTCTATAGCTATGATGGCACCTATTCCACCTATAAGTAGGGTAGGGTTGATTTTATTTTTTATGTACGCCCACAATAGTCCGGCAACAATAAGAATCAATGCAGCGCTTTTGATGCCGCTACTAGCAGCGAGAGATGCTCTGTCTTCACGTAGTAGTTTCACCATTTCTGGTTGCATACGATCATCACCCATACCTGTGAAATCGAAAAACATACTGCCACCCACACCTAGTAATAAACATATACCAACTGTAATACCTGCAGCCATCTGGATGTTTTTCCAGGTTTTAGGGTTGTCTTTATTATCCATAACTGCTTGTATACCCCATACACCCAGCAATGGAAATAAGAACTGAGGAATAACCAAAGCCATAGATACAGTTCTGAATTTGTTGAGGTAGGGTATGTGATCGAACAAGAAAAAGTTTATTGATTCGAAGTTTTTGCCCCACGATAGTACAATGCATATTAACGATGCTGCTGCTATCCACCATTTGTTAGGCGAGCGCACCGCAAATAAGCCTAAAACAAACAAAAAGCATACTGCTGCGCCAAAGTAAACCGGACCACTCAAGAAAGGCTGAGGACCCCAATAAAGTGGCAATTGTTCTGCATTTCCACCAATTGCTTCCAATGTTTTAGGAGCTTTTTCAGCTTTTTCACCACTAGAGCCGCCGTACAGATAGGGTATCATCAGGCAGAATGTTTCGCCTATGCCATTACTCCAACGGAATGCATATTCTTTGTCTAAGCCGCCATTTGTCTTTTTGTCGTGGCCTGATAGCTCACTGCCTCCACCACGCATAGTTTCGTGAGCGTACTCAGACGTAGTGAGGAGCGATGGCATACTAGGCCCGATACCAACAGCCATAGTAGCTGCAGCAATAGCAGAAGAAATGAAGAATTGTTTCAGTTTGCCTTCTTTGATAGCTGTGTATAACATAGCTACACCAAAGCAACCGAACATAATGAATGAGTAGTATATAACCTGAAAGTGGTTATTGGAGAATATAAGAGTGAATGATACTCCTAATATAGCAGCACCGGTGAGCCATTTTTCTTTGTATATGAGATATAACCCTGCAAGAGCGGCAGGCAAATACCCCATAGTAAGCATTTTGGTTTCGTGACCCACACTTATAATGATGGCATTGTAAGTAGAGAAAGCATATGCTATTGCCCCTATTACTCCCAGCCATTTGTTGATGTTGAGTACACGCATTAGCAAGTAAAAACACAACATGGCTATGAAAAAGAAGTATGCTGGCTTACCTACAGATTGTAGTAATGCCTGTACATAACCAGGATAATTGGTGTTGCTGCTGCCTACATAAGTGGTGTAGGTGGGCATACCACCAAACATACTGTTTGACCACAAAACGTCTTTACCGGTTTTTTCGTAGTAGCTCATTGCCTCATGCGACATAGCCTG
>CAZRPA010000173.1:4849-8711 GCA_964601855.1 uncultured Flavipsychrobacter sp. | reverse complement strand
TTTACTGGTGCAGATGGTAGCAGCAAAATGGTAAGACTGGTGTACCAGCAGTAAGTAAATATTGAGTTTTTAAATATTGAGTGAATGTAAAGAAAGGGGCTGTCTCATTTTTTGAGATGGCCCACTTTAATAATTGGGTAAATGTAGGTTGGTATGTTTTTTTATAGTTTATGAGCAAAGCCCCTCATTGCCCTGAACGTACAAGAGTGTGACACAAAGCCCGCTGCTAGTAGTGCTGGGGCTGGTAGCCTAAAGTGATAAAAGTGGGTGCAATGAAATAGCTGGTGTAATACATTACCTTTGCGTGCCTGAGTGCGTGGTATGTGCTGCCCGGGTGGGTGGTGTGTGCTATGTGGTAACTATAGTAAGGACTGAATAATGAACGAAAAAGAGATAGCGCAGCGGCGCACATTTGCGATAATATCGCACCCGGATGCGGGTAAGACTACGCTTACTGAAAAGCTACTGTTGTTTGGTGGTGCGATACAGGTGGCGGGTGCTGTGAAGAGTAATAAGATAAAAAAACATGCTACGAGCGACTTTATGGAGATAGAGCGGCAGAGGGGTATATCTGTGGCTACATCGGTGATGAGTTTTGCGTACGATGGTGCGCTGATAAATCTGCTGGATACTCCGGGTCACAAGGACTTTGCGGAGGATACGTACCGGACGCTGACGGCTGTGGATAGTGTGATACTGGTGATAGACAGTGTGAATGGTGTGGAAGACCAGACGAGGAAGCTGGTGGAGGTGTGTAGGATGAGGGACACACCAATAATAGTGTTTGTGAATAAGCTGGATAGGGATGGTAAGTTTCCGTTTGACCTGATGGATGAGATAGAGAAGGAGCTGAAGATATCGCTGCATCCGCTGTCGTGGCCTATAAACATGGGTAAGGAGTTTAAGGGGGTGTATAACTTGTATGATAGCAGCCTGAACTTGTTTACGCCCAACCAGAAGTCGACGGAGGAGAATACGGTGCCTATTAATGACCTGAGTGATGGGCTGCTGGATGCGCGTGTGGGTGAGCGCAATGCGGCGCAACTGCGTGAGGATGTGGAGCTGCTGCAGGGTGTGTATGGCGAGCTGGATAAGCAGGCGTATCTGGAGGGTAAGATAGCGCCGGTGTTCTTTGGTAGTGCGGTAAATAACTTTGGGGTGAAGGAGCTGCTAGATACGTTTATAGCTATAGCACCGGCACCGCAGGGGCGCAACACTGATAAGAGGTATGTGGCACCTGAGGAGGATAAGTTTACGGGATTTATATTTAAGATACATGCCAACCTGGACCCGAGGCATAGGGACAGGATAGCGTTTTTGAGGGTGTGTTCGGGTAGATTTGCACGCAATACTTATTACAAACATGCGCGGCTGGGTAAGGATGTGCGGTTCAGCAATCCATATTCGTTTATGGCTAGGGAGAAGGATGTGATAGAGGAGGCTTTTCCGGGTGATGTGGTGGGCTTGTTTGATACGGGGACGTTTAAGATAGGTGATACACTGACAGAGGGAGAGGTGATGCAGTTTACGGGTATTCCTACTTTCTCGCCAGAGATATTTAAGGAGCTGGTGAATAAGGACCCTATGAAGACGAAACAACTAGAGAAGGGTGTGCAGCAGTTGACAGACGAAGGTGTGGCGCAGTTGTTTACCCAGCATGGTGGCAACCGCAAGATAATAGGGTGTGTGGGCGAACTACAGTTTGAGGTGATACAGTACAGATTGCTGCAAGAGTATGGGGCGTCGTGTGCGTTTATGCCACTTTCGTTTTATAAGGCGTGCTGGATAACGGGCGATAAGAAGGCGATAGAGGATTTTGCAAGGTTTAAGCAGAATAACATCATGTATGATAAGGATGGCAACATAGTGTATCTGGCGCAGAGCGAGTGGTTTTTGAACACAGAGCGGCAGAACAACCCTGCTATAGAGTTTCACTTTACATCGGAGTTCAAGACGGCTATGAGCAAGTAATGGCTCAGAGGCTGATGGCTATGGATGTGGTGGCTATGTAGCTGGTGGTAGTGGCTGTGCCAGTGGCGGTGGTGTAGAGTGGGGTGGTGCTATGGTAGAGCTTGGCCTCGGTGCGCCAGCGCACGTTTGGGCCCAGGGCATAGTCGAAGTTGGCAGAATAGGCACGGGTGTGCAGGTAGCCACGGGGTAGAGGGGCGGTGATGGTGCTGTTGTTGTCTTGGTAATACTCGGCACGGCCAGAAATGGAGGTACGCGTGGAGGTGCGGTAGCTGGCTATGAGTGCTGCGCCTAGCCAAGAGTGCCAAGTGGGGTTGTAGCCTGAGGATTGCTGGCTGCCGTAGTCTACATCGGCAATAATATTGATTTTACTGTTGAGGTTAATGATGGCGTAGAGGTTGTGGAAGATTCGCAACTTTGCTAGGCTATCGGGGTATACATTGCCGGCAAAGGTGCTATAGTTGATGGTGAGGGCTGCTGATGGTGTGTAGGTGAGTTGTGTGCCAGTGTTGATGTGGCTGTTGCCGGGTGTGCGCTGTATTTGTTGCCAGCCATTGAGTAGCAATAGCGCCATATACCATTTACTATTGCGGGAGGTATAATTGAGGCTAGTGCCAGACTCGTAGTAGGGCGAGTTGTCGGCAATGATGCTGCGTGTGAGGGTGCTGCAGGAGAGGCTGTTGGCACTCTCGAAGCCTATGTGCGATGGCATGATGCCGGCATCTATCCAGAGGTTGTGACGGGGCGTTAAATTAATGCCGATGTTGGCTTCGTATATGTTTTTGAGTACGCCGGGTTCGTTGGCATAGTTGGCAGCTACATAGGTGCCAGTCGCCAGTGCGAGATTGGCACGTATGAACCGGGTTTGGTAGTGGGCTTTGGTGTAGGCGAGGTTGAGATTTACTTCGTTGTGGCGATTGTGCGAGTATACAAAAGATGGTCGGGTGTTGGTGGAGGGCTTGGCGAAGTCGAAGCTGTAATATACTTCTGCCATAGCACTGAATGTGAGTGTTTTGGTAACGGTGGTATCGGCACCCCAAGTGGTGGTAAAGTGGCAAATAGCTGCGAAGAGTAGTAGCAGTTTTTTCATGGGCTGTGTAGCAACTGGCAGCCAAAGTAGGGAATAATGTGGAGTATGCGAAATGGGTTATTTGCCCCTGCCCTGAAAGATAACCATAAAGGTGTACATAATGATTTTGATGTCTAGTGCCAGAGAGCAGTTTTCGATGTAGAGTAGGTCGTATTTCATACGTTCTATCATTTCGTTGACGTTCTCGGCATAGCCAAACTGGACCATGCCCCAAGATGTGAGACCGGGTTTTACTTTGTGCAGGTACTTGTAGTGTGGGTGGCTTTCGCTGATAATGTCTATATAGTGTCGGCGCTCGGGTCTGGGACCTACGAGCGACATATCGCCTTTGAGGATGTTGAGAAACTGCGGCACCTCGTCTATACGCCATTTGCGCATAAATCTGCCCCAAGGAGTGATGCGAGGGTCGAGCTTGCTGGATAGTGCAGGGCCTGCCTTCTCTGCCTCGAGGTACATAGAACGGAACTTGTATATATAAAATGGTCTACCGAAGAGACCTATACGTTCCTGCTTGTAAATAATGCCACCCTTGGACGATAACTTCACCATGATGGCGGTAAATAGCAAAAATGGAGTGAGCACGATGAGCGATGTGCCAGATATAAGTATGTCTATGAGCCGCTTGCATACGCGCTGCCAGTCGGGCATGAGGTCGGGGTGGATGTGTATGAGTACAGCATCGTACACGTTGCTGGTTTTTACGGAGCCCGATAATATGTCGTAGTAGTCGGGTAGTACCTTTACTACTACGGGTCTGTAGCTGAGGCGTGTGAGTATGTTTTCGAGCAGGTGATGCTCAGAAGA
>CAZRPA010000173.1:0-4839 GCA_964601855.1 uncultured Flavipsychrobacter sp. | reverse complement strand
TTACTTCTTCTATTTCGTGAGTGTCTATGATTTTTTCCAGCTCAGATAGGTGACCTAGTTGTGGCAGGAATTTGCTCATGCCGTTGCTGGCTTCCTTATTAGAGTAAATAAAGCCTTTGAAGATGTTACCTAGTACTTTGGGGTTGTCTAGTACCTGCTTGTAAATGTTGATGGCTTGCTGATTGCCACCTATAATGAGTGTGTTGAAGCCTACTTTGCCTGTTATGAGATTGCGTTTTACTTTGTAGAGTATCCACAAGCGCGATATGAGTGCAAAGGAGGTGTGTATCAGCAGGTAGCGGCTTATGGTGTTGATGAAGTAAGAATAGTCGCCGGTGTCGTTGCCAAAGACGATTACAGACACAGCTATACAGCCCAGTATGCAGGATATGAGGGTTCGGTTTATTTCATTGAGCCTAGACTTTCGGTAAAGGTCAAAGTAAGTGCCAGATAAAAGGTAAGCAAGAAGCCAGCCAGATGGTATGACTAGAAATATATTGAGGTAATCTCGGGCATGGAGGTGTTGTAGTGTGTCGGCATAGGGCATACCTGTGAGGAAGTGTTGCCTATACATCCAAAAACAAAACCACGCCACAGCAGAAGCTATGTAGTCGAGCAGAGCCAGTTGCCTGATGGCGTTTCGTTTCATTTTGTTCAGGCGCATGCTTTCTAAAAGGTTACAAGTTTTACGTTATCTATCAGCATTCTGCCATTAGTTTGCCCTGCGGGCATGGAGGTTTTTATGTAGAGGTGATAATTGTCGGCAGGGTATTGGTTTACGAAGCCCGATAGATTGAGGTAGAATTTCTTCCACCCTGTGTTGGGTAGTACTCCAGCAAGATAATTGATATTGGAGGAGTAGAGGCTTCCCAGGTTTGCCTGTATACCTAATATAAATGGTACGGTGGTGTTGTAATCAAATTCTATGAAGGCTGCACCAGGATTGATGACGAATGGTGTAGTGGTGCTGTCGATAGAGCTGTCAGCGGCGCTTACCAGAAACACGGCACCGCTTCCTCTGCCTTCATAGGTAAGGGAGTCGGCGGTGACACCTATTATATTAGTGGTGCCACCCCAGCGCGAAAATTTAGTGATACCGGCTTCGAATTCTGAAATCGTATGAAACTTCACCGAATCGAAGTATTTAGTTTTTGGAGTGTAGTATACTATTTTGCCTGGTTGTTCGTTTAATGTTGATACATCTATTTTGTAGAAGGGGTAGGTAAGTGGGCGCTCATTACGACCATTGATAGATATGCCTGGAGCTATTTCTAATGAGCCTGTGGCGCCAGATGTAATAATAGGTATTGTGGCTGGTAGGTCGAAAGCTCCAACGGGATTGTTGTTGTAGTACACCCATATATGCTTTATTTCGTGCGATGTATTGCCCTCAAATATAAATGAGTCTATGTGTACGTAAGTAGGTGTTTTTTCTTTAGGGTTTATGGCGTTGCAGCCCCAAAGCACAAAAAGAGCAATAGATACAGATGTAAGCAATAATAACCTACTGTAAAGTTTCGGCATGATATTAGATTCCTCGGTACTAACGTGAAAAATTGTTAAACATTGTGTAACTCATTGTGTAAACTCATTTTTTTTAGAATTTGGTGAGCTACGTCCATAGCCTGATATCCGTCGTAAACAGATACACGTTCAGGTTTGTTGTGCAAGATAGAAGAACTAAATTCTGTCAGTTCTGTTTTTATAGCATTTATTTCAGTGATTTCGGGCAGTTGCACAGATATAATTCGTTGTTCGCCATTGCCTAGTGATATGGGAATATCCAGCAGCTCTTGAGGAGCATCACCATCTTTCATTTTTATGATTTCTGTCTTTTTCTCCAGAAAGTCTATACCTATATATGCGTCGCGTTGAAAGAGGCGCATTTTGCGCATTCTTTTAAGGGATATTCTGCTTGATGTGAGGTTGGCTACACATCCGTTATCAAACTCTATTCTGGCATTGGCTATATCGGCGGTTTCGCTGAGTACAGACACCCCACTAGCAGAAATACGTTTCACCGGCGATTTCACCAGACTCATTACAATATCGATGTCGTGTATCATAAGGTCCAGTATAACAGACACATCTGTACCTCTTGGGTTGAACTGAGCTAGCCTGTGTGCTTCTATAAACATTGGTCTTATGTTTAGGTCAGCAAGAGCCAAGTAAGCAGGGTTGTATCGTTCTACATGACCTATTTGGCATTTTACATTTGCTTCTTTCACTAGGTTTACTAGTTCTTTGCCTTCCTCTAGAGTATGTGCCAGTGGTTTTTCTATAAACAGGTGTTTGCAGGAGAGCAGACATTTTTTGGCTATATCGTAGTGGGTAGTAGTAGGTGATACTATATCTATAGCGTCGCAGTGGGCTATAAGTGTATCTATATTTGTATATCTGGTTATTCCAAACTCTGCAACGGTAGCAACTGCCTGAGCATCATCAGGGTCGAAAAAGCCTATCAGAGTAGTGTTTTCGATTTCTTTCCATTGCCTGATATGTATTTTGCCAAGATGGCCCGCACCAAAAACTCCTATTTTCAGCATTTCAGTATTACGAAGGTGTTATTATTTTGGGGTTAAAACCGAGATATCAGTGTGCAAGTTAACAATTATGTCAAACATACGAAATCAAAACGATAACCTTTGTTTGTAGTAAAAGGTTAAAACACTGCAATAAACTGATTGTATGAGCAATATGTGGCTGCGAAGGCCTACAGTGGTAATTTTCAGGTTGATTACTGAGGAAAATAGTTCTTGTAGGTATGTTATGAAAATAAATAACTAACAATTAACTAAAATTGCGACACATGAGATAATATGTTATGTAGCTGAGTGATGTAATACAAATATTTATACATCTTAAATAGTGTATTATGGGGGTAGAAATATACAGTCATCAATTATTTAAATAGTAAAACAAATAATTTGTTGGTTGGAAAGGTGGTAAAACAATGCGTATAAGTACGGAAAATACTTGAAAATGCCTGAATTGGGTTGTTTTTTTCTGAAATGTTTTTGCTTTTTAAAGAACTTATCTATCTTTACGCAAAATAGTTAGATTTTAGCATTTGATTGTATAGAATGTTAGTGTGAATTATTTGTGATTCCGGAAGGGTGAAGTAACTAAAATTTGTTGTCAATTTATTAGCACAGCATTGTGCTTGATGATGTTTATTAGTTTATATTTGCACCATGTAAGCGGATATAGTCAAATATTTCAGCTATTGTTTTGTTAGTTAGTAGGCACATTATTAAATTAAATAAATATAACACGTATGTACATAAAGAGATCCTTGTTACTCGCTGGAGTTCTATTTGTCACCGCATCCTCTTTATCAACAACTTCTATCGCTCAAGAGAACCCCAATTACCACAAATCACGTACGCGTCCTGTAATTCCATTCAGGCACCTTACGCTTGCAGCGCCTCCAGGAATGGTATATATACCAGGAGGATCGGTTACTATAAAGTATAGCCAATCTTCTACAGATACTAACAGTAAAAAACGCGTTAGTCTAAGTTCGTTTTATATCGATAAAACTGAAGTTACTAACCAGCAGTATCGTATGTTTTCTGAGTGGGTTATCGACTCAATAGCTATTGTTAAATACCTGAAAGACGATAAGTACTTCATTGATCCCCCAGCTGGTGCGGCTGGTGCTGATGAAGAGAAAGGTAAAGGCAAGAAAAAGAAAGGCAAAAACAAGGATAAAGGTGAAGAAGTAGCTGCTACTACACCAATAGTTGTAGATTCTGCATCAACACCTTCTACTGATACCATTCCTACAGCATTAGGTAGCGATATAGCAACAACTACAACGCCTACCGTTACAGATACATCTGCTGCAAAATTGACCGATACCTCTAAAATGGCTTCTGCTGTAGATACTAGTGGGCCTGTAAAAAGACGTATCAACTGGTCTAAAGTGAAGCATAAAAACATCTTCGAAAGTAACGATGATGAAATTAAAGCAAAGATCGCTCCAATGTATGATCCGGTAACAGGAAAAATACGTGAGGAATTGTACGTTTATAATTTCACTTATTTAAGAGCAACAGGTACTAACAAGAATGCGAAAGTTGGGGAGTATGTAACTGAGCAAATTAACATATATCCTGACACCAAAATTTGGTTCAAAGATTTGGTGAATTCTCAGGTTGAAATATTGGTAGAGAATTATTTCACTCAGCCACCATTTGATGATTATCCTGTAGTAGGTGTTACTTGGAAACAAGCTCGTGCGTTTGCAGCATGGAGAAGCCACACAAACTTTGATTATGCAACTATTGCTGAGTACCTTAAATATTACCGTTTACAGTTCAGCCTACCTTCAGAAGCACAGTGGGTATATGCTGCCGGTAAAGACATTAAAGATTCTAAGCAACCAGTGATGGACAAAGAGCCAGAACCAGAAGCAACTCCAGAGCCTGCTGTAGTTACCGACTCTGCAACTCTTGCTGCTACTACTGTAAATGCGGATGGTTCTACTACACCAGTTACTGACAGTACTGCTACAATAACACCAGCAATTGATACTACTGCAGTAGCAATAACAGATACTGAAGATAGTAATGATAAGAAGAGCAAAAAAGACAAAAAGAAAAAGAAGAAGAAAAATAGAAAGAATAACGATGATGAAGAAACTGATGAGGAGCCAAGCCCAGATACAGTAATAGCTGTAAACGATAAAGATGCTATACCACTGGACAGAGATCGTGATGGTAACTTGCTAGTAAACTTCAAACAAGAAGAAGGTGACTATACAGAAGATGGATCGAACTTTACACTTCCTGTAATGTCATATGCACCAAATGAATTTGGAGTATACAACATGGT
>CAZRPA010000172.1:0-8858 GCA_964601855.1 uncultured Flavipsychrobacter sp. | reverse complement strand
CACTGAGCCGCAGTAGCAACAATACCTGTATCAGAGCAATATGACTATATACAACATCGCCTACCACAACCACAAGTACGACCATTGCGAACAGCTATCACGTGCCCTAGCTCGCCGGCAAAACCATCGTGACCATAAATCAATTTGCCATTTGCTACAAACCCACTACCTACCCCAGTACCCAAGGTAACCACTACAAAATCGGTAAGCCCGTTAGCTATACCATATTTCATTTCGCCGAGTGCAGCAGCATTTGCATCGTTGGTGAGGGTGCAAGGCAGATGCATTGCATTACCCAGCATTTTTGCCAGTGGTATAGCCATACCCTTCCACGGGAGATTGGGTGCAAACAATATTTCACCAGTATAAAAATTGCCATTGGGCGCTCCTACACCAATTCCAGCTACACGCGACCTATCTACCTGAAGCAATAAATCATTAAGCGCAACAGACAAAGCTGCCACATATTGCTCTACAGTATCATGACCTGTAGTTGGCATAGTGCCTTGAGCAACAATAGCCCCGAGGCGATTTACAATGCCATAAGATGTATTGGTGCCCCCAATATCAATGCCCAGAGCCAGTGTTTGCGTCATAGTCGATTCCTTGTTTTTGTAATATGCGACGGGCAGCAAAACCATACCATGCGAGATATGCAAACCCTAATACAGGCACCCAATAAGAGTTGTGAATACCAGTAGATGAGTCGGCAATAGAACCTTGTAATGGCGGAATGATGGCACCACCCAATATCATCATAATGAGCAGAGAAGAACCTTGATTGGTGTATTTGCCCAAACCAGCGATAGCGAGATTAAAAATACATGGCCACATAACACTACAAAACAACCCACCACTGATAAATGAATACAGAGCTACGTCGCCAGTAGTGAATATACCTGCAATCATAAATACAACCGCAGCAGCACCAAATAATAATAAGGTACGAGATGGTTTTTCCTGACCTAAGAACTTAACGACGATGAATAATGCTATCCAAACGGCATAGATATACATATCTGAAACATCGGCACCACGCAGATAATTGAAAAACAAAATGATACCAAAAACCGCATAAGGTACAACGACAGACAATAGCATATTCATGGTCTTGCTAAGACTGAAACTATTGAGCGAACCACTCATTCTGCCTATCATAAGGCTACCCCAATAAAGAGAAATATACTTATCTACCAGCGTGTGGTCGATGCCTTTAATATCTTTTAGCTCCAACAGTGCACCCAAATTGCTTTGGATAGTGACCTCTGTGCCAACATAAACGAATATAGCCAGCATGCCCAATGTCAATTGGGGATACTTGAAGACACCATTGCCTTTTTCTATTTTTTCATCATTTTTGATAAATGGCATTTTGACAACAGCTATGAGTAGGGCTAATGCTACGAGAACCACAGCTAAGCCAACGTAGGGAATTTTGAGATTTTCGACACCGATAGTTTGTTCTTTGCCTGGCACAATTTTTCCATAGAGGGCATAAGCCAATAGTACTGGACCTATGGTAGTGCCTAAGGAATTGATACCACCAGCAAAGTTGAGACGGGAAGACCCTTTGGCTGGGTCGCCAAGATTGATCACAAATGGATTGGCTACTATCTGTAAGATCGCAAAACCAAGGCCTATGATAAACAAACCACTGAGAAACAACCAGTAAGAAGCAGCATTGACGGCCGGAATAAATAACAAAGCTCCTAATGCAGATACGATAAGCCCTATTATTAGCCCACTTTTGTACCCTATTTTATTGAGCGGATCGCCAAACAAACCTGAAATAACAAAATAGATAAGTGAGCCGACGAAGTATGCGAGGTAAAAAGCAAAATCGACCAACTGAGATTGAAACTGAGAAAGCTCGAAGTTTTTCTTGAACATGGGTATAAGTACCCCATTGGAAGCGGCTACAAAACCCCAAAAGAAAAACGTGAAAACAATAACTACAAATGCGGTAGTATATGAGTTATGCTGCCGGGTATCGTTCATACAGAATCAGATTTCCGGGTAAGATAGCATAAAAGGAATAAAATATAAAAAGCAAGAAAGAATTTGCAGTAATGACTTCGTAAAGTAAACAGAGATACTAATCAATTATGCTTTTCGGATACTGGCAAATAGAAATTCTGCGATTGCTGAGTAGTGATTTTGTGCGGCAGCCCACCTTGCACCCGGGTAGCATATTCGTAATCGTACCCTTTGCCATAAATGTAATAGTTGCCGTTTTTGAGTCCAGTAAATGTGCATAAATACTGAGCATTAATGAATGTGCAGGCCAATGAATCGTCGTATATCCCATTAGCAGGTGCATCTTGTGTATTGTATTTGATATACACCATTATGCTATCGAGCTCAGACGCCTTACCGTGGTGTGCAGGATACACTACCAATGTAGCATTGCCACCTTTACCGGCTACAGGCTCGAAAGGTTCGTGAGTGCAACCAGTTGCAACAACTAATACAACAGACAGTAGGATTACTAGGTTCTTCATAAAAAACAATTTTAGTTTAATTCACTGGTTCGGCAAACAATTTGTTGGTTATGAAAGTACTGTCTGTGAGTGTGTGTAGAAAACTAACGATATCGCTTTTCTCTTGATCAGAAATATTGATATTAGATGAGAGCTTAGGATCGGTAGTAGCGGAATGAATGATTCCAGTGCGGTAGTGCTCTACAGCACCTTCCAGAGATGTAAACCGTCCATCGTGCATGTAGGGTCTGGTGAGTGCTACATTACGTAGCGATGGTACTTTAAACTTATACAAATCATCTGCATTACGGGTAATGTGTGCTCTACCACTATCGTTAACAGACGATTTGGGCACCAAACCATTGTTACGGAAAGAAAAGTCTGAAAAAAGTGGCTCTTTGTGGCAAGATGCACAATGCTGCCTGAACAGTTTAAGGCCACGCTCTTGCTCCATAGTAAATTCACCACCTGGTAAATTCCTTTCGTGTTTGTCGTAACGAGAATTATCTGAAACCATTGCAGCCATAAATAGCGACATGGCTCTGAATATTCTTTGAGTATTTATAGTTTCGTCGCCATATGCTTTTTTGAATCTGGCTCTATATTCGTTATCTGCCGATACACGTGCCACTACCTCTGGGAGGGTCATATCCATTTCTACATGACTCTGCAAAGGATTGATGGGTTGAGACTCGAGATGATTGACCCCACCATCCCAAAAGAATGAAGGATGCCAAGCCAAATTGAACATGCCGGGAGAATTGCGAGTACCTAGCAATCCGTATATACCATGGCTTACATCGTGGTCGAGATGAGCAAATGCAGCAAATTGCTGATGACAACTACCACATGAAATGGTATTATCGCGAGAGAGGCGAACATCATAAAAGAGTTTTCTACCTAGTGTAAAGCCTTCTGAAGTAAGCGGATTGTTGGTAAAAGTATAAACTGGTTGTGGCCAACCATAAGGCACTGAAAAGGAAACTGGTTCCCAAGTACTAGGATCGATAGTGTCTTTTTTGCAACCTACCATCCAAAAGCTGCTGAAAAACAACGTTATTGCTGCTACCGTGAGTGCCTTTTTCATCTTTCGAATCAAAAATTGTCTTAAAAATCTTATTACAGTACAAAACTATCTATTTTTTCTCATCTCCTTTGCACATTCCTGCAACCTCATGAAAAATATCGTGAACGACAGTAAACTGCTTCATGATAGTAGTAGACTGCTCCTGACGGACAACAGTGGCATTAAGCTTGTCTGTTTCTTTTTCAAGTTTTTTTAGAATTTTCTTCATCTCGTCAGTGTCATACTGCTTAGGCAAATGTGAGGCATTGACCAGCTTGATACTGGTGAGCATCTCGTGTGAGCGGGTGCGAATGGGCTTCATGTCGCCATCTTCGGCAGGATGAAATGTTTGTGAAAGCGTAGTGTGGAAATTTTTCATTTCTGGCCAATTGTCAAATTTAGATTGAGCAAAAGATGAAAAAGTAACAATAATTGACAACACAACGAACAACATTAATTTCTTCATAGATACTGTAGTTTTTGAAAAATGAGTGTAGTGCGAATTGTGATACAATAAATTAAAACATCACTAATTAGACACTATTCTTGAGGTGAATAAAATTAATAATTAAACCAGTACTAATAGTGATAGTAATTGTTAAAAAATAATAGTGTGCTGGGAAAAACCACTAATTGAATACGCTGTTTTTGTTTTGTAATTTTACATCCTTACTGTTACACAATAACACACAAACGAACAACAATATAGCCACTGATGGAATATAATTTTCAGGACATAGAGAAGAAATGGAAACAATACTGGGAGAAGAATCAGGTATACAAAGTAACTAACGAAAGCAATAAGCCAAAATGCTATGTGTTGGATATGTTTCCCTACCCTAGTGGGGCGGGGCTGCATGTAGGACATCCGTTGGGGTATATAGCTTCTGACATATATGCACGATATAAGCGGCTGAAAGGATATAACGTGTTGCACCCAATGGGTTTTGATGCGTTTGGGTTGCCAGCAGAACAATATGCACTGGAGACAGGGCAACACCCCGCTGACACAACAGAAAAAAACATAGCCCGATATAGAGAACAACTAGACAACATAGGTTTTTGCTATGACTGGAGCAGAGAGGTGCGTACCAGTGACCCTAAATATTACAAATGGACTCAGTGGATATTCCTGCAATTGTTTCACAGTTGGTATAACCGCACAGCACAAAAAGCGGAACCAATAAGCAAACTGGTATCAATCTTTGAACAGGAAGGAAACAGCAACCACTCCTGCCCTGGAGATGATTCACTATCGTTTGATGGTGAGCAATGGAAACAATACACTCCTACAGAACAAAGAGCAATATTGATGCACTACCGACTGGCATACCAAGGTCATGCTCAGGTGTGGTGGTGTGAGACACTGGGAACAGTGCTTGCCAATGATGAAGTAGTGAATGGTGTATCTGAGCGTGGTGGACACCCAGTGGAGCGAAAAATGATGCGCCAATGGTTTTTGAGAATTACTGAATATGCTGACAGGCTGATAACGAGTCTGGACAAGCTGGAGTGGAGCGATGCAATGAAAGAAATGCAACGTAACTGGATAGGTAAAAGCAGTGGCGCAGAAGTGAATTTTGCTTTGCCTGTCTCTGTAAAAAATACTGAAGGTAATGGTTCAATAAAGGTCTTCACTACCCGACCCGATACTATTTTTGGGGTAGATTTTCTGGTATTGGCACCAGAACATGAACTGGTAGACAGTATAACCACTGCCGAACAAAAAAATGCAGTAGACGAATATAGGCAATATGTAAAAAGCAGATCGGAAAGAGAACGTATGAGTGAGGTGAAGCAGGTAACGGGCTGCTTCACAGGTGCGTATGCAGTGCATCCGCTGAACCAAAACCTGCTACCAGTGTGGATAGCAGAGTATGTGCTAGCAGGATATGGCACTGGTGCTATCATGGCCGTGCCCAGTGGTGATGAGCGTGACCATGCATTCGCAAAACACTTTGAAATACCTATCACAAACATTTTTGGCGAAAAATATAATGGCGAAAACGCCTATAGCGAAAAGAATGGCACTATAGAAAACAGTGGTTATCTGAGTGGCATGAGCATAGCTGATGCTGCTGAAACCGCCATAGATACGCTGGTGAAAATAGAAGCGGGCAAACGCAGAGTGAATTACCGACTACGTGATGCAGGCTTTAGCCGTCAGCGATACTGGGGTGAACCATTCCCGATAGTGTATGTAAATGATGTACCGTATGGTGTGGATGAAACCAATGTTGCAGCTACAGAAGTACTGCCAGTGACACTACCCCACGTAGATAGCTACAAACCAGGACCCGAAGGTAAGGGACCACTAGCTAATCTGGAAGACTGGGTGCAGAGTGCTGCAGGTGAACGGGAAACTAATACCATGCCCGGATATGCGGGTAGTAGCTGGTACTTTTTGCGCTACATGGACCCTCATAATGATACTGAGTTTGCAGGAAGAGCGGCTACCGACTACTGGCAACAAGTAGACCTGTATGTGGGTGGTACCGAACATGCTGTAGGACACCTACTGTATAGCCGTATGTGGACAAAAGCACTGTATGACTTAGGACATATAGGGTTTGATGAACCATTCAAAAAGCTATTGAATCAGGGAATGATACAGGGGAGTTCGAGGTTTGTTTTTGAAGTTTTAGTAAATAATCTTGTCAGAAACAGAAGAGGCAGAATATTTGTCTCAAAAAGCCAGTATGTTCATCTCAAAAAGATTGAGAATGATATAGTAAAAACGATAGAATACTTAAACGAAATTGGTATAGATAGCGTATCAGTAGAAAATAAAAGAGAGGATTCTAAAATCAGTATTATAAGACATCATGTAGATGTAAATCTCGTTGATGGAGTGTTACTTAATATTCCCTTATTTAAAGAACTATTCAATATAAATAAAGACAGTGGATATTTGCTAACTGAAGATGATGGCACCTATATCTGTGATGCAGAGGTAGAGAAAATGTCTAAATCTAAGTACAATGTTGTTAACCCAGATAAAATCGTTGAGCAGTATGGTGCTGATACCTTCAGGTTGTATGAGATGTTTTTAGGGCCGGTAGATGTGAGTAAACCATGGGATACTAAGGGCATAGAGGGTGTGCATCGTTTCTTGAAAAAGCTATGGCGGCTATATGCTGACGAGCAGAAAGGCTGGCTAATAAATGAAGAAGCTGCAACTGAAGGAGAACTACGCATACTGCACAAAACCATAAAAAAGGTACATGAGGACATAGAGCGGTTTTCGTTCAATACGTCTGTGAGCCAGTTTATGATATGCGTAAATGAACTGACAACGCTGGGATGTCATAAACGAGCTATACTAGAACCACTTACAATACTGCTTACTGCTTTTGCTCCTCATATAGCAGAGGAACTATGGCAAGAAGGGTTGCAGCACAATACTACAGTGCTAGATGCTACCTTCCCCGAGTATAACGAACAACTGATAGCTGAGAGTAGTATAACTTATGGGGTATCTATAAACGGCAAAAAGCGAACTGAAATGTCGTTTGCTGCAACGGCAGAGCAAGCAGAAGTGGAAACCGCAGTACTAGCAGATGCTACTGTGCAAAAATGGATGGAAGATAAACCACTGAAGAAATTCATTTTTGTGAAAGGAAAGATGATTAATGTGGTGGTATAATTTTTGATGTATATAATTTACGGTTTTACTCCTAGTACATAGGAGTAAAACCGTTTTGTAAACTATCCCTATTCTTATTTTATTATGAACAAACAAAACTGGGAAATAGAGCTAAGAAAAAGAGCTCTGGAAAACCAATTATTGATCAACCCCAATGATGCAGACGCACACTATGATATGGCATGGTTGCTGGGTATGGAATTGGACAGGCATGAAGATGCCCGCAATCATTATGAAACTGCATTAAAGATAGATCCACTGAACAGTGCCTATCATTACAGCTATGCATTACTGCTAAGGGCTAACCTTAAAGAATATGAAAAAGCTAAAGAACACATAGAATATGCCCTAGCACTCAATTCGGAAGATGGAGATTATAATTTAGAATTGGGTGAATTATATGCAGAATATTATAAAGACTATGATAAGGCAAATGAGTGTTTTTTAAAGGCATTAGAGCTAGACCCACTGAATGATAATTTCCACAATACATATGCATATTTCCTGAGCGATCATCTAGGTAAATATGATGCTGCTAAGCATTACTACCAATTGGCTATAGACTTAAACCCAAATGAGGCTGACCACCATGCTAATATGGGTATGTTGCTGGAACATAAAATGAGTAAATATGATGAGGCCAAATCTTATTATGAAACTGCTGTTTTGCTTGAACCAACTTTTGCTGACCATCTTATTAATCTAGCCAATCTACTCGATAGCCATTACGAAGATTATGAAAAGGCAGAAACACTATACTTGCAAGCTTTAGAGTTGAATCCAGAATACAGACGATCAAATTATGATTATGCTGTAATGCTCAATGATAGCAAAGGCGATAAAAACAAAGCCAGATATTACTTTGAAAAAACATTGAGCATAGATGCCACTTATGCTAAAGCACAAAAAGAAATGGCATTGCTGCTATCTACAACCTACAAAGAGTATGATAATGCCTGTAAGTATTTTGAACAAGCACTAGGCACACTAACCAGCGACTATGAGCTACACGTGCAATATGCAAATATGCTCGACGACCATTTTTACAATTATGACAAAGCAGCTATCTACTATGAAAAAGCAATAGCCATAAAACCTAATGCTGCTTATGCTTATCAGGAATATGGTATTATGCTCGAAAACAGAAAAGATTATGCTGCAGCAATTCAACTTTTCGCAAAAGCAATAGAAGTTGACCCTGACCATAGTGATAGTCACCTCAGCCTATCAAAATTGTACTATAAAACGAAAGCAGAAGCCAAATTGATATTATATCATTATTTGAAAGCTACATCGTTTGGTAGTGCAAATAGAGACCTTGACTTTGAAAAATCTATTGGATACTGCTAAACTCCATATCTCTCCTTTACTTTTATATACGAATAGAGCCGGCGACTGCCGGCTCTATTCGTATATGGATTGTTCGTTAACTCCTATTATCTGCTAACAGATACTGGGAACACTTTGCTGTTGTCGCCGGTGCGAACGTTGAGCAGGTACATGCCGTTGGCAAGTGTATTGTCGAGCGTGATGTGCTCTTCTATGCTGCTGTTGCGTACGATTGCCTTGCTGCGGTACACTACCTGACCTAACATGTTCGTCACCTCTATTGTGGCTTCGCCGCTCACCATGCTCAGTGTGCCTTTGACGGTGAACGTTCCGTTGT